>NCFZ01000022.1:11524-55494 GCA_002281415.1 Burkholderiales bacterium 28-67-8 | reverse complement strand
ATCCTCTGTGCTGACTGGACAATTTTGCGCGCAACAGTGCCGGTGTGGGATCACTTTCAGATGTGGAGGCTGAGACACCCAATCTCTACCCTAAGGAGAATTATTACCCGTGTAACGGCGGGAAAATAAATTCAAAAATTCCGAAATTTTCGCAATGTTGCCACTACCGTTTTTAAGAGCGGTAGCCGATCAAACCAGCGTATTTTGTAGATATCGGAGCGTGATGAGCGCTGGTATCCCAATTCGGGATTGGCGATAAATGTGTTGAGCTCAGGGTTTGAGCTACGGACCCAGCAGTAAGCGCCATCGACGTGCATCGGTCCGCCCCGAGCATCTCCGGCAGCCCTCTTGCTCATCGTGTCGAGTTGATCCGCCGCGATTGAAATGGCCGGTGCGCGAAGGGCCAAGAAATGCGCACAACCCACGGAGTCTGCAGGCTGAACCAGCACACACCCCAACGAATGGAGTTCTACTTCTGAATCAATTCGGTATCCCCCGTAGAAGAAGCCCCATGACTGTTCCTGCAAGTCATGGAAAATATCCACGTAACGATTGAGGAAGTCGTTACTGAAATTGAGGTCATCTTCAAGAATCAGAATGGATGAATACTTCTTCTCTTGTGCATCACGCAGAACACCTAAGTGGCTGTAAAAGCAACCGCGGGCTCCTACGCTCGGAAATTCACCTGGCGAATCCGGTCTCGTCGCTTCAAAAAATTCCACGTCCGAATAGGGTATTCCAATCCCTATGTTCTCCAATTGGGCACGCGTTTCCTTGCGTCGGTCTTCACGCGAGGCCAAGTTGATGATGTAGATGCGGTCAAAGACGGAGAGGGGATGAGTCAAGTGCTGGCCCGGTGAGTGGATCATCAAGTAGTGAATCAGCGGGCGTCAACTTAAACGGTGCGAAGCCGCCTGAGGAGACATGTCGCCCAATGTCAGCTCACGTCGGAAGATACAGGAGCGCACGAGGAACCACAAATCTCATGCCATGGGGCGCGGTCCATTCCAAACGGACACCAGTCATCGAGATATTCAGACCGTGCACCTCCAGAAGTACGGGGTAATAACGCCCTGCTTCCAGTTCGATCTGATTGGATATGGCATCGTCGCCACCCTGGAAAACCTGTCGAGCCACCACGATCTTGGCTCCCGGGTGATCGGCGTGAAAGACGTATTTCCCAGGCAGTGGCGGCTTTACCCAACCGCGCCAACGGGCTGAACCCGGGGATCCTTGCGGCCAAACTGTCGCTGCGTCCAGTTCCACAGGGCCTTCAACCCGAGACAGTATCGCAGGACCGGTGCAATCCGCAGCAGCAAAGTATTCCGCCTGCAATCCAACACCCTCCGGATTGGCCGCACTACACAACTCCATTCGGTTCGATGCCCGTTCGCTTTCTTTGAGTGCCATGTCGCCTTGCCTAGGCACCAAACCTGACTCAGAAGCATTGGCTTTGGGCCAAGGTATGCAACCGATAACTGCGACGCAAAGAAAGTGTCTTCGCCCAATCCGCGGATCGCATCCGTCTGCTGGTTCTCGACTCATAACCTCTCCTTGCTCAAGGCGATGGGTGCGGATTGTCACCGCACCCACCGGATCCTTCATTAAATCTATTTTTTACATCTATTCAATAGCCATAGTACTGGCGCCCATCGCCAAGAAGGTCAGCGTGGCAATCACTGCCGGACTGAACGCAGTTCTTCAACCATATATTCATGAGATCTTTGTTCCAGCCATTCATCCAGTCGCCGTGCATGGAGTATCCGCCTGGGGAACTGGTGTCATAGTTGTCGGATGAAAGACGCCACAGCAGCGGAGCGTTGGCGACCTTGATGGGATAGATTAGTTCGTAAGCCACTTCAGGAATCGCCACGGGGTGTGTGCTTGGGCATGCATTACCCTGTTGGTAGGCCATGTGGCTGCGGTGGTCGGGGCTGTCAAGGTTCACACCATCCCAGCACCGAGGGAAGTTGATGTTCACGAATAACTTTGAACCGACCGGACAGTTGGGAATCGAGTAGGCCGTGGGTGGCTTCGGGACGCCTACAGGTACATTTTCGCAACTGAAGCGGCCTGACGCGGTCGATTCCGACGTGGCTTTCGGGTTTCCTGCAAACATCCTCAATCCAACCGGCAGAGGCTGGATTTTGCTTGGATCTATGCCGGATGACTTGTAGTAGAAGAGTACGAGTCCAGGTTCCAGCGGCGTGCCTGTCGAAGTATCGATCACGGCCGGTACCCAGTAAGCGGTACGATTCATAATACCACCATTGCAACTTGAGTTTCCACTTGATGTCAGGCTGTCCACAGTACTGAAGGCATCGGTAGAGGTATTTCCGAAAAACATGTGGAGGTGAGATGCACCAGGTTGCCCCGGAAAGACCAATGGGTCATTGAATGCCATGTGGCTCAATGCGCATTTGTCGCGAAAATTTCCGGTACCGTCAGGACTCGCCTGCACAACTTGGGTAGTGGGCCGCAGGCGTATGTCACTGAAGCCTGGGTTGGTAAAAGGAATTTTTGTGATGTCGATGGCGGGCATGTTTCCCGGCTGAGCCACTGGATTTGTGGCGACTGCGGGAGTGAACACCTGGCACTCAGTGATCTTCATCGCGCCCCAGTAAGCAAAATAGGCATTACTGCAGTCGCTCGTGCCATAGTCCTGCTTGAAGAGCCAATTGGTGCCGTCGCCAAACCTAATCATGCGCACGCCGGTCAAGGTGTAAGTTTGATTGGCCAATGCGATACGGGACCACGTGCCGGTTCCTGACGGAGCAGGAGCAAGAGCAAGAGCAGGAGCAGGAGCAGGAGCAGGAGCAGGAGCAGGAGCAGGAGCAGGAGCAGGAGCGACTGTTGACGTAACCTGTAAGAAGCAAGCTTTCGTCACGCCGGGCTTCGGATCTACTCCGAAGGTGCTGATGCTGCACTTGACAGAGCCTGCGGCGAAGGAGCGTACCATGTACGTCCCGCCGGCTCCGAAGGCGACTTTGGCGCTGCCCGGCAATACGCAGGTACCACCCTCGGTTGCGCAGGGTTCAGCGTAATAAGTCACACCGACCAATCTGAAAGTCGTGCCAGCTCCCGGCGGGTCACCCAGCAAGAGCTCATCGACAAGCTGATCATTTATCGAAGTAATCGGGGCTGAATCATTGATCTGGACTGTATCTGCAGGCGCAGGTGCCAAGGCTTCTGGGGCCGCCCAAGGCGAGCTTGTCGCGCCCAAGATACTTGTCATTAAGAGTGATTTGAAAATAGTTTTCATGAGTTTCTCACGCAGCGTACGGTTATTTAT
The DNA here is from genome assembly GCA_002281415.1 of Burkholderiales bacterium 28-67-8. Taxonomy (GTDB): domain Bacteria; phylum Pseudomonadota; class Gammaproteobacteria; order Burkholderiales; family Burkholderiaceae_C; genus PBB1. The sequence goes on along the minus strand of NCFZ01000022.1, from coordinate 52,202 downwards.
TCCGCCGAATATCAAGAATATCGGAACCCAATTGCAATGAGGTGCTCGACCCGCATTGAATTCCAAATTTCTATCGGCCACTCTTTGATCATCGATTCCGGACACACCGACATGGTCGGTATGGCTGTGAGCAATGCCCGCAACAATGCATCCGTTTGCCGTTGCCCGACAGGGGAGTCGGGGCGTGATTCGGTAAACATGACTGTCTCATCGGCAGCTTTCGGCGGGTCTTTAGTCGTTCGCTGTAAGAGGATCACGCCAGATGCAAGCAAATGTTTCCCAGCTCCAAGCCCACGTAAACTTCATTCGATTGACGGTACCGACGAGCCCCATGAAGCCACTGACACTTTCCATCATTTTGGCGATCCTTATGGGGTCAGCCTCCGTTGCGGGTTTCGTGGCGAGGCCGTCCGTCAAAGCTACGCAGGTGGGGCCGCGTTTCGTGCTCGAGGACACGGTCCCCCGCCAGTTCGGCGACTGGCATGAACTGGCCGAGCGGGGCGCGAGGGTGGTCGATCCCGGGACGAAGCAGTTGCTCGACAAGCTCTACAGCCAGATGCTCACCCGTACGTACGTGAACTCGCGCGGGTATCAGGTGATGTTGTCGCTGGCGTACGGCGACGACCAACGTGGCGGGCTGGCGGCCCACAAGCCCGAAATTTGCTACCCAGCCCAAGGCTTCACCTTGCTCGGATTGAACGAGGTGCAACTGCCCACCCCGTTTGGGGAGATCGCCGCCAAGCGGCTGGAAACCAGCATGGGCGCTCGCAAAGAGCCGGTGACGTATTGGTTTGCGGTGGGTGACACCGCCATCAAGAACAAGATTCAGCAGCGGCTGGTCGAGATCAAACTCAGTTTGACGGGACAGATCCCCGACGGGCTGCTGTTTCGGGTCTCATCGATTGATGAGAACACCGTTGGCGCCTTCGCAGCGCAGGATCAATTCATTGCGGACTTGTTGGCTGCCGTACCGGTGGACGGGCGCAAGCGCTTGAGTGGGCTGGGGAACAAGCCCGCCGGAGGCTGACGGGCGTCACCCCCGGCGGATGTTTCAACGGGGCGTGTGGGTGGACCGTCCGATGCCGCTGTACTCGATGCCCAGTTCAGCCATCAGTGACGGCTCGTAGAGGTTGCGGCCATCGATCACCACGGGCTGCTTGAGCGCCGCCTTCATGGCATCGAAGTCGGGGCTCTTGAATTCTTTCCACTCCGTGATGATGACTAAAGCGTCGGCCCCTTCCAGCGCTTGGGCCTGATTGGCAGCGTAGGTCAGGCGAGGTACGCCATCAAGCGTGCGTTGTGCCTCGGGGATCGCCACCGGGTCGTAGGCACAGATGCTGGCTCCGCGGCGGATCAACTCGGTGATGATCACCCGGCTCGGGGCTTCACGCATGTCGTCGGTGTTGGGCTTGAAGGCCAAGCCCCATACGCCGAAGCGTCGGCCCGTCAGGTCTTCGCCGAACCGCGCGACCACCTTGTCGACCAGCACATGCTTTTGCCGCTCGTTGGCTGATTCCACCGCCTGAAGCACTTGAAGCTCGATACCGGCGCTTCGCGCCGTCTTGACCAACGCCTTGACGTCCTTCGGGAAGCATGAGCCGCCGTAACCTGCTCCCGCGTACAGAAAGTGGTAGCCGATGCGTGGGTCACTGCCGATGCCCTTGCGCACCAGTTCTATGTCCACGCCCACTTTGTCGGCCAGCAGCGCCAGTTCGTTCATGAAGCTGATGCGGGTGGCGAGCATCGAGTTGGCCGCGTACTTGGTGAACTCCGCGCTCTTGATGTCCATGACCAGCAGGCGATCATGGTTGCGGATGAAAGGCGAGTACAAAGCGCGCATCAACAGGATCGCACGGTCGTCTTCAGCACCGACCACGATGCGGTCCGGCTTCATGAAGTCTTCGATTGCCGCGCCTTCCTTCAGGAACTCGGGGTTCGAGACCACCGAAAAATCGACGTTCACCCCGCGCTTTGCCAGTTCTTCAGACACCGCCGCTTTGACGCGCGAACCCGTGCCCACGGGCACGGTGCTCTTGTCGATGATGACCTTGTAGTCGGTCATGTGGCGCCCGACGTTGCGGGCGGCTTCCAGCACGTACTGCAGGTCAGCCGATCCGTCTTCGTCTGGGGGCGTGCCCACGCCGATGAACTGCAGCGTGCCGTGGTTGACGGCGGCGACGATGTCGGTGGTGAACTGCAGTCGACCGGCGGCGCGGTTGCGCGTGACCATCTCCTGCAAGCCGGGCTCATGGATCGGAATGCCGCCTTCCTGCAGGATGCGGATCTTGGCTGCATCGACGTCAAGGCACACCACATGGTTGCCCATTTCCGCGAGGCAGGTGCCGCTGACCAAGCCGACGTAACCCGTTCCGATGACGGTGATCTTCATGTGTGTTTCCTGAGGGTTTGAATTGAGCTTAGGCGGTGGTCGTTACTTGACGCGGCCATAGGTGTCATCGAAACGCACGATGTCGTCTTCGCCGAGATAGCTGCCCGACTGCACCTCGATGATTTCGAGCGGCACTTTCCCGGGGTTGGCAAGGCGATGCACGGTGCCCAACGGGATGTATGTGCTCTGATTTTCAGTGAGCAATATGACTTGATCACCATTGGTGACTTCTGCTGTACCCCGAACCACGATCCAGTGCTCGGCGCGGTGGTGGTGCTTTTGCAGGCTGAGCGAGCCACCCGGCTTGACGAGGATGCGTTTGACCTGAAACCTCGAGCCCGCGTCGATGCCGTCGTACCAGCCCCAAGGGCGGTGCACCAGCCGGTGCACGTTGTGCTCGCTGCGCCCGGCACTTTGCAGTTGCGCCACGATGTGCTTCACATCCTGCCCTCTGCTTCGGTCCACGACCAGCACCGCATCGGGCGTTTCGACCACGATCACGTTGTCCAGACCCACCACGCTGACCAGCCGGCTGGTGGCATGCACGAGCGTGTTGCTGCTGTCGCGCACGATCGTGTCGCCTACTGCGGCGTTGCCCGCGTCGTCCTTGCCGCTGACTTGCCACACGGCATCCCATGCGCCAAGGTCTGACCAGCCCGCGCGCAGGGGAACCATCAACACGGGAAATTGAGTGCTCCCCGCGCACTTTTCCATCACCGCGTAGTCGATGGACTCACTGGGGATCTGGCCGAACAGCGCCTTGTCGGGGCGCACGAACGACACATCGGTGGCCCGGCTCGACCAGGCCGAACGGGTGGCGGTCTCGATGTCTGGACGGTGCTGCCGCAACGCGGCCAGCCAGGTCGATGCCCGCACCACGAAGATGCCGCTGTTCCAGAAATAACGACCATCTTCCAGGTATCTCTGCGCTGTCGTCAGGTTGGGCTTTTCGACAAAGCCGGCCACCTCGACGGCCGATGACTCAGCCGTGCCTGCAGCCTGGATGTAGCCAAAGCCGGTTTCAGGGCGATCCGGTGGCACGCCCAGGATCACGAACGAGCCACCCGCTGCCGCGCGCACCGCCGATTGCAGCGCCGACTTGAACGCGGGCTCGTCGGTGACGGTCTGATCGGCCGGCGTGACGACCAGGACCGGATCAGCGCCGTTTTCGATGGCCTGCAGGGCGGCCAGCGTCATGGCAGGCGCGGTGTTGCGCCCGGCCGGCTCGAGCAGCAAGGTGGGCGCTGCGAGACCGGTTTCTCGCCATTGGTCGAGAGCGACAAACCGGTGTTCTTCATTGCCGACCACGCATGCCGGTGTCAGGGCGATGTCATCGGCTGCCAGGTCGGTGACGCGGCTGGCTGCCTGCTGAAACAAACTGCGGTTGCCTTGGAGCACCAGAAACTGCTTGGGGTGCTGAGCCCGCGACAGCGGCCACAGTCGGGTGCCGCTACCGCCGGCCATCACGACTGGCAAGACATTGATTCGGGTGCTGTTCATGGTGTCAGTTCGTGTAGCCGTTCGGGTTGAGTCGCTGCCATCGCCAACTGTCTTCGCACATGGCGGCCAGGCCACGCCGGCTTTGCCAGCCCAGCAATTCGCGTGCAAGACTCACATCGGCGTAGCAGGCCGCCACATCGCCTGGCCTCCTGTCGGCGATCTCGTAGGGGATGCTGCACCCGCTGGCCTGCTCGAAGGCGGCGATCAGTTCGAGCACGCTGTGCCCGCGACCGGTGCCCAGATTAACCGTGACAGATGACTGTTTGTCGATGAGGTGGCGCAGTGCAGCCACATGCCCCTCCGCCAGATCCTGCACATGGATGTAGTCGCGCACGCCGGTGCCATCCGGGGTCGGGTAATCGTTGCCGAAGACGGTCAGCCGCTCGCGCCTGCCCACGGCCACCTGCGTGATGTAGGGCATCAGGTTGTTCGGGGTTCCGCGAGGGTTTTCTCCGATCTCGCCGCTTTCGTGCGCGCCCACGGGGTTGAAGTAGCGCAGCGTGGCAACGCTCCAGTCGGGCCTGGCCAGGGCCAAGTCACGCAGGATCGTCTCAGCCATCAGTTTGGTGGACCCGTAGGGGCTGGTACTGGACAGCGGCGAGCTCTCGCGCAGCGGCAGTTGCTCCGGCGTTCCGTAGACCGTGGCGCTGGAACTGAAAACCAGTTGGGACACGGCATGCTCGCCCATCACTTGAGCGAGCGACATCAACGAGCCGAGGTTGTTTTGGTAGTAGTCCAGCGGTTTGGTGCTGCTCTCGCCCACGGCTTTCAGCGCTGCGAAATGGATGACGGCGCCGACCTGATGGCGGCGGAACACCCCATCAAGCGCCGCCTGATCGAGCACGTTGATCTGCTCAAAGACCGGCTTGACGCCACCGAGCCTGTGCAAGCGTGGCAACACTTCTGGTGAACTGTTGACGAAGTTGTCGACGCCGACCACCTCGAAGCCCGCCGACTGCAAGGCCAACCATGTGTGCGACGCGATGTAGCCTGTGGCGCCCGTCAGCAGAACTCGACCGGCTTTCATTTCAGCGTGTAGCGCACGGAGCAGTTCGCACTGTTGCTCGAGTAGCTGCGCACCGTCAAGGAAGTGCCGCTGCGGCTTTCCCGTTGCACTCCGCACCCCAGCGACAGATTGCGTGCCACCTCGTACTGGCCGCCCAGCGCATAGCGGTTGATGGTGTTGTCGCTGTTCGAGCCGCTCACGCTCTCGTAGGAACCATCGGACCGGCTGTAGTTGGCCGTCAGGTTGATCTTGGAGGTCAACAGGTAGGTCACGCCAAGATTGACCGATTCCGTTACACGGTTGGTGTCCACGTTGACCCCACCCAGCCCCGTCTGCGCGGCATTTGCCGCGTTCAGGAAGGTGGTCTCGGTGCCTGTGTCCCGGCTGAACGACCCATTGAAACTCAGTCGGCCCGTTGGCGAATACCGGGCACCGAGCGAGCCCGTCACCTGAGATGATGAACCGCGGCTCGACTGGGAATTGTTTCCGTTGCCCACGCTGACTCGAGCGTTCACCGAAGTCAATGCGGTGGGGGTCCAGCCTGTCGTGAGGTCCAGATCCCTGCGTGTGCTCGTTCGCCCTGCGGAGCTCACCGACTCCGGACGCTTGTCTCTCGTGAACCGAAAGGCGGTACCGACGTTCACCGAACCGCCCAGTTTGTAGCCCAGGCCGAGTCGCGCGACTTCGCTGGTCACATCGGACGAGGTTGATGCCTGATTGGATGAGTTGACCTTCCGGTGTTCCACCCCGCCGCTGAGCCCGAGATCGGTGATCAATTCATAGTTGATGCTGGCGGCGATTTGCTCTGTGGTCTCGACAAATTTCCCGCTGGTGATGGTCGCCGCCTCAGGTCTAGAAAAATCTCCCTGACCTTCGTGTCGCGAATAGGTCAACGACCCCGACAGGCGCTTGATCGTTGCCCAGTCAAAGCCTGCCATGACGTCGTAGCCGACGAAGTCGAGCCGCGACAACCGGTTGTAGCTGTTGTTTTGCAAGGAGGCCGTGGCGTAGACACGCTGCCGACCGATGGACTGGTCCACACCACCAAAAATGGAAGTGCCCGAGATGACATCGCTCTTGGGATGCTCTTGGTCGGGCACCTTGAAAACGTTGGATTCGCGCGTGAACGTCTGGCTGGCCCCGATGTAGTACGGGTTGGTTTCGCCTCGGGCAGAACCACCACCCAAGACCGCCAGCAGCGACACCAGGCACGGCAGCACGACGGGCATGCGGGCGACAGATTTCAGGCTCGACATACCTCAGTCCTTTCGGTCTTGTTTTTCGTTGAACTCAAGCATCTGGCCTGCGGCCGCTGCGCTAGTAAGCCTTGCGATCGAAGAATACCAATCGCACCGTACGGGCAATGATCTGCAGATCGAACACGAGAGACCAGTTGCGCAGGTACTCCAGGTCGTACTCGACGCGGGCCTGCATCTTCTCGATCGTGTCGGTTTCGCCGCGGTGTCCGTTGACCTGCGCCCAACCCGTGATGCCGGGCTTGACCTTGTGGCGGACCATGTAGGCCTTGATCAACCGCCGGTACTCCTCGTTGTGCGCCACCGCATGAGGCCGCGGCCCCACGATGCTCATGCGCCCCTGAAGCACGTTGAAGAACTGAGGCAACTCATCGAGCGACGTTCGGCGGATGAAGGCGCCAAACGGGGTGATCCGCGGATCGTTCTTGGTGGCTTGTCGCACGACCGGCCCGTTGTCCTGGGCTTTCATCGAACGGAACTTGTAGACCACGATTTCTTCGCCGGCCAGGCCGTTTCGGGTTTGCTTGAACACCACCGGGCCGGCGGAACTCAGCCGCACGCCTATCGCAATCGCAATCAGCACCGGCGAAATCAGCACCAGTATCAAACTGGCCAGCACGACGTCGCTGACCCGCTTGATCAGATCGTTCGTCCCGGTGAACGGTGTTTCGCAAATGCCGACCACCGGGATGCCGTTCATGTCTTGCAGTCGGCCCTGGATGATGCTGATGCCGAAGACATCAGGCACGAAAAACAGCGAAGCCGTGGTGCCCTGAACCTGCTCCAGCAACTCGACGATCCGCGGCTGCGATCCCAGCGGCAGCGTGATGTACACCTCGCGGATGCCGTGCTCGGACACGTAAGACAAGACGCTCGACAGGCCGCCCAGGCGCTTCATGACGGCTGAGTCCTGGACGCGGTCATCGGTTCGGTCGTCGAAGAACCCGACGAATTCCAAACCGTCGTCCTTGCCGGCCATCAGGGCTCGCGACACCTTGACGCCCAACGGTCCGGCACCCACCACCACGGCGGTTCGACGTGCTTCAGGGCGGGCGTTGAATCTGCGATGAACGTGCTGGCCGGCCCAGCAGGCGAGCCATTGCGCGACCGGCGTGATCACGGCCCACTCCAGCAAAGCGCCGTCTTCAAACAGGTAGAAGCTCCGCGTGGCGTAGGCACACAGCGCCAGGATGAACAGCAGCGCGACCCAGGACGACACGATGTCCACGGCGGCACTCAGCAGGTTGTCGCGGAACCGGTTGGGGCCCGGGAATGTCAGCGCGAACACCAACAGGCACAAGGTGAGTTGCGGACGGCCGACGGGTTCGCTGACGAACTGGTTGGCGATGATGAACACCAGCACCGTGATCGTCGGCTCGAGAAAGGCCGCGACCAGCGACGTGACCGATTGCGGCGCGCTGTAGAACGTTCGTTTTTGGGTGCGGTCTTCGAACATCGTTCCTGAGGTGGGTTCTGTCGGACGGTCTTGTGAAAGCTTCAAAGAATTACCGAATCCGATTGGGGCATCCTAAGCCCGCGCCATGTCACCGTTTTCGTAAACCCATCCCCCATTTGGGGGCGCCGCCGGGGCGCCTGCCCGCTAACCCGGGCCCCATTTCAGCGTCTTGATTGTGTCTCACGTCGGCGTGACGAGGCAGCACCTGGGCGCGAGTCTGAACGAACTGCGTGCCTACAATCTACCGATGATCAAGGCGATTCACAGGCATTTGGGTGCCGCGGTGATGGAGCGGGTCGCCTTGCTGGTCAATCATGTCCTGCAAGGCGAAGCGTCTGCCGTCGAGCGGCTGCGGCGTCACACCGGCAAGCGCGTGCAGTTCCACTTCAGTTCATCGCCACTGTCGGGGTGGTTGCCCGAGGCGTTGGCGTTCGAAATCACGCCGGCCGGGCTGATTGAGTTGCTGCTCGAAGATGTCGGGTCGCCCGACCTTCGGGTGAGCGTTGACGCGTCCAACCCGGCAAAGACGATCGCCAACGCCTTGAGCGGGCAGCGCCCGGCGGTTGATGTGTCCGGTGATGCCGGCCTGGCGGCCGATGTGGCCTGGCTGGTCGACAACCTTCGCTGGGACGTGCAGGACGATCTCGCTCGAGTCGTCGGCGATGGTGCCGCTGCCGGCATCAGCCAGTTTGCAGCGGCCGCGTCGTCGGCCTTGCGCGCGGCCTTGGGGGCGCTGGTCGAATCCGCACAGCGCCTGCGTCGCATGGCGACAGGCGAGGGCGCCGGCTCGGAGCCGCCCGTGCGATGAGGCACATCGCACGGCTCCTCTTCATCGTTTTCACGGTTTACCGCTTCGGGCTTGATGAGCTCGCGCTGTCGAATTTTCGCCAGCGCTGGGTCAAGGCGGTGGTGCGGGTGATCACCGCCGGTCGCCGGCTTGAAGCGCCCCGGGGGCAGCGTTTGCGCCTGTCCCTTGAGCGGCTCGGTCCCATTTTCGTGAAGTTCGGGCAGGTGCTGTCGACGCGCCGCGATCTGATACCCGCGGACATCGCGGACGAACTCGCCCAGTTGCAAGACAACGTGCCCCCATTCCCGGCCGCCCAGGCGCGCCAGCTGATCGAAAAGGCTTTCGGTCGCACGATCGAGTCGATGTTCGCCAGTTTCGAGACCGAGCCGGTGGCCAGCGCATCGATCGCGCAGGTGCATTTCGCCACCCTCCACGACGGCCGGGAGGTCGCCGTCAAGGTGTTGCGGCCGAACATGTTGTCGGTGATCGACGACGACATCTCGCTGATGCGCACCCTGGCGCGCTGGATCGAGCGGCTGTCGGCCGATGGCAAGCGACTCAAGCCGCGCGAGGTGGTGGCTGAATTCGACAACTACCTGCACGACGAGCTTGATCTCGTGCGCGAAGCCGCCAATGCGGCCCAGCTGCGCCGCAACATGGAGGGTCTGAAGCTGGTCATGGTCCCGGAGATGCACTGGGACCTGTGCACGCAGACCGTGATCGTGATGGAGCGCATGAAAGGCGTCCCGATCAGCCAGACCCAGCGGCTGCACGATGCAGGGGTGGATATCCCGAAGCTTGCGCGCGATGGCGTCACGATCTTCTTCACGCAGGTGTTTCGCGACGGGTTCTTCCATGCCGATATGCACCCCGGCAACATCCAGGTCAGCATCGCGCCCGAGACGTTCGGGCGTTACATCGCGCTTGATTTCGGCATCGTGGGCACGCTCACCGAGTTCGACAAGGAATACCTTGCGCAAAACTTCATCGCCTTTTTCAGGCGTGACTACAAGCGCGTGGCCGAATTGCACATCGAAAGCGGCTGGGTGCCGTCGGGCACACGGGTCGACGAGCTCGAAGGCGCGATCCGTGCGGTGTGCGAGCCTCACTTCGACCGCCCGCTAAAGGACATCTCGCTGGGGCAGGTGCTGCTGCGGCTGTTCCAGACCTCGCGCCGCTTCAATGTCGAGATCCAGCCGCAGTTGGTGTTGCTGCAAAAGACGCTGCTCAATGTCGAGGGCCTGGGCCGTCAGCTCGATCCCGAACTGGATCTGTGGGCCACGGCCAAGCCGTTTCTCGAGCGCTGGATGAACGACCAGGTCGGCTGGCGTGGTCTGGTCACGCGGCTCAAGAACGAGGCGCCGCGCTACGTGCAACTGCTGCCGGAGTTGCCGCGTTTGCTGCACCAGGCGTTGCAGCCGCGCTCCGATGTCGATCAGCGGGCGCTCGGCGCGCTGCTGGTCGAGCAGCAGCGGACCAACCGCTTGTTGCAGGTGATCGTGTGTGTCGCATTCGGGTTCGTGCTCGGCGTGGTGGTCATGCAGGCGCTGGCCTATCTGGCACCGCGCTGAGTGGCCACCTGCCACAGCGCACCGCTCGCCCTTATAATTAAAAATTACCCATATAAATCAAAGGCTTAGCCATGCCGATCTACGCCTATCGCTGTGATGCATGCGGCCACGCGAAAGACGTGCTGCAGAAGATGTCGGATCCGCTGCTCACCGTGTGCCCCGCCTGCGGTGCTGACAGCTTCAAGAAGCAAGTGACGGCTGCCGGGTTCCAGCTCAAGGGCTCAGGCTGGTACGTCACCGATTTCCGCGGCTCGGCCTCTGGTGCACCTGCCGAGGCCACCTCGGTTGCGGCCAAGTCATCGGGTGATACGCCCGCAGCCAAGGACTCGGCGTCCGGTACGGGCACGTCCGTGGCACCGGCATCGAGCAGTCCGCCCGCCGCAGCGGCAGCTTCGCCATCGTCTGGCGGCACCTCCGGCACGTCGACCAGTTCCACCTCGACATGAGTGCCCGGAGGCGCGGCATGGCCCCGCTGGTTCAAGGACCCCTGTGAAGAAATACCTGCTCGCCGGTCTGCTCGTGTGGCTGCCCCTGGCCATCACGTTCTGGGTGCTGCACTCGGTGCTCGGCATGCTCGACGGGCTGTTCGCCTGGGCGCTCAGTGCATCGCAGGCGGTGCTGCCTGCTGGTGCACATTCGACGCTCGAGATGCTCAAGCAAATCCCCGGGCTGGGTGTCATCGTCATGGTGATCGGGCTGCTGCTGACCGGCGTGTTCGCCACCAACATCGCCGGCCAATGGGCGCTGACCCAAGGCAGCCGGCTGCTCAACAAGATTCCAATCGTCAAGTCGATCTACAGCTCCGTCCAGCAGGTCTCCGACACGCTGTTCTCGAGCAGCGGCAATGCCTTCCGAGAGGCTGTGCTCGTGCAGTATCCCCGGCAGGGTTCATGGACGATCGCCTTCGTGACGGGGCGCCCGGGCGGCGAGGCGGCCACGCATCTCTCGGGCGACTACCTGAGCCTGTACGTACCCACCACGCCCAACCCGACCTCGGGCTTTTTCCTGATGGTGCCGCGCGCCGACGTGATCGAGCTGTCCATGAGCGTGGACGAGGCCTTGAAGTACGTGATCTCGATGGGCGTGGTGGCGCCACCGGTGGCTAACCCTTCCCGGGAAACCGCACCCCCTCAGATCGGTTGAGGCGACTGCCGCACTCAACCCACCGAATTCGTTTCCGGAGCAACACGATGAGAACAACATACTGCGGGCTGGTCAGCGAGGCCTTGCTGGGTCAGGCCGTGACCCTGATGGGCTGGGCCCACCGCCGCCGCGACCACGGTGGCGTCATCTTCATCGACCTGCGCGACCGCGAGGGCCTCGTGCAGATCGTGTGCGACCCCGACCGCCCCGACATGTTCAAGACCGCCGAGGTGGTGCGCAACGAGTTCTGCCTGAAGATCACCGGCAAGGTTCGCGCACGTCCTGCCGGTACCGAAAACGCCAACCTGACCAGCGGCAAGATCGAGGTGCTGTGCCTTGAGCTCGAGGTGCTCAACCCGAGCGTGACGCCGCCGTTCCAGATTGACGACGAGAACCTCTCCGAGACGACACGTCTCACGCACCGAGTGCTCGATCTGCGCCGCCCGGCGATGCAAAAGAACCTGATCCTGCGCTACCGCGTGGCGATGGAGGTGCGCAAGTTCCTCGACGAGCTCGGCTTCATCGACATAGAAACCCCGATGCTCACCAAGAGCACGCCCGAAGGCGCGCGCGACTACCTGGTGCCCAGCCGCGTCAACGAAGGCATGTTCTTCGCGCTGCCGCAAAGCCCTCAGTTGTTCAAGCAACTGCTGATGGTGGCCGGCTTCGACCGCTACTACCAGATCACCAAGTGCTTCCGCGACGAAGACCTGCGTTCTGATCGGCAGCCTGAATTCACCCAGATCGATATCGAGACCAGCTTCCTCGGCGAAGAAGAAATCCGCCCGATGTTCGAAGGGATGATCCGCAAGGTCTTCAAGCAGACCATCGGTGTCGACCTGCCCGAGTACCCGGTGATGAAGTACGCCGAGGCGATGCACCGCTTCGGCTCGGACAAGCCCGACCTGCGTGTCAAGCTCGAGTTCACCGAGCTCACCGAGGTGATGGCCGACGTCGACTTCAAGGTGTTCAGCACGCCGGCCACCACCGTGGGCGGCCGCGTGGTCGCTCTGCGCGTGCCCAAGGGCGGCGAGATGAGCCGCGGCGAGATCGACGCGTACACCGAGTTCGTCAAGATCTACGGCGCCAAGGGTCTGGCGTGGATCAAGGTCAATGACGCCACCAAGGGCCGCGAGGGCCTGCAAAGCCCGATCGTCAAGAACCTGCACGACCGCGCCGTGGCGCAGATCATGGAGCGCACGGGCGCGCAGACCGGCGACTTGCTGTTCTTTGGCGCCGACAAGGAAAAGGTGGTCAACGACGCCATCGGCGCGTTGCGCGTGAAGATCGGTCACAGCGATTTCGGCCGCAGCCATGGGCTGTTCGACGACGTGTGGGCGCCACTTTGGGTGGTCGACTTCCCGATGTTCGAGTACGACGAGGACGGCCAGCGCTGGAACGCCACGCACCACCCGTTCACGGCGCCGAAGGACGGCCACGAGGACTACATGGACACCGACCCCGGCAAGTGCATTGCCAAGGCCTACGACATGGTGCTCAACGGCTGGGAACTGGGCGGTGGTTCGGTGCGCATCCACCGCGCCGAGGTGCAAAGCAAGGTGTTCAACGCCCTGAAGATCGGGCCCGAGGAAGCGCAGCTCAAGTTCGGCTTCCTGCTCGACGCGCTGCAGTACGGCGCGCCGCCGCACGGCGGTCTGGCGTTCGGCCTCGACCGGTTGGTCACTCTGATGACCCGCGCCGAGAGCATCCGCGACGTGATCGCTTTCCCGAAGACGCAGCGCGCGCAGTGCCTGTTGACCGGTGCGCCAAGCGCGGTCGACGAAAAGCAGATGCGCGAGTTGCACATCCGGCTGCGCAATGCCCAAACCGCCGCGCAAACCGCGGCCAACGGCGGCGCCTGACCGGGCCATGGTGTCTCGCTCCAAGGATCGCGCGCCGGAGGTCTTCGAGTTGCGCAGCGCCTCGATGACGCTGGTGGTCGTCGCGCTGCAGACCACCGACATGGCCGCCATCGAGCGCGAGTTGACCGCGCGCTTTGCCGGCACGCCCGACATGTTCAACCACGACCCGGTGGTGATCGACGTGTCGCAGGCCGAAGGCGACCCGCTGGCGATTGACTACGCCCAACTCGCCGCCTTGCTGCGCCGCTTCAACATGGTGGCTGCGGCCGTGCGCGGTGGTTCGCCCAAGCAGATGGCCGCTGCGCTCGCGGCCGGTCTGGGTGAAGCGCCCGAGGCGGTGGTGCATGCGCCGCGGGCCGCCGCGCCCTCGGCGCCGGATGCAGCCACACCGGCCGCACCGCCTGCCGAAGCAGCCTCTGCTGACGCTGCCGTGGCCGGCGCACCCGTCGAGCATGTCGCCACGATGATCATCGACAAGCCACTTCGCTCGGGCCAGCAGGTCTACGCCCGCGGCGGCGATCTGGTGGTGATGGCCGCTGTCAACTTCGGAGCCGAGGTGATTGCCGACGGCAGCATCCATGTCTACGCGCCACTGCGCGGCAAGGCCATCGCCGGGGCGCGCGGCAACACGGCCGCACGCATCTTCAGCACCTGCATGGAGCCCGAGCTGATCTCGATCGCCGGCACCTACCGCACCACCGAGCATCCGTTGCCCGCCGAGGTGATCGGCCAACCCGCGCAGATCCGCCTCGATGGCGAGCGGTTGGTCTACGAGCCGCTCACCTGAACCCCCATTCGTTTTTTCGCATCAAGGATCCCTGCCCATGTCCAGAATCATCGTCGTGACCTCCGGCAAAGGAGGCGTTGGCAAGACCACCACCAGCGCCAGCTTCGCCTCGGGCCTCGCACTGCGCGGCCACAAGACCGCGGTCATCGATTTCGACGTCGGCCTGCGCAACCTCGACCTCATCATGGGCTGCGAGCGCCGCGTGGTGTACGACCTGATCAATGTCATCCACGGTGAGGCGGGGTTGAACCAGGCGCTGATCCGCGACAAGCAGTGCGACAACCTGTACGTGCTGGCCGCCTCGCAAACCCGCGACAAGGATGCGCTCACGCTGGAAGGCGTCGAACGCGTGCTCGAGGAGCTCGCGGGCATGGACTTCGAGTACATCGTGTGCGACTCACCCGCCGGCATCGAAACCGGTGCGCTGATGGCCATGCACTTCGCCGACGAGGCGCTGGTGGTGACCAACCCCGAGGTGTCGTCGGTGCGCGACTCCGACCGCATCCTGGGCATGCTCAACAGCAAGACCCGACGCGCGATCGAGAAGAAGGAGCCCATCAAGGAGCACCTGCTGATCACTCGCTACAACCCGACACGGGTTGAAGAAGGCCACATGCTCAGTCTCAAGGACATCCACGACATCCTGCGCGTGCGCATGATCGGTGTGATTCCCGAGTCGGAGTCGGTGCTCGACGCATCCAACCAGGGCGTGCCTGCGATTCACCTCAAGGGCAGCGACGTGTCCGAGGCCTATCAGGACGTGATCACCCGTTTCCTGGGCGAAGAAACCCCGCTGCGCTTCGTCGATGCGGTCAAGCCCGGTTTCTTCAAGCGCCTGTTCGGGGGGAAGTGAGCGATGGGTTTCCTGTCATTCTTCCTGGGCGAAAAGACCAAGACCGCCAATGTCGCCAAGGAGCGGCTGCAAATCATCCTGGCCCACGAGCGCAATGGCCGCTCGCGGGCACCCGACTACCTCGCCGACCTGCAGCGCGAGTTGCTCGCAGTGATTTCGAAATACGTGTCCGTGAGCCCGGGCGACATCAAGGTCGAAGTCGAGCGCCAGGGCGATTTGGAGGTGCTGCAGGTCAAGATTGAACTGCCCGAGGCGGCTCGTTGATTCCTCATTCATGCGGCTGCTGAGGCGCTGGTTTTCGCAGCAGCTTGGGCAATATTCGGGACACGGGGGCGTGTGGCATGACGGGTGAAAACGCCGACGCCTCCCCGCGCTCAGACCCACAGGTCAGTCACGCGGAATTTCTGGCGTGCCGCAGGTTCGAGTCCCTGGACGGGCTTCGAGCGCTCAGCATCTTGGCGGTCATTTGGCACCACACCGCCGCAACCGCATTCGGCGGTGGTTTGCTCGCCTATATGGGCACGGAAGGGGTCACGCTGTTCTTTGCCATCAGCGGATTTCTGATCACTACCTTGCTCTTGCGCGAAAGGCACCGTACCGGGCTCATCGACCTTCGCGCTTTTTATGTCCGCCGGGCGTTGCGCATTTTTCCCCTTTATTACGCGGTATTGATGGTTTACCTCGTGCTGGTGGTCGTGCTGGAGCGAAATTCCGCAGTTGGGGGCCAGTTCTTCCGAAACCTCCCGTACTTCCTGACCTACACGTCAAACTGGTTCGTGCCGCTTGATGGGCGGGTCATCTTCTATTTCGCATGGTCGCTCGCAGCCGAGGAGCAGTTCTATCTGGTCTGGCCCGCGCTGATGAACCGGTTGAAGACGGGCGCTCGCGCATTGGTTGTCATTGCCGCCGTCACCGCCGTGTTGATCGGGATTGAGTCCCTGCCGGTTTCGGATCCATTCTTTCGTTTCTGAGGCCATGTGTCGGATCACGAAGCGCCAGCGTGCTCTGGATGCTGGCCGTAGCAGCGTTCGGTTTCCTGGGCGCCCCCAGGTTTGTCCTGCATTCAGCGATGGTTGGACTTGTCATTTCCTGCGTCGTCAATCCTCGTCACTGGGTGGCCTTTGCTCTGAACTGGCCCCCATTGGCATACGTCGGGAAGATCAGCTACGGCATGTACCTTGTGCACATGTTGTGCAAGAACCTGTCGGTGAGGATATTGACCAAGCTGTCGCCTGAACCCGGCTGGAGTTTGATTTTTCTAACCACTACCGTGCTCGCGGTCTTAGCTGCCGGGTTGAGTTTTCGTTTTTTCGAGTCCTCCTTCCTTTCGCGCAAGGTGGCCTTTGAGCGCTGATCGTGGAGTCTCCCTGACGTCGGATGCCCGTGTGGGGGGCGGGCTGGACGTCTCCCGCGCCAAGATCCCCGAATCGGTCCTGGTCGTCATCCACACCGCCGATTTGCAGGTGCTGCTCATCGAGCGTGCTGATCGCCCCGGCTTCTGGCAAAGCGTGACCGGTTCGAAGGACTTCCTGGACGAGCCCGGCGAGGCCGCGGCCGTTCGCGAGGTGGCCGAGGAAACCGGCATCGTTGTCGGATCGCAGGGCGTGCCGCGTTCGCATCTGCGAGACTGGGGCATGCGCAACGTGTACGAGATCTACCCCGTGTGGCGGCATCGCTATGCACCTGGCGTGACGCACAACACCGAGCAGGTGTTCGGGCTGCAGGTGCCGCGCGACATTGCCATCACGCTGGCACCGCGCGAGCATGTGCGCTTCGAGTGGCTGCCGTGGCGCGAGGCGGCGGATCGCTGCTTTTCGCCGTCCAACGCCGAGGCGGTGTTGCAACTGCCCCGGTTCGTGCAGGCGTGATGCGCGCCCATCTGGCGCACTCGGTCGCGCCGGCGTACCCGGGCGACGACGTCTTGCGCGTGGCCACCTACAACATCCACAAGGGCGTGCGCGGCGTGGGCCCACGGCGCCGACTCGAGATCCACAACCTGGCGCTCGGCATCGAGGCCCTCGATGCCGATCTGGTGTTCCTGCAGGAAGTGCGCAGTTCCAACCGGCAAGAAGCGCTGCAGTTCCCCGACACCCAAATTGGCTGGCCGCGCATGCCGCAGGCCGACTACGTGGCGCCTGAAGGCTACGAGGTCGCCTACCGCACCAACGCCTACACGCGCCACGGCGAGCATGGCAACGCGCTGCTGTCGCGCTGGCCGCTGGGCGAGATCAAGCACCACGACGTGTCCGACCACCGCTTCGAGCAACGCGGCCTGCTTCACGTGCCGGTGCAGTGGAATGGCACGCTGGTGCACGCCATCGTGGCGCACCTGGGGTTGATGCATGCGGGGCGCGTGCGCCAGGTGGACCGCATCGCAGCGTTCATCGCTGCGCATGTCCCGAGCGATGAGTGCCTGGTGCTGGCCGGTGACTTCAACGACTGGGGCGAAAAGCTCGACGCGCCGATCCGCCACATGGGCCTCACGCCTGCGCGTCCGGCGGGCCATGCCCCGCCGCGCACGTTTCCGTCGCGGGTGCCTTTCTTCTCGCTCGACCGCATCTACACGCGCGGGCTGGGTTGCGTGTCGACCCATGTGCCGCGCGGTTCGGCCTGGGCGCGCATGTCGGATCACCTGCCGCTGGTGGCGGAGTTGCGGCGGGCCTGAGCGCCCTCGGCCCACGCATGCGCCCGGCCATGGACCCACGCGATCCCGCGGCTGATTCGGATGCCGCGTCGCGCTCTGCGCT
Organism: Burkholderiales bacterium 28-67-8; assembly: GCA_002281415.1. Lineage (GTDB taxonomy): Bacteria > Pseudomonadota > Gammaproteobacteria > Burkholderiales > Burkholderiaceae_C > PBB1. The sequence goes on along the minus strand of NCFZ01000022.1, from coordinate 34,845 downwards.
GCGGCGCTTGTGGGGTCTGGTGCCGCGGCCGGTGTTCAGCGGGGGCAACACGGTGCGGCTGCTGCGTGGCGGCGACGCGCTGTTCCCGGCGATGATCGAGGCCATCGCTCAGGCCCGCCATGAGGTCTGCGTGGCCACTTACATCTTTCACGACGATCCCGGCGCCAACGTGGTGGCCGAGGCACTGGCTGACGCCGCGCGGCGCGGCGTGCTGGTCAAGGTGGTGCTCGACGGCTTTGGCACGCTGGGCCGTCTGAACGGGTTGCGCCAGCGCCTGGGTGACGCCGGAGTGCAGGTGGCGGTCTACCGGCCCATCGACCGCTGGTGGAACTGGCTGCAGCCGGGTCAGCTGCGTCGGCTGCATCTCAAGCTGTGCGTGGTCGACGCCGAGGTGGGATTCGTGGGCGGCATCAACCTCCTCGACGACCGCTTCGACATCAACCACGGCCCGATCGAGCAGCCCCGGCTGGACTTCGCGGTGCGCGTGAGCGGGCCGGTGGTCGCCCCCGTCCACCAGGCCACGCTGGCGGCCTGGACGCGCGCGCATCTGGGGCACTCGCTCAAGCAGGAAGCGCTGGCGATTGCGCGCTCCGTGCAGCCGCTGGCCCGGCTGCGCCGGCTGGTGCGCCGTTTGCGCATGGCGAGCGGCCGCGGCCTGCAGGCCGTGCCCGGCGAGCTGGTCGCCGTGCGTGCTGCCTTTGTGCTGCGCGACAACCTGCGCCAGCGCCGCACCATCGAGCGCAGCTACATCGACGCCATCCGGCGTGCCAGCCAGCGGGTTGATCTGGTGTCGCCTTATTTCTACCCGGGCCACTCGTTTCGCCGCGCCTTGCAGCAAGCCGCCCGGCGGGGTGTGAGGGTGCGCTTGCTGCTGCAAGGCAAGCTCGATTACCGCATCGCCGGCCTGGCCGCGCGTGCGCTGTACGACGAGATGCTGGGCGAAGGCGTGCGCATCTACGAGTACACGCCGGCCTACCTGCACGCCAAGGTGGCCGTGATCGACGACGACTGGGCCACCGTGGGCAGCTCCAACATCGATCCGCTGTCGCTGCTGCTCAACCTCGAGGCCAACGTGATCGTGCGCGATGCGGACTTTGCCGCCGAACTGTCAGCGCAGTTCGAGGCCGCGGTGGCCGTTTCGACTGAGGTGGACCCGGCACAGAAGTACCGCCCGGGGTTGCTCGGTGCGCTGCGCCGCGGCATCGTGGCCTGGATCGCGCATGTGTACTTGCGGGTGGCGGGGGCGACGGGGCGTTATTGACCCGCGGGTGAGACCGAGTCCCGCCCCGGCCGCCCACGCGGGCAGCGATGGGCCCCGTGGCGGCGCCTTGAATCAGCGCAGCGTGTAGCCGCGCGCGTCCATGCAGGCTTCGGTCGCGCGGTTGAACACGCTGCTGTCGGCCATGGCGTTGCGTTGCGTGGTCGCCCAGCGGTTGCAGGCCTGACGGTCCGCCTCGGTCTGCTCGGGGCCCTGGCCGCTGCGTGGATAGATGATGGGTTCGGGGCGCGATGGCGCCACCGGCTCGCGGTACTCGGCCACCGGCGGCACCTCACGGTAGACCGGTGCTTCGCGATAGATCACCGGCGGCTGGCGGTAGACCACCACCGGCGCGGGTTCGACCCAGCCGTACGCTGGCGGATAGCTGTACACAGGCGGGCCATAGGCGCGCTGGCTGCTCAGGTAGCCCAGCCCGAAGCCGATGCCTGTGCCCAGCACGACACCACCCCAGCCGGGGCCACCACCACCGCGATAGTGACCGCCACCGCCGTAGGCCTGGGCATCAGCCAATGGCAAACCAGCGCCCAAGGCCACCAAGGCCAACGAGGCGGCGAGGTGAAGGGTCTTGCGTTTCATGGTGCTTCCTCTCGGGCAAGGCGCCTGACAGGCCACTTGGGGCACTGCCGACGCGAATCAAAGACAACCGGTCAAGTCGTTGGGACGCGGTCTGACCGCAAAGAGTTCCCGTCAACTGTCCGAACCAGATTGCTGCGCCGTTTGGCGACAACTCAGGGCAGACTGTTCACTAACGAAACTCAAGTCCCGAGCGTTGACCCATTGCCTTCGATCTTCCCGAGACACCGCATCGGGTTGTCCCGATCGATCAGAACCGGTAGCCGACGCCCACGCCGATCAGCCAAGGGTCGACCTTGAAGTTGCCCTGCTTGACGCCCGAAATCTTCACGTTGGTGTCGATGTCGACGTGCTTCACGTCGAAGTTCAGGTACACGTTCTTGGCGACCTCGTAGTCGACGCCGGCCTGCAGGGCCAGACCGAAACTGTTGTGTTCGATGCTCGCAGGAACGCCCGAGACGAAATGAACCTTCGAGAAGTGCGTGAAGTTCAAGCCCGCGCCGACGTAGGGCTTCAAGGCGCCCAACTGCGTAAAGTGATATTGCGCCAGCAGGGTCGGCGGCAACTGATGTAGCGAGCCGATGTGGGTGTCACCCAGGCGGATGCTGTGCTTTTGCGGATAGGTCAGCACCAACTCGGCGGCGAGTTGGGGCGTGAAGAAGTACGAAACGTCGAACTCGGGCAGCACCTTGTCGCTCACCGACAGATCGAGAGCACCCGGACCCTTGTTGTCGCTGATCAGGCCCACCGCACGGACGCGAACCAGCCATGGCTCGCTGGGGGTTTGCGCAGCGGCGGGCAGGGTGATGCAGGTGACCAGTGCAGCCGCCAGGGCGACTTGCTTCAGCGTTGGGGTGTTCATTTGTGTTTTCCTTTGCTCTGCGAGGACGAACTCCTCAAGCGCAATTGAAATCCTGGCCACCTGGCCGGATGTTGCGGTGCATCAAGGTTTTGCCCGGTGCAGCATTTGCGCAACACACATGCGCGTGTCCAGTCGCTAGAGTGCCGCCGGTGATGACTGCGCCCTCCCAAACCATCTGCCACGCCGCCGGCCCCGGGGCGGTGGCCGGCGTCGACTTCACCAGCCGGCCCACCGCGCGCAAGCCCATCGTGCTGGCGCTCGGTCGGTTTGACGGCCACGCGGTGCGGCTTGATGCCCTGGTCTCGCACAGCAGCTTCGAGGCGTTTGACGGCTGGCTGCGTGCGCCGGGCGGCGACTGGGTGGGCGCGTTCGATCTGCCCTTCGGCCTGCCGCGCGAGCTCATCACCACGCTGGGCTGGCCCACCGACTGGCTGGCACTGATGCGCCACTACGCCGGCCTGTCGCGTGCCGAGATCCGCGACACCTTTGCCGCGTTTTGCGATGCGCGGCCGGCGGGTGGCAAGTTCGCGCACCGCGCGTGCGACAAGCCGGCCGGTTCCTCGCCGTCGATGAAGTGGGTCAACCCGCCAGTGGCCTACATGCTGCACGCCGGCGTGCCGCTGCTCATCGACGCCGGCGTGGACCTGCCGGGGCTGCATGTGGGCGATACCACGCGCGTGGCGCTCGAGGGCTATCCCGGCTTGCTCGCGCGCGAGGTGCTGGGCGCGCGCTCCTACAAGAGCGACGAGCGCGCCAAGCAAACCCCCGAGCGGCTGATCGCGCGCAAGGACCTGGTCGACGCGCTCGAGCAGGGCCGTACCCGGCTGGCGGTGCGCTTGCGCCTGAGCCATGCGCAGCGAGACGCGTTGGTGGCCGACGCCAGCGGCGACCGTCTCGATGCGGTGCTGTGCCTGCTGCAGGCGGCGTGGGCGCGCGCGCAGCCGGCGTTCGGCCGGCCGGCGTGCGCCGATGCGCTCGAAGGCTGGATCGTCAGCGCATGAGCACACACGCGAGCCGATGCGAGCTCCAGCGGTCTGTCGGGGCCGCTGGCGTAGAGTCCCGACCGGTCAGATTTTTCCTAATATTGCCGGCTTCGTTGCCCGAGCTTCACAGACCCTCATCAGGAGACCTTGCATGACCTCTTTCACCACCCGCTGCGTCGGCGCCGCATCGTTGCTGCTGGCGCTGGTGTGCGCACCCGCTGCCGCCGGTGATCTGGCCGACGTCAAGGCGCGCGGCGAGTTGCGCCACCTGGGCATCAACTACGCCAACTTCGTCACCGGCGCGGGCGACGGCTTCGATGTGGAACTGGTGCAGGGCTTCGCGAAGCACCTCGGCGTCAAGTACAAGCTGGTGCCCACCGACTTCGTCAGCGTCATCCGCGACGTGCTGGGCCAGGAAGTCGTGCGCCAGGGCGATCAGGTCACCTTGCAGGGCGACTTTGCCGTCAAGGGCGACATGATCGCCACCGGCTTCACCATGCTGCCGTGGCGCGAGAAGGTGCTGCTGTATTCGGCTCCCACTTTCCCGTCGCAGGTGCTGCTGGTCGCGCGGGCCGATTCGACCACCGCGCCGATCAAGGGCACGCCCGATCTGGCCGCCGACATCGTCGAGACCAAGGCGCTGATCGGCACGAAGAGCTTGCTGGTGATGGAGCGCACCTGCATCGATCCGGGCAACTACGGCCTGAAGGGCAAGGGCATCGACATCCGCCCCTACACCAAGAGCACCAACCTCAACGAGATGGTGCCCGCGCTGCTCAATGCCGACGCCGACTTCACGCTGCTTGACGTGCCCGACGCCATCCTCGACCTGCAGCGCTGGGCCGGCAAGATCAAGGTGATCGGCCCGATATCCGGGCACCAGGAACTGGCCGCCGCGTTTCCCAAAACGTCACCCGAACTGCGCCGTGCGTTCGACGAGTACCTGGTGCGCGTGAAGGCCGATGGCACCTACGACAAGCTGGTCGACAAGTACTACCCGGGCATCCGGCGCTACTTCCCGGCCTTCTTCGCCAGCAAGGGCTGACCCATCGACCGAAAGCTGGCCACCGAGGACACGCGATTCGCCGGGCGCTGGGCGCTCGTCATCGCGCTGGTCTTTTGCGCTTATTCGGCGCTGCTGCTTTTCCAGGCTTTCCGGGACCAGGCGCAGTTGCGCGAGGCCGCCGAACGGCGGTTGGTGGCCGACAGCCAACGGCGCGCGTCGTCGCTGGCTGACTTCGCGGGGGACCGAATTCACCTGACCGAAGACCTGGCCGCGCTCAACGAACTCAACACCTACCTGTCCAGCAAGGCGTTGGGCATGTCGCCGCTGTACGGTTTGAACGCGAGCCTGGACGCCCTGGAGCGCAAGTTTCGCGATCGCACCGCGGTCGTGAACCAGCTTGTGCGCACCGCTCACCAGGTGCCTTTCAGCCGGATCGTGTTCTTTGACGAAGCAGGGCAGGTGCTGGCGGATTCAGGGGGCAGCGCCGAATTGCCACCCACGCCGGGGCCGGCCGATGCCCGCATCCGGGCGTCGTCGATCGAACTGAGCCTCCGGCGCCGTGAGCTCATGGTCAGCGTGCCGGTGATGTTCAAGGACCAGTTCAGCGGCACGCTGATCGCGCTGACCGACGTCGGCGAGTTGTACCGCTCGCTGCTTCAGGTGGACGCGCGCGACGCCTACCGCGAGACCTTGCTCACGCTCGAGGGCCAGGAGATCGTCGCTCCGAACAAGCCTGCCGCGTTCGAGCCCGCGCTGGCGCGTGCGCTGGCACAGCTGCCCGAGAACCGGCCGGTGCCGCTGGCCGATGTGACGGGTGCCGGCAGTCTGGTCAATGCGGTCGCCATCGTGACGGCGGTGCCCGGTATCTCGCTGCGGCTGGTAACCACGCAGCCGCGCGATGTGCTCGAAGGCTCGTTGACATCGCCGGCGTTCCTGTATTCGTTGGGTGTCTTGCCAGCGGTGTTGCTGCTGCTGGCGTTTCGCTTCGACCGGCTGCGCAACCGCGCCAACGTGCTCGAGCGAGACGCCAGCCGTGCGGTCGTGCAGCGGCGCTCGCTGGAAGATCGCAACGAGGCGCTGTCGGTCGAGATCCGCCGCCGCGAGGCGGTCGAAGCCGAGCTTCAGGGCCACCGCGATCACCTCGAGGAACTGGTCGCCCAACGCACGGATGAGCTGGCACGGCTGTTTCATGCGCTGCCCGATCTGTACTTCCGCACCGAGCGTGACGGCACCATCATCGAGTGCCGCGCCGGGCGCACCGAAGACCTGCTGGCGCCGGTCGAGCAGTTGCTGGGCCGGCGCATGCAAGACATCGTGCCGCCCGAAGTCGGTGTCAAGTTGCGCGAGGCGCTCAACCGCATCGTGCTCGGTGCCGATCAGATCGTCATCGAGTACGAACTGCCGCTCGAGCGTGGCGTACAGCATTTCGAGGCGCGCATGCTGCCGCTGGCCGACGACCAGGTGGTGCTGGTGGTGCGCAACGTGACCGACCGCCATGAGATCGAGACCGTGCGCGAGACCAACCGGCTCGACACCGAGCGGCTGGCGCGCGCCAAGAGCGAGTTCATGACCAACATGAGCCACGAGATCCGCACGCCGCTCAATGCGGTGCTGGGTCTGGCGCAGGTGGGCGCGCGCTCGGCGCTGGATCCTGCCGCGAAGGCGGCGTTCAAGCCGATCGAGGATGCCGGGCGCCACCTGCTGGCCATCGTGAACGACATCCTCGATTTTTCCAAGCTCGAGGCGGGCAAGCTGTCCGCCGAGCGCCAGCCTTTCCGTCTGGCCGCCGCCATCGAAGCCGCCTCGGGCATGATCGCCGGCCGCGTCCAGGGCAAGGGTCTCGAGTTCCAGGTGGACACCGCAGCCGACCTGCCCGACTGGGTCGAAGGCGACGAATTGCGGCTCAAGCAGGTGCTGGTCAACCTGCTGTCCAACGCCGTCAAGTTCACCGAGCGCGGCCGCGTGACGCTGGCCGTGACCCGCGATGCCGAGCAGGTGTCGTTTTCCGTCAGCGACACCGGCATCGGCATCTCGGCCGAGCAGCTGACGCAACTGTTCCAGCCGTTTCAGCAGGCCGACTTGTCGACCACCCGGCGCTTTGGCGGCACCGGGCTGGGTCTGTCGATCAGCCACGATCTGGCCGCCCTGATGGGCGGCAGCCTCATGGTGGTCAGCCGTCCCGGCGAGGGCAGCACCTTCACGCTCAGGCTGCCGCTGCCCAGCGTGGAACCGCCACGGGCAGCGTCGCCCACGGCGGCCCCGGCGACCCAGCGGCTGGCCGGCCTGCGCGTGCTGGCCGCTGAAGACAACGAGGTCAACTGCATGGTGCTCGAGAGCATGCTCGAGTTCGAGGGCGCGCAGGTCGTGTTTGCCGGCAACGGCCTGGAGGCCGTCAACGCCATGGCGCAAGCCGACGCCGGCACCTATCACGCCGTGCTGATGGACGTGCAAATGCCCGTGATGGACGGCCTCGAAGCCACCCGCCGCATCCTGGCAGCGAACCCCACGGTGCCGGTCATCGGCCTGACCGCCCACGCGCTGGAAGAAGAGCGCGAACGCTGCCGGGCCGCAGGCATGGTCGAACACCTCGCCAAGCCGGTCGAGCTCGACGACCTGGTGTCGGTGCTGCAGCGCTGTGCGCGGCGTCCGTAGGTCGGCACCTACAATTTCGCGATGCAAGGGCTCTGGCACCGTCGACGTTTTTCAGCATGGCTGGCCGCATGGGTCATGCTGATCGCCTCGCTGGCGCCAACGCTGTCGCAGGCCTTTCATGGCAACGCCGGCGGCCTGTGGATCGAGGTCTGCAGCTCGCTGGGCGCTGGCACGCCGGTGGTGGTCGACCTGCCCGATCCGCACCCGTCGCCGCAGTCCTCACTGCTGCATACCATGGAGCATTGCCCCTACTGCTCGTTGCAGGCCGCAGCGAGCGCTCCACCGCCAACGCCAGCGGGCGTGTTCCTGCTGCCGTTGACCTTCGAGGTGCCGCTGCTGTTCCTGGCAGCGCCGCGCACCTTGCACGCGTGGCGACACGCGCTGTCTCGAGGCCCGCCCTCGATCGCTTGAGTTCCGGTCGTTGCCGAGCCGTGGCGCTGTGTGGCGCCGCAGTCCGGATCGACCCCAAGCACTGACGCTTGAGCCCGCCCGGGCCAGGCGTCGTCTGCCGATGCGAGGTGCGCTGCTCTTGTCAGCGCCCGCCCCATCGGCTCTGGCCGGCAAGCCCTTGTTGCCGCCGGCCGCCGGAACCCTCAAGGACTTTCGACATGACCACCCATTTGCGGCGCCCTGCGCCATCGACCCCTCTTTTCAGCGCGTCATTCCTGGCAGTACTCGCGGCTTTCACCACCCCGACAGCCGCTGCACAAGACGCGGCCACCCAGCTCGAGACGGTTGTGGTGACCGCCAGCCGGTCCGACACCCGGTTGCAGGACATGCCCTTGCACACCACGGTGCTCACGCAGGAAGACATCCGCCGTTCGCCTGCGCAGACCCTGGACCAGTTGCTGCGCAACGTGTCGGGCCTGCTGGTGCCGGGCTCGCCGGCCTACACCACCGACCCGACGGGTCACAACATCAAGTTCCGCGGCATGGACAAGAAGGTGCTGGTGCTCGTCGACGGCGTCCCGGCGCTCGACCCTTTCTACACGACCATCCAGTGGTTCAAGGTGCCGCTGAGCGCCATCGAGCGCATCGAGATCGTGCGCGGCGGCGGCTCAAGCCTGTGGGGCAATCTCGCGGTGGGTGGCGTCATCAACGTCATCACCCGTCGCCCCACGAGCAACTCCGGCGAAGCGTCGATGAGCATCGGCAGCCACGGCACCAAGACCGTGGCGCTGAGCAAGAACTTCGTGCTGTCGGACGCGCTGAGCCTGAGCCTGTCGGCCGACCGCTTCGAGACCGACGGCTACAACAACACGCCCGGCCGGCTGCGCGCGGCCTACTGGCCCGGTCGGGGCAAGTCGTCGGCCACCGCCGACAACTTCAGGCTGGGCGTGAACTACCAGCCGCTGCCTGATCTCGGCGGCTTCCTGCGTGTGGGCTATCACCAGCAAAACGAGCGCATCGGCGGCTACGCCTTCGGCGAGAACCAGCAACGCAGCCCCGACGTTCAACTCGGCGTGACGAAGCGCATCGATGCGTCGAGCAGCGTGATGGCCACGGCCTACATGCAGCACGTGAACTTCGACAAGTACAACGGCGCGGGCTGTTATGCGGCGGCCACCTACGCCTGCGGAGCGTCGGTCTCGGGCGCGGGTGCTTCGACGGCGCAGCAAGCCGGGGCGACGCTGCAGTACGCGTCATCGCACGACTTGCTCACCTACCGCGAGCGCGGCGGCTCGGTGGTCTATTCGAGCCGCTGGCAGTCGCTGCTCAAGGAGCTGCAGGTTGGCCTGGACTACCGCTACATCTCGGGTGAAGACGCCCAGCAAAGCTTCCGCACGCCCACGGCTGCCCGCCCTGAAGCGCTGCGCGTCCAGCGCACCAACGACGGTGCCGGCGCGCAGGAATTCACCGGCGTGTTCTCGCAGTTCAAGCTGCGCCCGCTCGAGCCGCTGGAGTTCACGCTGGGCTTGCGCGTTGACCACTTCAGCAGCTTTGCCGGCCGCGCGGTGCAGACCAACTACTCGAACGTAGCGAACCCGGTGGCCGCCGCCCCCACGGGCGGTGCGGTACCCAACAGTCACAAGACGGCGTTCGACCCCAGCCTGTCGGCACGCTACGAGCTCACCGACGACATCGACATCCGAGGCTCGATCTACAAGGCGTTCCGCGCGCCCGGGTTGAACAACCTGTACCGCAGCTTCGGCAGCAGCTCGATTTCCATCGCCAACCCGCTGCTGGCACCCGAGACCATGGTCGGCAAGGAAATCGGGCTCGACTGGAAGCTCGGCTCGTCGGCCTTCGGCATCACGGTGTTCGAAGCCGAGGTGAAGGACATGGTGGCCACCTACGGCATCACCTCGAGCACGCCGGTGCCCGATGCGGTGAAGAACATCTGCGGCAGCGGCTACGCGGGCGTGTCCAACTCGGCGTGCCCGGGCACGGTCAGCTTCTATTCGAACGGCCAGGACCAGAAGGCCTGGGGTGTCGAGATCGACGGCAAGTGGGCGCTGTCGCGCGACCTCAGCCTGAGTGCCTATGCGACGCGCACGCAGTCGCACTACACGCACACCACCACCGGCGATCCGGTGGACACGCAGTTGTCGCTGGTGCCGCGGCTGGTGACCGGCGCCAGCCTGGCGTGGCGCACCACCGAGCGCTGGAGCCAGTACGCGGATGTGCGCTACAACAGCTCGATGACCCTGAGCAACCTGACCGCGGCCACACCCATCCGGCAAGGCGGCTACGCCGTGTTCAACCTGGGCACGACGTACCGCATCAACGAGCGGTTCGAGGTGGCGGGTGCACTCACCAACGTGTTCGACAAGCGCTACACCGACAGCAGCGCGAGCAATCCGCAAGGCATCAGCTACGCGATGCCGCGCGCGGGAAGGGTGAGCCTGCATGTCCATTTCTGAGCGAATCGCCGCAGCCGTCGGCGCGCTGCTGATCGCCGGCAGCGCGCTGGCACAACCGGCGCCGGCCGCGCCCGCGAGCGCGGCCATGCACCATGAGGGCCACCGCGCAGCGGCCTGTGCGAGCCCGGCGCTGGCGTGCGCCCACGCGGCGAGCGCGGCGTTTGACGCGCGCGGCACGCTGTGGGTGGCGTGGGCCGCGGCGGGGTCGGTGTCGGTGGCCCGCTCCACCGACGCGGGCGGGACGTTCGGCCCCGCGTCGGTGATCGACAGCCCTGGCGCGGCGCTCGATGCAGGCTCGGACGCACGACCGCAGATCGTGGTCGATGCGCGCGGCCGCATCGTGGTCGCCTACGCGGCGTTCAAGGACAAGGCCTGGAACGCGCAGGTGCTGGTGGCCACTTCGAGCGATGGTGGCGCCAGCTTCTCGGCGCCACGGTCGCTGTCGCGCGATGCCGCCAGCCAGCGCTTCCCGGTGCTGGCGCTGCGCTCCGATGGCCGGCTGTTCGCCCTGTGGATCGACAAGCGCACGGTCGCGGCAGCCCGCCGCAAGGGCGTGCCGCAGGCCGGGGCGGCGCTGGCTTATGCGTGGTCCGACGACGGCGGCGAGTCGTTCACCGGCGAGCGCATCGTGCAGGACCACAGCTGCGAATGCTGCCGGCTGGCCATGGCGTTCGACACGCAGCGCCACCCCGTGGTGCTGTACCGCAGCCTGTTTGCCGATGGCGAGCGCGATCACGCGTTGCTCACGATTCCAGACGACGGCGAGGCCAAGCCACCATCGCGCGTGGCCGAAGACCACTGGTTCATCGACGGCTGCCCGCACCATGGCCCGAGCGTGGCGGTCTCGCCCGACGGCACCGTGCACGCGGCGTGGTTCACGCAGGGGCAAGCGCGCCAGGGCTTGTTCCAGGCGCGCTCGACCGATGGCGGCGCCACGTTCTCGAACCCGCAGCGCGTGGGCGATGCCGCGCAGCAGCCCGGCCGACCGGCGGTGTATGCGCAGGGTCGCGCCGTGTGGCTGGTGTGGAAGGAGTTCGACGGCCAGCGCATCTTCATCAAGGAGCGCCGCTCGGCCGATGCCGGCCAGACCTGGTCGCCCGACCGCGTACTCGCGGCCACGGCCAACAGCGCCGATCACCCGCTGCTGATCGGTGACGGGCGGCGCGTTTACCTGTCGTGGCTGACGCGCGACGAAGGCTATCGGCTCATGCCGCTGGAGGCTCCATGAATCGACTTTTCCTCATGCTGCGCGCTGGCACCTGGGTGCTGCTCGCGGCGGTGTCCGGGGCGGCTCAAGCCGCACCCGAACGTGCCTTCGAGCGCGACAGCTACGCGCAGATCCGCGCCAGCCATGCCGGGCGGCCACTCGTCGTGCACCTGTGGGGCATGACGTGCGGCCCGTGCCTGGTCGAGCTGCCGCAGTGGGGCGCGCTGCTGCGCAAGCGCCCGCAGCTGCCACTGGTGCTGATCCAGGTCGACGCTTCAGCGCCAGCCGCCCGCACCCAACGGCTCGCCGCCGCCGGCCTGGCCCGCGCTGAAAACTGGTCTGCGGCCTCGGAGTTCGACGAGTTCCTGCGCGCCAGCATCGACCCGCTATGGCCCGGCGACATGCCCCGCACGCTGCTCATCTCGCCGAGTGGCGAGGTCAAGACGATCCGTGGCGCGGCCAAGCCGGCCGAGGTGGAGCAGTGGCTGGATGGGGCGGGGCGTTGAACGGCGCCCCGGGGCTCACCGCCGCATCAACGTGCTCTTGCCGAACAGGCTTTCGATCAGGTCAACGGCCAGGTCGGCGGTCTGGTTGCGCACATCGAGCGCGGGGTTGAGTTCCATCACGTCGAGGCTGGCCAGACGACCGGTGTCGGCGATCATTTCCATGCACAGCTGCGCTTCGCGGTAGGTGGGGCCGCCGGCCACGGTGGTGCCCACGCCCGGTGCGATGGCGGGGTCGAGGAAGTCGACGTCGAAGCTCACGTGCAAGTGGGTGCGCTCGTCGAGCGTGGCCAGCGCCAGCTCCATCGCGTGGCGCATGCCCATCTCGTCGATGTAGCGCATGTCGAACACCTCGAGCTCCTGCTCATGCACGAATCGCTTTTCGCCGGCGTCGACGCTGCGGATGCCGATCTGGCGCACCCACTTCGGGCTGATCGCCGGTGTCTGGCCGCTGAGTTCGATCAGCTCTTTCGGCCCATGACCGCACAGGCACGCCACCGGCATGCCGTGCAGGTTGCCGCTGGGCGTGAGCACGTGGGTGTTGAAGTCGGCGTGGGCGTCGAGCCACAGCACGCGCAGCCGCTTGCCGTGGTCGCGGCAATGGCGCGCCACCGCGCTGATCGAGCCGATGGCGAGTGCGTGGTCGCCGCCCAGCAGCATCGGCAAGCGCTGCTGCTGCAACTCGGCCAGCACCGCGTTGTGCACCGTGCGGTTCCAGGCCACCACTTCGGCCAGATGCCGGTAGCCATCGACCGGCGGCAGCCACGGGTTGGCCGGGCCGGCCAGGTTGCCGCGGTCGATCACCTCGAGCCCCTGGCCTTGCAGCACCGGCACGATGCCCGCCACACGCAGCGCTTCAGGCCCCATGCCCGCGCCGCGGCTGCCCGCGCCGATGTCCGTGGGCGCTGCGATCAGGCTGAGGTGGCGGTTCATCGGCATCCCCGGTGAGTGCTGGCAGGGTGAGTGCGTCAGATGTCGGCGGCGAACTCGCCGGGCTGCGCATCCCAGCGTTCGAAGTCGTATTCGCCATCGAGCACCGCCCAGGCTTCCTCGGCGGTCTCGACGTAATGGAACAGCGAGATGTCGTCGGCCGAGATCATGCCGCTGTCGATGAGCAGGTCGAAGTCGATGAGCTTCGACCAGAATTCGCGCCCGAACAGCAGGATCGGGCGCTTGCGGCACTTGCCGGTCTGCACCAGCGTCATCGTCTCGAACAGCTCGTCGAGCGTGCCAAATCCACCCGGAAAGCACACCAGCGCGATGCTGCGCATCAGGAAGTGCATCTTGCGCAGCGCGAAGTAGTGGAACTGGAAGCACAGCTCGGGCGTGATGTACGGGTTGGGCGCTTGCTCATGCGGCAGCACGATGTTCATGGCGATGCTCTTGCCGCCCACATCGAAAGCACCGCGGTTGCCCGCTTCCATGATGCCGGGCCCGCCACCGGTGACCACGTAGACCGGCACTTCGAGCAAGGCGGTGCGGCTGGTCACGAGCGCGGCGAAGCGGCGCGCTTCTTCGTAGTAGCGCGACATCTGCAAGCGGGTTTCGGCACGGCGGATCTGCGCGGCATCGCCGCCCGCACGGGCTGCGGCCAGCTCGGCCTGCGCCACCTCGGGCGAGACGATGCGCGCGCTGCCGAAGATCACGATGGTCGACTCGATGCCGGCTTCTTGCTGCACCAGCTCTGGCTTGAGCAGCTCGAGCTGCAGCCGCACCGGACGCAGCTCGTCGCGCAGCAGGAAATCGTGGTCGGCGTAGGCGAGCCGGAACGAACTCTCCGGGCCCTGATAGCGCGACGGTGGTGCCGCGCTGGTGGCGTCTTCTTTCGCGGTGGGAAAGTTTCTGGCGGTCAGCCGATGGCGTTTTTTCATGCGCATCAGCTTAGCGTGCCCGGGCTCAGACGGGCCGCGTGCCGCACACCCTGCACGCGGGATGGCGCGGCACGCGGATTTCACTCCACGCCATCGAGCGCGCATCGAGCATTTGCAGCCGCCCGGCCAGCGGACTGCCCACGCCGGCCAGCAGCTTGAGCGCCTCGGCCGCCTGCATGCTGCCGACGATGCCCACCAGCGGCGCGAACACGCCCATGCTGGCGCAGTGCGCTTCTTCAAAGCCCGCCTCGGGTGCAAAGACGCAGGCGTAGCAAGGCTGGCTGGCATCGCGCGTGTCGTAGACGGCGATCTGCCCGTCAAAGCCGATCGCCGCGCCCGACACCAGCGGCCGTGCGTGGCGCACGCAGGCTGCATTGACCGCCTGGCGGGTGGCGAAGTTGTCGCTGCAGTCGATCACCACATCGGCGGCGGCCACCAGCGCGTCCAGCCGGTCGGCGTCGGCGCGTTCGTGCAGCGCCACCACCTGCACTTCGGGGTTGAGCGCGGCGATGGCCTCGGCCGCCGAATCGACCTTCGGACGCCCCACGCGTGCCAGGCTGTGCGCGATCTGCCGCTGCAAGTTGGTGAGCTCCACCGTGTCGCCATCGACCAGCGTGAGCGTGCCGATACCGGCGGTGGCCAGATACAGCGCCACTGGCGAGCCCAGACCGCCCGCGCCGATCACCAGCACGTGCGCGGCCAGCCAGCGCCGCTGGCCTTCGATGCCGATGTCATCGAGCAGGATGTGGCGCGAGTAGCGCAGCAGCTGGTCGTCGTTCATGCGCGTTCGCAGCGAGGTGTGGTGAGTGCGCCGCCCGAAAAAACGCCCGCAGTCAGCGGGCGTCGGGGTGAACTCAGCGCCAAGGCCTCAGTTGGTTTCGGCCTCGGGTTTGCGCTCGACCAGCGACTTGCTGATCAGCACCGGCTTGCCCTTGAGCTGGTTGATGGCCTGGGCGAGCTGGAAGTCCTCAGCGCTGCCGAATTCGGGCAGTGGCTTGGCCGGCACGTTCTTCTTGGCCTGTTCGGCTTCGAGCTTTTCGCGGGCGAGTTCGCGGGCCTTTTCGCGGGCTTCGTCCTTTTGCTCGGCGCCCTGGCCGCTTTGCAGGTGTTTCTCGAGGTCGGCTTCGCGCAGGCGCAGCGACGAGAACAGATTGCCTTCGGCGGTTTCGTCGAGCATCACGTCAGGCACGATGCCCTTGGCCTGGATCGAGCGGCCGCTCGGCGTGTAGTAGCGCGCCGTGGTGATCTTGAGCGCGGTGTCGGGCGACAACTGACGCACCGTTTGCACTGAACCCTTGCCGAAACTCTGCGCGCCCATCACCAGCGCGCGCTTGTTGTCTTGCAAGGCGCCGGCCACGATCTCACTGGCCGAGGCCGAGCCTTCATTGACCAGCACCACCATCGGCACCGACTTCAGCGCTTCGGGCAGACGCTTGAGCGGGTCTGCACCGCCGCGGCGCAGATAGAACTCGGGCGAGGCCTTGAACACCGCCTTCGACTCGGGAATCTGCCCGTTGGTCGACACCACCGTGGCATCAACCGGCAGGAACGCCGCCGACACCGCCACCGACGCTTCGAGCAGGCCGCCCGGGTCGTTGCGCAGGTCGAGCACGATGCCCTTGATGTGGGGGTCTTGCTTGTAGAGGTCTTCCAGGCGGTGCGCGAAGTCCTCGACCGTGCGGTCCTGGAACTGGTTGATGCGCAGCCACGCGTAGCCCGGCTCGACGAGCTTGGCACGAACGCTCACGGTGTGGATCTCTTCGCGCACGATGGTCACCGGGAAGCTGCGGCTTTCGGACTTGCGAAAGATCATCAGCAACACCTTGGTGCCCGGCTCGCCGCGCATGCGCTTGACAGCCTGATCGATCGACAGGCCCCTGACCACGGCCTCGTCGATCTTGGTGATGAGGTCACCGCTTTTCAGGCCGGCCCGAAATGCCGGCGAGCCTTCGATCGGCGAGACGACCTTGACCAGGCCGTCTTCCATGCCGATCTCGATGCCCACGCCCACGAAGCGACCGGTGGTGCCTTCGCGGAATTCCTTGAACGACTTCTTGTCGAAGTACTGCGAGTGCGGGTCGAGCCCGGCCACCATGCCGCCGATGGCGTCGGTGATGAGCTTCTTCTCGACGACCGTTTCAACGTAGTCGCTCTTGACCATGCCGAAGACGGCGGCAAGTTGCTGCAACTCTTCGATGGGCAACGCGCTCACGGTGCTGCGCGCCGAGGCCTGCAGCTGCATGGTGGCCAGCGCGCCGGCAACGGCGCCGATGCCGATCCAACCCCAAATCTTCAACTTGCTGCCCATCTCAGAACCTCTCGCAGGTGTGTTCATCCGTATCCCGAATCAGTATAGGACTCGACACCCGTGTGGATCGCTCGAAATGGGGTTTGGTTCAATGCTTGCGCGCCGATTCACGTGATCGCGGCGCGCCTGGGCGCATGGCCCTCGCTGGGATGGTCCCACCGACAGGAATCGAACCTGTATCTGCCGCTTAGGAGGCGGCCGTTCTATCCATTGAACTACGGCGGGACGCAAGGCGGATTTTCACACGTGCCTTGCGCGCGCCGCCCCTTCAAGCCCAGTTCGGCGCAATCACAGGCTGCAGCGCGGTCTGGTAGGCCGGCGGCAGGGTGGTTTGACCGGCGGCGGGCGGGGCAAATGCGGCCATGGCGTCGACCAGGCGCTGCACCTGCGTGGCTTGCAGCGCCTGGCCGTCCGCCAGCTGGAAGCTCTCGATGCGTCTGGCCTGGCTGGTGTACCAGCCGTTGATGGTCAGCGTGTCGGCGGTGCCAATGACCGGGGAGCACCTCGAGCCGGTCGATGCCGCCGGCGTCGCTCAGGGTGTCGGCGCCTTCGCCGCGGCCCCAGGCGTAGACGTCGTTCGATGTGGCCGCCGTGTCGGTGAGCGTGTCGGCGCCCCGGCCTCCGGCGTAGTGGTCGTCGCCCGCCCCGCCGATCAGCGTGTCGGCCCCGGCGCCGCCGTCCAGGGTGTCGTTGCCGCCCAGCCCGCTGAGCGTGTTGGCCGCGTCGTTGCCGAGCAGCGCATTGGCCAGCGCGTTGCCTGAGCCGTTGATCGCGTTGGCGCCCATGAGCGCGAGGTTTTCGGTGTTGGCGCCCAGCGTCCAGTTGACGCTGCTGCGCACGGTGTCGGTGCCCTGGCCGGCTTTTTCGGTGAGCACGTCGAGCGCGCTGTCGACGATGTAGATGTCGTCACCGGTGCCGCCGATCAGGCGGTCGTTGCCTGCGCCGCCGTCCAGCGTGTCATTGCCGGCCAGCCCTTCGATCAGGTCGGCGAGGTCGGTGCCGGTGAGGGCGTCATCGCCGCTCGTGCCGGTGGCCACCGCGCGCTGGCTGATGTCGGCCGCCAGCCAGACCGTGCCGTCGATGAAGCTGACCTGCTCGAGCTGCCATGTGGCGTCGGTGAACCAGCCCGTGACGGTGATCCGGTCGCTGAGGTTGGCGTGGCGCAGGACCAGGTCGTTGCCAGAGCGCAAGGCGCTGATGTCGGTGGCAGCGATACCGGTGCCGAAGCGCAGCTCGTCGGCGATGCCGTAGTTGAACCCTTCATCGAAGTCGGTGATGGTGTCGGTGCCATCGCCGAGCTTGAAGTGGTAGGTGTCGCCCAGCGAGTTCCAGCTGAACAAGGTGTCGTTGCCGCGCCCGCCGGTGAAGGTGATGCGACCGCCGCTGAACTTGTAGTCGGTGACCAGTGTGGTCAGCGTGTCGTTGCCGGCGCCGCCGTCGAGGACGTCGTCATGGCCCACGGAGGTGAGGGTGTCGTCGCCGGCCAGGCCGAGCAGCGTGTCAGCGAAGGCCGTGCCCACCAGCGCGTCGGCACCCGCCGTGCCCGTGACTCGCAGCAGCCGCTGCGTCAGGAAGTCAGCGCTCCAGCGCGTGCCGTTGGCGAACTCGACGAAGTCGGTCTGGTAGCTGCTGCGGGCATCGGAAAACCAGCTCTTGACGGTGATCTGATCGACGCCGTTGCGGTGCCGCAGCAGCAGGTCGTTGCCCGAGCGCAGCGTGGTGATGTCGCGCGGGGCGATGCCCGCGCCAAAGCGCAGAAGGCTGCCCACGAGGCCGGTGCCGCGGCTGGCCAGCGTCATGGTGTCGGCGCCGTCGCCGAGGTTGAACAGGTACAGATCGCCGCCTTGCGAGCCGGTGAGGGTGTCGTTGCCCGCGCCGCCGACGAAGGTGACGGCGGCGCTGTCGCCTGTGGTCATCAGGATATCGTCCCCGGTGCCGCCTTCAAGCCGGTCGCCCGCGCCGCGCGCCATCAGCAAGTCGTCGCCGGCCAGGCCGCGCAGCGTGTCGCAGGCTTCGGTGCCGATCAGCAGGTCGGGCCCCGGCGTGCCGCTGGCCGAGGGGCAGCGCAGCCGCTCGGTCACCTCGGCGGCGGTCCAGGCCGTGCCGTCGCTGAACTGGACGGCGCTGACGCTGTAGAGCTCAATGGACTCCACGGCGTGCAAGTTCATCTTGCCGGTGAACCAGTTCTTGACGGTGATCCGGTCGGTGCCGTTGGCGTGCTGAAACACCACGTCGAGGCCCGAGCGCACCGGCGTGACGTCGGCGGCGTACACGCCCGTGCCGAAGGTCAGCAGGTTGGCTTCGGGGCCCATGCTGTCGTCGATCAGGGTGTCGGCGCCATCGCCCAAGTCGAACCGGTAGACATCGCCAAGCCCCGAGCCGATGAGGGTGTCGTTGCCGCGTCCGCCGGTGAAAGTGTTGCCACCCCGGCCGAGCCCGAAGGTGTCGACGGCGGCGGTGAGCAGGTCATCGCCGTCGCCGCCTTCGAGCTGGTCGTGGCCGCCACCGGCGGTCAGGGTGTCGTTGCCGGCCAGGCCGACGATGCGCTCGGGAAATGCGGTGCCCGTCAGGCGGTCATCGCCCGCCGTCCCCACGATGGGCGGCTGGCCCCGAAACGACGCCTCGACGGCGCTCCAGGTGGTGTCGGTAAACACGATGCGGTCGATCTGGTCGCGCCCGACGATGTCCGTGAACCAGTTCCTGACGGTGACCTGATCGTTGCCGTTGGCGTGGCGCAGCGTCAGGTCGTCGCCCTCGCGCACGGCGGTCATGTCGGTCGAGGCGATGCCTTCGAAGCGCAGTTCGTCGTCGCCCTTGCTGCTGGCGTAGTCGGCGTGGTCGACGATCGTGTCGGCACCGTCGCCCAGCCGGTGGATGTAAACGTCGGCGTATTCGCTGCCGATCATCGTGTCGTTGCCGCGTCCGCCGATGTAGGTGTTCAGGCAGTTGGCGTAGCGGTTGCCACCCACGTCGAGCAGGTCGTCGCCATCGCCGCCGTCGAGCGTGTCGTACCAGCCCGTCGCACTCAGCGTGTCGTTGCCGGCCAGCCCGTACAGCCGGTCGGGGTAGTCGGCGCTGCCGCGCAGCACGTCGTCGCCGGCCGAGCCCTTGACCTGCATCGCGAGCTCGCTCACCTCGTCGGCGCGCCACACGGTGCCGTCGGCAAAGCGCAGGGTTTCGATCTGGTACGGGCTGTTCGCGCCTGCGAGCCAGCCGCGCAGCGTGAGCCGGTCGGGCGAGCCGGCGAGCGTCAGGATCAGGTCGCTGTTGGAGCGCACGAAGCCCACGCTGTCGGCCGCGATGCCCTCGCCCAAGCGCAGCTCGTCGCCACCGGCGACACCGCCGCTGTCGTCGATCAGGGTGTCGCTGCCGTCGCCGAGGTTGTAGACGTAGACATCGGCGCCGCTGCCGCCGTAAAGCATGTCGGCGCCGGTGCCACCGATCAGCACGTCGTTGCCCACGCCGCCGATCAGCGTGTCGGCTCCGGCGCCGCCCCACAGGGTGTCGTTGCCGGTGAGCGTGGTGGTGGCTGTGGCGGTGCGCTGGTCTTCGCCGGCCAGCCAGTCGTTGCCCTCGCCGCCGCGCAGCACATCGGCGCCGCCGCCGCCCCACAGCGAGTCGTTGCCGGTGCCGCCGTCGAGGTCGTCGTTGCCGTGCAGCTCGGCGCGCAGCCGCGAGGCCGCGCCGTCGCCTTCGAGCTGGTCGTTGCCGTCGCCCCCCAGCAGCACGTCATCGCCGCCTTCGCCAAAGAGCATGTCGTTGCCTACGCCGCCATCGAGGGTGTCGCGCCCGGCTGCTGAGCGCTGCCCTGCCACGGGTGCGTTGTCGGAGAACGCGTTGTCGCCGTACAGCGTGTCGGCGCCCAGGCCGCCGCTGATGAAGTCGTCGCGCGCACCGCCCACGGCGATGTCGTTGCCGTCGCCGGCATCGATCCAGTCGCTGCCGGCGTATTCGTCGGCGATGGGCTGGCCGTTGACGAGCCGCGACTCGTCGCCA
Source organism: Burkholderiales bacterium 28-67-8 (assembly GCA_002281415.1). Lineage (GTDB taxonomy): Bacteria > Pseudomonadota > Gammaproteobacteria > Burkholderiales > Burkholderiaceae_C > PBB1. The sequence continues at coordinate 14,741 of NCFZ01000022.1, read as the reverse complement.
AAGATCGTGTCGTTACCGCGCCCGCCGATCAGCACGTCGTCGCCGCCATTGCCCTCGAGGCTGTCGTTGCCGTCCCCGCCGTCGAGGTAATCGTTGCCGTGCGCCTGACCGGGCCGGCCGGGGTCGAGCGCGTAGTGACGGTATTCGGCGCCCAGAAACGACTCGGCCGGCCGGTCTTCGCGCGAGTACGCGTCGCCCAGCAGCGTGTCGTTGCCGGTGCCGCCATAGATCTGGTCGTTGCCCTGATAGCCGCTGACCACGTCGTTGCCGCTGCCGGCATCGACGTAGTCGTCGCCCCCGCCGGCGTTGACCAGGTCGTTGCCCGCGCCAGCAAACACCACGTCGTCACCGCTGTGGCGGTTGGTGTTGAAGTACACGCCGGGCTGGGGGTCGGGCGCGCCGACTTGCGACACGCTGCCGTCGAAGCGGCCGTCGGCGTAGACCGTCCAGCCGGCAAGGTAGTCGCCGGCGGCCAGCGCCACATCGCTCAGCGCACCCAGCGGCGTGAAGTCGGTGCTCTCGAGGCTGAACCGCCAGTTGTAGAACTGCGTCTCGCTGCCCGTGGGGTAGGCACTGCCGGGCGAGTAGTGGCTGATGGTGCCGAAGCTCGCGTAGCCGTTGAAGTACAGCGTGGCGCCAGCGGCGTTGTCGCCCGCCACCCAGCGCGCGCTGGTGAAGCCGTCGCGCGCGTCGGCCAGCCGCTGGCCTGAGTCGCCGTCGCTGAAGATCACGTCGCGCCCGGCGCCGCCCACCAGCGTGTCGTTGCCGTCGCCACCAAACAGCGCATCGTCGCCGGCCCCGCCGAACACGCGGTCGTCGTCGGCACCGCCATCGAGCAGCAGGTCAGACCGGCCGCTGGCCGCAGCGGCATCTTGGGCGGCCAGCAGCTCGGCCAGCGTTTGCGTGGTGCTGGCGTAGATGGCGTCATTGCCGCTGCCGGCGGTGATGTGCAGCGGCACGGCGCTCAGGCCCGCGCCGCCTTCGATCCAGTCGTCGCCGCCGCGCGTGTCGATGCGCAAGGACACGGGCATGAACGCGGTTTGTGCCTGGTTGAAATGGATCAGGTGCTCGGCCACACCGGCCGGTGCGCCAAAGCCGTCATCGCGCCAGCCACCGCTGTAGGCGCCGCCGCCCAGATCGGCAAACACGGCGCTGTCGACGGGGGCTGCGGGCTCGCTGCCCGACGCGCCCAGGCCCAGGTCGCCGGGCTCGAAATCAAGCACCCGCACCGTGGTGCCGCCGCCGCGCACCGTGAGTTCATGGGTGGCGGTGTTGAGGCTGTAGGTGACGGTGCCGGCGTCATCGCTGCGGTCGCGCCACACGGCGATGCCACCGGCGCTGGCCAGCAGCGTGCCGCTGCCGTCGAGCATGCGGCCGTCGAGCTCGAGCCGGTCGGCGGCGTCGCTGGTCACGATGGTGTCGATCCCCGCATTGGCGCCGATGCGGTACAGGTCGGCGCCCGCGCCGCCGGCCAGCGTGTCGGCGCTTACGCCGCTGCCGCCGTCGAGCGTGTCATCGCCCGCACCGCCGCGCAGCCAGTCGCTGCCCTCGCCGCCATCCAGTGCATCGTCGCCCGCGTTGCCTTCGAGCCAGTCGTTGCCCGCCAGCCCGACCACGGTGTCGTTGCCGGCGCCGCCATACAAATGATCGCCCTCGGCGTTGGCCGTGCCCGTGAGCGCGTCGCCCGCGTCACCGCCGAACCCCACGCGCTGCGTGGGCCAGATCTCGAACCCATCGAGCGGCTGCGCCACCGGTCCGCCCACCAGCAGCGCGTGTGCGACGTTGGCACCGTCGCGCCATTCAAGGTCGACGTAGCGATCGGTCGGCAAACCCGCGCCCGCGGTGCGCCCCGACACATTGAAGTCCACCGAAGCCTCGAGCAGCAGCGCCCGATCGGCCAGCCACGCATCGCTGTGGTTCTCGGCCACGCGCCCGGCGGCGACGGCCTCGCGGTCGGCCTGCCACTCGCCATACGCATCGCCCCAGGCACCTTGCAGCACCGAGTCCAGCGCCGCGCCCCCCGCCTCATCGGCCGCGCTCAGCACCAGCGGGCTCAGGCTGATCAGGCTGACCAGCGCGCTGAAATCGTTTCGCGCCGTAGCTCCCAATCCAGCGCCGCCGAGGTCGATGCGCAGGTGGGAGGCGAGGGTGGCGACCGCAGGGTGCGTGTAGGCGCCGTGGGCGTCCTGGGCGGTGAGGGCGGAGAGGTTGGCGTAGAGCGCGTCGACGTCACCCGTGGCGATGTTTGCGGGAGCGCTCGGTCCGCTCAGCACGCGAAGGGTGGCCACCACGGATTTTTCAAGCGAGCTGGCCGAGGTGTCGGAGGCTGACGCAATCAACTGGTTGGCACGATCGACCGTGAGGGTCGTGTCCAGCACCGACCACATCCGCATGACCGCGAGTGACGAGGTCAAAGAGCTGATCACGTGGTTGCCCAGCCCGGCGCCAGCCGCCGCTTCAATTTCAACCGGCACCAGCGTGCCCCAGTGCTGACCCAGTCCTGCGATGAGCGACAAGCCGGCGGAGCCGCGCACATCCAGGACGTCCGGCGACAGCGCGGGCAGCCCGAAGACAGTCTGGAAAAACTCGGACACGCTGCCTACGGTCGACCCCAGGCCGGGCGCATTGAAGGTGGTCGCGGAACCCAGCGACACGGCTGCGTTCGATTTGAGGGCGGTGGCCAGATAGCCGCCAAGCGAGTGACCGGTGACGGCCGTGCTTGAGCCGACGATGCCCTGTGCTTGCCAGGCGATGACCTGCGCTGCGAGTGCCTGGTACTGCGGGTTCAGGCTGGGCGGTGTGCCAGACAGCACGTAGGTGTCTGCGGCGATGTCTTTGAGGTCCGTCGTGCCGCGAATGGCCAGCGTTCGTGCGCCAGATAACTTGTCTTCAAAGACGGCCGCGTAGGCACCGCTGGCAACGTCATCGAGGATGGCGATGACGCGGTACTGGCTCGCTATTGCTTCGGCAAGGGCAGGACGCATGTCAGCTTCGTCCGCCGTCCGAATGATTTTTGACGTGTTTTCGCCAAGTTGCAGCGTTGCGTAGACCGCGAAGGCAAGCTCGGCTGCAGTGCAAATGGTCGTGGGTGAATTCACTGGTTGCGCTCCTTTCGAAATACGCGATCTGCCAAGTTGCGGCCATCAAGTGGTGGGCACACCTTCGGCTGGTAGTGGATGGGTCCCCTCAGGAGCTCTCCTCCTCCGGTCATGTAAGA
>NCFZ01000022.1:0-11514 GCA_002281415.1 Burkholderiales bacterium 28-67-8 | reverse complement strand
CTGAGACGCGAACGACTGACTCGACATAGCGGATCAGTTGCGGGGTGCCGTCTTTTCCGAAAAGTCTTTTTTCCTCAGATTTGACGTAGTACCCCCACCCTTTGTCATCTTTCCCCAGCGGCACCAACGCCTGCCCCAACTCGTTGAACTTGTCCGGTGGCAAGACGACGGTCTCGTAGACCTTGATGCCGCCGTCGATGGCGCACAGCCGTTGGGCCTCGACGTCGAGGCGATCGGCTTCCGATGAGCAGGCCGCGCAGGCCAGCAGGCTGACCAGGATCAGGGCACTGGCCGGGCTGAGCCGGCGCCGCCCCGCAGGTTGTTCACACATCACAGCAACCCCTCCCCCATCAACCCTTCCTGCGCTCCGTCCACGGCGGGCTCGTCCTCGCCACCCACCCCCAGCACCTGGTCATACCCACGCACCCCCGCCTCGAGCGAATAGCGCTGCACATCGGCCAGCGCCTGCTGACGCCGCCTGACGGTGGCGGTGTCGCCGCGCACCACGGCCAGGGTGGCTTCGGCGAGCGCTCGGGCATCGAAGAAGTCGACCAGACGGGCGTTGACGCCGTCTTGCAGCACCTCGCGCACGGGCGCGGTGTCGCTGGCCACCAAGGGGGCGCCGCAGGCCATGGCTTCGAGCATCGACCAGCTCAGCACGAAGGGGTAGGTCAGGTACACATGGGCACTCGAGATCTGCAGCACGCGCAGGTAACGATCGCGCGGCAGGGTGCCCATGAAGTGCGTGCGCGTGGCGTCGAGCCGCACCTCATCGAGCAGGTGAGCGCGCCAGTGCGGCGCCGCGGGGCGGTTGCCATTGCGCGGCGGCGGGCTGCCGTAGCTCACGCCGTCGGCGCCCACGATCACGGCGTGGCAGCGCGCATCGAGCCGCTGGATCTGCTCAAGCGCGCGCATGAAGATGTGAAAGCCGCGGTACGGCTCGAGGTGTCGCGCCACGTAGGTGATCACGGGGCGGTCGGCATCGCCCGCGCGCAGCAGCACGCCGCTGGGCGTGGTCATGGCGGCTTGCGGATCAGGTGCGAGCGTGTGGGTGGCGATGCCTTCGTGCTGCACCTGCAACTGCGGCTGAAAGACCAGCGGGTGGCGGCTTTGCTGCCACCGCGTGGGCGTGACGGCGGCGTCGCACTGCGTGAGGTTGAGCGTGTGCAGCGCGTTCCAGTTGCGGATGCGGGCGCGCGCGTCCAGGCGGATCGGGAATTCGGGGTCGAAGCCCAGGTCGGCGCCGTCGGCGCTGTAGTACCACTCACACAGGTGCACCAGTCGGGCGTCGGGAAACACGTCCTTGGCGTAGAGCGTTTCGCCCCAGCCGGGGTGCGCCACGATGATGTCGGGCGTGTAGCCGCTGCGGCGCAGATCCATCGTCGCGCGCAGCGCCGACTGGCCGTTGAGCGTGGCCGCTTCCATCTGCCGCAAGTAGGGGTGCTGATCGCTGCGCACGCTGCGCGCCGGGGTGTGGCGCAGCAGGCCGTCAAACCCCGGCAGGCCGGGTGCGGTGTCGCGGCCCAGTGCGCGCACCTCCCAGCCGGGGCGCGCGGCCCACTCGCGCACGAGGTGAGCGAACTGGCCGGGGAAGTTCTGGTGAATGACGAGCACGCGCATCAACGCTCCCGAAGGCTTTCGTCCAGCGCCTGGCGCACGGGGCTGAGCAGGTAATCAATGACCCGGCGCTGGCCGGTGGCGATCTCGGCGCTGAGGTTCATGCCCGGACTCAGGCCGATGCGTTTGCCGTCCACGTCAAGGTGCGTTTGCTGCAGCGCGAGCACCGCCGGAAAGATGGCGCCTCGCTTGTCGTCGCTCACCGCATCGGCACTCACGCGGCTGACGGTGGCGGCGACCGTGCCGTAGCGCGTGTACGCAAAGGTCTCGAGCTTGATCACGGCCGGTTGGCCGGCGTTGACGAAGCCGATGTCCTTGTTGTCGATCACGACCTCGGCGGTGACTTGCGCATCGCGCGGCACGATCACCATCAGCACCTGCGCGGGCGTGACCACGCCGCCGGCGGTGTGCACCGCCACTTGCTGCACGGTGCCGTCGACCGGCGCCACCAGCTGCGTCAGCCGCCGGCGCTGATCGGCCTTGCTGCGCTCTTGCGTGAGCTGCTGGCGCTTGAGCGCGGCCTGCGCCTGGCGGTCGTTCAGGGCGCGGCGGGTTTCGGCCAGATAGGCAGCGCGCGCATCGGTGCTTTCGCGCTGCGCGGCCAGCGCTTCGGCCAGCCGGGCGCGTTCGGTCAGCAGGTCTTGCTCGATGACGATGCGTTCGCGCTCGCGGTCCTGCCCCGCGTGGCCCGACATGAAACCCTGCGCACTGAGGCCCTTGACGTCGGCCTCGCGCTGGCGCGCCAGCGGCAGCGTGGCATCGAGCCGCGCGATGGCGGCGCGCGCGGTGGCGATCTGCGCGTCGCGCCGGGCCACTTCAGATTGCAGCCGCGCCAGATGCGCGCTCACGTCGGCCCATTCCGCTTGCAGCTGGCTGCGCGCGTGCGGGTCGGCCTCGGGGCCGGGGTCGGGCGGCTCGCCGGCGGGTTTTGCGGTTTGGACGGTGGCGGGGCCTTCGAGCACCGGCGGGCGGTTGAGCGCCAACGCCGCCAGCATCGCGGTGCTGCGCTGCTCGTCGGACGCGGCAGCGCGCCACTGTTCGGTGAGCGTGGCGCCATCGGCCTCGGCGTTGGTGGCATCGAGCTCGACGAGCACCTGGCCGGCGTGCACGCGGTCGCCGTCTTTTACCCGCACCTGGCGCACCACGCTGGTCTCGAGCGGCTGCAGCGTCTTGGTCCGCTCGCTCACCACGATGCGCCCGTGCGCCACCGCCACGATGTCGACGTGGCCCAGGCAGGCCCACGCCAGCGCCACCACGAACAACGCGCAGATCGCCAGCGCGAAGCGCCGCGGTGCCGGGTGCACGGGCGTTTCCTGCAGGCTGAGCGCAGCGGGCAGGAAGGCGGACTCATCGGTATGACGCGCCGGGCCGGCGAGTTCGTGGCGGTGCTGCCAGGTGGCGTCGAAGATGGCCCGGTAGCGGCGCAGCAGCTCGCGCAACGGGTGCGCCGTGGCGGCGGTGTGAGGCGCGTTCATCAGCAGGCCTGCGCCGTGGATGCGGCGGGTGCGTGGTGGCCGCCCGCCGCACCTTCCTGCAAGCGCCACAGGTGGGCGTAGAGGCCTTGCGGCCGCGCCAGCAGTTGCCCGTGCGTGCCGATGTCGACGAGCCGGCCGCCATCCATCACCGCAATGCGGTGGGCGTGGCGCAGCGCGCTCAGGCGGTGGGTGATCAGCAGCACCGTGCGGCCCCGGCAGATGGCCGCCATGTTGCGCTGGATGACGGCCTCGCTTTCGTAATCGAGCGCGCTGGTGGCTTCGTCGAGGATGAGGATGCGCGGCTGGCTGAACAGCGCGCGCGCGATCGCGATGCGCTGGCGCTGGCCGCCCGACAGGCTGGCGCCTTGTTCACCCACCAGCGTGTCGTAGCCCTCGGGCAGCTGCGAGATGAAGTCGTGCGCGCCGGCCAGTTGCGCTGCGTGCACCACCTGTTCGATGGGCGCGGCCGGGTCGGCGATGGCGATGTTCTCGCGCACGCTGCGGTGAAACAGCCAGCTGTCTTGCAGGACCACGCCGATCTGCCGGCGCAGCTGCGCGGCGTCGATCAGCGCGATGTCGATGCCGTCGATCAGCACGCGGCCGCGCTCGGGTGTGTGCAGCCGCTGCACGAGCCGCGTCAGCGTGCTTTTGCCGCAGCCCGAGCGGCCCACGATGCCGATCACCTCGCCGGGCTGGATGTCCAGGCTGAACCCGTGCAGCGCTGGCGCCGCCTCGGGCCGATAGCGAAAGCTCACTTCGTCGAGCGTGATGCGGCCCTTGACGGGCGGCAGTTGCGCGGCGTGGCTGGGCGGCACCTCGGTGCGAGCGTTGAGCACATCGCCCAGCCGCGCCATCGAGATGCCGGTTTGCTGGAAGTCGGTCCACATCTGCGCCATGCGCATCACCGGCTGGCTGACCCGCCCGGCAAACAGGTTGAAGGCCACGAACATGCCCACCGTGAGCCGCCCGTCCATCACCAGATGCGCGCCGTACCAGAGCGTGGCGGCGTTGACCAGCTTGCCGATCAGGCCCACGCCCTCGTGCGCGACGCTGGCCAGCGTTTGCGCGCGAAAGCTCGCCGAGACATAGGCTGCGAGCTGCTCGTTCCAGCGCCGCGCCATGACGGGCTCGAGCGCGCCTGCCTTGACCGTCTGGATGCCCGAGACCGTCTCGACCAGCAGCGCCTGGTTCTCGGCGCCGCGGGCGAACTTGTCATTCAGGCGCGAGCGCAGCAGCGGCACCACCGCCAGACTCAGGCCCAGATACAGCGGCAGCGATACCAGCACGATCAGCGTGAGCGGCACGCTGTAGAGCAGCATCACCACGATGAACACGCCCGAAAAAAGCACATCGAGCAGCAGCGTGAGCGCGCCGCCGGTGAGAAAGCTGCGGATGTGCTCGAGCTCGCGCACGCGCGCCACCGAGTCGCCCACCCGGCGTGCCTGAAAGTACGCCAGCGGCAGTTGCACGAGGTGCCGAAACAGCCGTGCGCCCAGCTCCACGTCGATGCGGCTGGTGGTGTGGCTGAACACGTAGGTGCGCAGCGCGCTGAGGGCACTTTCGAACACGACCACGATCACCAGGCCGATGACCAGCACGTCAAGCGTGGTCAGGCCGCGGTGCACCAGCACCTTGTCCATCACCACCTGAAAGAACAGCGGGCTGACCAGCGCAAACAGCTGCAGAAAAAAGCTGATCAGCAGCACCTCACTCAGCAGCCGGCGGTACTTCACCAGACTGGGCACAAACCAGCTGAAGTCGAAGCGCGCCAGCTCGCCGGCCAGCGAGGCGCGGCTCGCGATCAGGATCAGCTCGCCCGTCCAGCGCGCGGCAAACAGCTCCAGCGGTTCGATGGCAGGGTGTGCGCCTGACGCCGCAGGGTCTTGCCACAGCACCCGCTGGCCGTCGCATTGCGCGAGCACCACGATGCGCGGTGCGCCGTTATCACCTTCGGCGCGCAGCACCGCCAGCGCGGGCAGCGCCGCGAGGCTCAGGCGTTCGGTGCTGCTGCGGCTGCGCCGGGCTTTCAGCCCCAGCTCGCGTGCCGCGAGCAGCAGGTCATCGGGGCCGGGCGCGTGATGCGCCGACCAGCCCATCTGGTGCGCCAGCGTGGCCGCATCGGCCGCCACGTGGTGCAGTCGGGCCACGATGCACAGTGCTTGCAGGGCGGGGTGGGGCGATGCACCGGCAAGCGCGCTCTGTGACGGCGACACCGACTCGGAGATCGGCATGTCGGTTGCCGGCGTGTTCCATCTCGTTTGCGCGTGCGTTGGCATGCCGTGCCCTCCCCGAACGCCATGCGGCGGCTGCGGAGAGCAGTGTGTTCAAGCTTGCGCTGCTGGGAAATCCCCCCGATTGGGGATATGGGCTGCTGACGTGGACCGACCCATACCAGCGACAGCCCTCGCCAGAAACGAAAAACCCGGCCGCCAGGACCGGGTTTTGCGGGCACTGAGGGCGTTACCGCGCTTGGCGACGCCGGGCCACGAAGCCTACGGCGCACAGGCCGGCGAGCATCAGCGCGTAGGTTTCGGGCTCCGGCACGGCCGCGACCAGCGACACGTTGTCGAGTGAACCGCCGTAGGTGTTTTCTGTGCCACCCGCGGCGAACTTCAGGGTGTCCCATCCGCCAGTGCCGGTCACATCAAACTCGAATTGCCGCCACACATGGCCGCCCTGGCCGATGCCTGAGCCGGAGTTGGTCGTCAGCAGCGTGCCGTTCCAGAAGACATTGATGTCGTTAGACGCCAGCGCCACGCCACCTCGTGGCGAGTACCAGTAGCTCAGGTGGTAGATCCGGCCGAGGTCGGTGTCCACGGCCTGCGATATCCAGCTGTTGGTGCTGGTGTCAAACGTGGTGTTGTTGAAATTTCCGTTGTGGGTGTCGAGTTCGATGAAGTTGTAGCCTTCTTGAGCGGCGCCGGCCACGCCCCTGCGGACCTCGACACCGCTGGTCAGGTCGGTATCCCAGCCCGCCATGAATTTTGTGGGACTGTTCGTGTAGTTCTTGCCGGGCATGACCGTCCAGGAGCCAGCGCTGATGGCTGGCGACTCAAAGCTGCCGTTCAAGATCAGGTTGGTCGTTGGAACTGCCTGCGCGGCCAGTGGCGCAGCAATGGCAAGGGTGACGGCGAGGGTGCGAAGCGAAATCATGGTGAGCCTTTCGGAGGTGCGGATCAGTCAGGTGGCGCCTTGGCGACGCCGTGTCCGCAGTGTTCACGAGAGACTCTCGATCGGGTATCCCTCGATCAAGGGGGCCATGGATGGTTACCGTGACCATTCGCACGGCTCGTCGCAGTCAGGCCTGCGACGAGCCTGCTTGCCTCCGTGATCGTCGCACCGCGGCTCTCCCTCAGGCGGCGCGACCTCGGCGATGCAAGGCCCCGCGGCCCGGGGGGCATACGACGATGGCGCGGGTTCAGGCCCGGCTCAACTCGCTCAACTGACCCGAATCGAGTTGTTCGATCAGCAGGGTCAGCACCGCGGCGTTTTTCTCGTCCTCGGCGTCGTTTTTGGCATCGACCAGCACATCGCGGATGTCAGCGGCTGCGACGAGCTCCATGTCCCAATCGGGGAACAACCGCTCGCGCATTTCTTCGAACTCGCTGAGCAACACGATGCTCTCGTGACGCGGGTCGGCGTGGATCATGGTCATCAGCCGCGCCACGTTCTCGCGCGGGCCTTCGATCCACTGGAAAAAAATGCCGCTGCCGAACACCAGCAGCCCGGTGATTCCGTGCGCGGGGTTGAACCGCTTCGCCGATTCCAGGATTCGATCCACTGCGGCGTCGTCCACCCCGGCGGTGGCTCGGCTGCAGTAGACCAGGTTGTAGAGCAGCGGGAGCGATGGGCTGGCCAGCGGCTCGTCGCCTTTGATGATGTGAATGACGCTCATGGGACTGGTTTCTCCGGGCAATGCAACGCAGTCCGATCCGCGTGCTGCAGCGGACCGAGGGTAGCGCATAGAAGGCCGGGCTGCAGGACTGCTCCGTGGCCCAAGGCCGTCGAATCTGTTCGATCCTGTGCCGGCGTTATGCGTGCTCGCCCGGTGCGCTGAGATGCTTGCGCACCCGGTGCATGAAGAACCACACCGCCAGCACGATCGGCACCACGGCCAGGCCGGTGACCAGTTCGTACTTGATGGGCAAGCCCGCTTTTTCGGCGGACTTGAAGACGTAGCCGAACAGCCCCGTGGCGTAGTAGGCGATGGCAGCGACCGACAGGCCTTCGACGGTTTCCTGAAGGCGCAGTTGCAAGGCGGCGCGCTCGTTCATCGCCCCGAGCAATTCCTGGTTCTGCCGTTCGCGATCGATCTCGACCCGGGTGCCCAGCAAGGCGCTGGCGCGGCTGACCCGCTCGGACACCGACTTCAGGCGGGCGTTGGTCGCGTCGCAGAAATTCATCGCTGGATCAAAGCGCCGCTCCAGAAATTCAGTGGGTGTTTGCAGCCAACCCAGTCGCGATTGCCGCAGGTCGTGCAGGTTCTGGCGAACCAGCTCCCGGTAGGACCGTGCCGCATCCAGCCGGTAGGCGCTGTAGGTGGACATCTGCTCGATCTCGGCCGACAGACGAATCACGTCTTGCAGGATCTCGGGCTCCTCGCTGGACGTGGCGATGTCCATGCGCGCGACCAGCCCGGACAGGGTGGACTCGATTTCGCGCAGCACATTGGTCAAGTCGCGCGCTTCGGGATAGGCGAGCATGGCCATCATCCGGCCGACCTCGATGTCGATGATGCGCTGGACGGAACGGCCCAACTGATGCGGACGGGTGTCACGGCCGATCAGCAGGAACCGGCCGAAGCCGGCCGCATCCAGCCGGAAGTCCGAATAGATCTCGGCGGCGTTGTCCATGATGGACGCACCGATCAACGCACCCGCCCCCATGCCGTCGTCGGTCCTGAGCAGGCGATCTGCACGGGCTTCATTTGCGCCCGATGCGTCATCGGCCAAGACCGCCAGTCGCAATGCGGCAATCACCTGCCCGGTTTCGTTTGCCAGCAGCGTTTCCAGCAGGCGATCTGCCTCGTTGGGGCCGAAGGGCTGTTCAGCATCGCATTCGCAGGCGTACGCGGTGTACTCGTGGTACTCGCGGCGCCACTCCCAGCGCAGCCGCAACGCACCCACCTCTGCCGCGAAGTGGACATCGCCAGGCGCTGGCGGTTCGATGCCGCGAGCGGCGCAGAAGTCCAGCAGGGCTTGCGGACAGGCTCGCGATTGGCCCGAATGGACCATCGCGACATGGGCAATCGCGTGAGGGAGCGTGATCGCTGGCCTCGGGCGGCCGTGAGTCTCGTCGTGCAGCTCGGAGCGAAGCGGGTGCGAGTTCATCATGGCGGCCAGTTACGTGAGTTGACGATCAGGCTTGCGAGGCGGGGGCGAGATCCGGAAGCGGTCCAGAACGGCAACAGCCAACGCGCCTCGGGCGGGACGGATGGTACGGGCCCTTGATCAAGCGGCCCGCGGACACAAAAAAGCCGTCCCGAGGGACGGCTGGATTGCCGCGCTGTATTTCTGGTGCCGGAGAAAGGAGTCGAACCCTCGACCTTCTCATTACGAATGAGCTGCTCTACCAACTGAGCTACACCGGCGAAGCCGCAAATTATAGGGGGCGGGGTGGGGTCAGGCGGCCTCTTGGTGATAGCGGGTCACGCGTTCGACCTCGTTCTTCGAGCCGAGCATCACGCTCACGCGTTGATGCAGCGCGTCAGGTGCGATGTCCAGGATGCGTTGCTGGCCATTGGTGGCTGCTCCGCCGGCTTGCTCGACGAGGAAGCCCATGGGGTTGGCCTCGTACATGAGGCGCAACTTGCCGGCCTTTTCGGGCTCGCGCTTGTCCCAGGGATAGATGAAGATGCCGCCGCGGCACAGGATGCGGTGCACGTCGGCCACCATGCTCGCGATCCAGCGCATGTTGAAGTTCTTGCCGCGCACGCCGTCCTTGCCGGACAGGCACTCGTCGATGTACCGCTTCATGGGCGGCGCCCAGTGGCGCATGTTGCTCATGTTGATCGCGAATTCCTGGGTGTCCTCGGGAATCTGGACCTTGTCCTGGGTCAGGACAAAAGAGCCTTGTTCGCGATCGAGCGTGAACATCACCACTCCGGCGCCCACCGTCAGCACCAGCGTGGTTTGCGGGCCGTACACGCAGTAGCCGGCGGCGGCCTGCTGACGGCCGGGCTGCAAGAACTCGGATGCGCCCACGGTGCCGCCCGACTCCTCGCGCTTGAGGACCGAGAAGATGGTGCCGATGCTCACGTTCACGTCGATGTTGCTCGAGCCGTCGAGCGGGTCGAACAGCAGCAGGTATTCGCCTTGCGGAAAGCGGTTGGGCACCGGGTAGATATCTTCCATCTCCTCGCTGGCCATGGCCGCCAGGTGACCGCCCCACTCGTTGGCCTCGATCAGCACCTCGTTGGCGATGATGTCGAGCTTCTTTTGAATTTCGCCCTGCACGTTCTCGCTGTGGGCGCTGCCCAGCACGTCGCCCAGCGCGCCCTTGTTGACGCTGATGCTGATGCGCTTGCACGCGCGCGCCACCACCTCGATCAGCAGCCGCAGCTGCGCCGGAATGTTGTCGTGCAGCCGCTGCTGCTCGAGCAGGTATTGCGTCAGGCTGATGCTTTTGCTCATCGTGGTTCCTTCAGGCCAGCAGCGCGCGCGAGATGATTTCGCGCACGTCACTCGATAGATCGGGCTTGGCCGCGACGCGGCTCAAGGCTTCCCGGGCCGCGCTGCGGTAGGGCTCGGCCAGGCGGCTCCAGCGATCCATGATGCGGGCCATGCGCGCGGCGAGCTGCGGGTTCACCGCGTCGAGCTCAAGCACCCGATCGGCCCAGAACACGTAGCCCGCGGCATCGGCGCGGTGGAAAGCGGCCGGATTCATCATGCACAGCGCGGCGATCAGGCTGCGTGCGCGGTTCGGATTGCGAATCGAGAAGTCGGGGTGCTGAAGCAGCTGCTGCGCCCGGGCAAACACGCGCCCTGCGGATTCAGGCGCGGTGGCCTGCATGGCGAACCACTTGTCGATGACCAGCGGTTCGTCCTTGAACAGCGCGTGAAAGCGCTCCAGCGCAGGCGCTGCCAGCTCGGCGTGCGAATTGACCAGCGCGGCCAGCGCGCCGATGCGGTCGGTCATGTTCGCGGCGTCCTTGAAGCGCTGATACGCACGGCCCGGCCAGATGGCATCGCCTTGCGCCACGGCGTCCAGACACAGCATCGACAGCGCCAGATTGGCCAGCGCACGCCGGCCCGACGACACCGGATCGGGCGAGTAGCCGCCGGCGACCTGATGGGCTTCGAACGCCCACGCCCAGTCGGCGCGCAGTTCAGTGGCCAGTTGCGAGCGCATGGCCTCGCGTGCGGTGTGGATGCGCTGCGGGTCGACCACGTCGAGCATGTCGGCCACGTACGACTCGCTGGGCAGCGTCAGCACCAGCTCCTTGAAGGCCGCGTCGAGCGCCGGGTGCCGCAGGATGTCGCGCATCGCCTCGATGAAGCCGGCGTCGAGCACCAGCGGCACATCAGACTGCGCGGCGGCCAGCAGGCGGTTCAGCGCCAGGCGCTGCGCCGCCTCCCAGCGGTTGAAGGCGTCGGTGTCGTGCCTGAGCAGCACCAGCAGATCGGCGTCGTCCAGCGCGTCGCCCAGGATCACCGGCGACGAAAAGCCGCGCAGCAGCGACGGCACCGGCTCGCTGTCGATGTCGACGAAGGTGTGGCTGCTGCGTGCGGCGTTGAGCACCAGCACGCGCTCGAGCGGGCCGGCGGCGGCCTCGCCCGCCAGCCGCAGCGGCAGCGCCCGTCCGTCGCTCGCCAGCAGGCCGATGGCCAACGGCACCACGAAGGGCTCGCCGCCTGCGCCCGATTGCTCGACGCTCAGCGTGTAGGTGCGTGCGGCCGCGTCGTAGGTGCCCGCGGCGTGCAGGTGGGGCGTGCCGGCCTGCGCGTACCAGCGCTTGAACTGCTCGAGCTGCGAGGCCAGTTGGCTGGCCGGGTTGGCATCGGCAATGGCCTGCGCGAAGTCATCGCAGGTCACGGCCTGGCCGTCATGGCGCTCGAAGTACAGCGTCATGCCGCGCTCGAAGCCTTCGCGGCCGACCAGCGTTTGCATCATGCGCACGACCTCGGCGCCCTTTTCGTAGACGGTGGCCGTGTAGAAGTTGTTGATCTGCTGGTAGCTGTCGGGGCGCACCGGGTGAGCCATCGGGCCGGCGTCTTCCGGGAACTGCAGCTGACGCAGCTGGCGCACATCCTCAATGCGCTTGACGGCACGGGCGGTGTCGCTGCCGGCCATGTCCATGCTGAATTCCTGATCGCGAAAGACCGTCAGGCCTTCTTTCAGGCTGAGCTGGAACCAGTCGCGGCAGGTGATGCGGTTGCCGGTCCAGTTGTGGAAGTACTCGTGGCCGACCACGCTTTCGATG
>NCFZ01000203.1 GCA_002281415.1 Burkholderiales bacterium 28-67-8 | reverse complement strand
TCACGGTCGGCCAGGTTGACCACGAACGGATCGAGCGGCACAAACACCGGCGGCGCCTTGTGCTCGTCCTTCTTGTGCTCGGCGACGTGTTCCTCAGCTGGCGCGTCGCCGGAATCTTCGGCTTCGGCCGCAGCCGCTTCGGCAGCCGCCTTCTTCTTCATCATGTAGACGGCCGCACCACCACCGGCCAGCACCACCAGCAACACGGCGGCGATGATGATGATCAGCTTCTTCTTGCCTTTCTTCGGCGCAGCGTCGGCGTCGGCGACGGGGGCAGGGGCAGCAGCCATGAAGGTTCCTTGTAGGGTTCAACAGACCGACCCACCACGCCGGTGCGCAATGTGTCGTCTGACGGCCCATTATCAAAACGGCATGGGGGTGGGGATGCGTTGATAAGGCATGGAAACAGGGGGGAATTGGCGGTTGCGCTCGCCGGTCGCGTTGGGGTTCGCGGTCTTGCGCGCGGCTGGTCTTGCTTGCTGCGGGGCTGGTTCTCTGCGCGAGAGCCCGCCGGGTTTTGCTTGCCGCTGCGCTGCTTCCCTGCGGGAGAGCCCGCCGGGTCTCGGCCCGGCTGCCGAGTAACTTTCATTTGTGGGCCCAAATGAAAGTCACCAAAGCAAAGGGCCTGAACACCAGCCCATTTGGCCTGTTCGCTTCGGCTACAGGCGGACCGCCACGGACGCTGCACGAGAACGGGCACTGAGAACTGGACGCAGCGGCGACAGGCCTCGCCTTGGCCGCGGCAACGCTGGCGCCAACGCCGCCACTGCCTATGGCCGGCGTCTGTTTACTGCTGACTTGTCATTTCTCGTTTGTGGCCACCACGCTTGCATGCCACAAGCCGTTGACCCGCAGGGTCGAGGCGAAACGAACTTGAGCGGCTGAACGTGAGCGAGGAAACCGCAAAAAGTAATTCGCTGAACGTTCTCGAGCCAGAGCCTCTGAAGTAGGCCTCTGGCCGAAGCGATCAACTCAAATGGGCTGGTGTTCCAGGCCCTTTGCTTTGGTGACTTTCTTCTGGGCCAGCAGAAGAAAGTTACTCGGCAGCCGGGCCGAAACCCGGCGCGGTCCCTCGCAAAGAGATCCCCCCAAGCGGGAAGCGAAACAAAACCACCCGTCAGGCGTAAACGTCCACCCCCCCACTGACCCGCCGCGCCACGACCGGCGCCACCATCGAGGCCTCGCCCGAGTCGCGAGCCACACGCCCGCCAAACGACTGTGCAGCCCCCTGCCCCTGCTGGGCCTGGCGCTCACGTGCATGGTCGGACACCCCGCCGCCGCTGAGCGTGAAGCCGGCGTCCTTCAGCGACGAGGCCAGTTCGGCCCAGCCGGCCTCGAGGAGCTGGCGGGTTTGCGCCAGGTCGGCGCCGAAGTCGACGCGGGCCTGATCGCCGGTCATGGTGATCTGCACCGACACCGGGCCCATGTCGGTCGGGTTCAGGTGCAGCTCGGCCTGGCCGATGCCGTCGCGCGCCAGCAGGCTGACCTGGTAGCCGAGCGCTTGCTGGAAACCGGGGTCGGTGAGCGGCGTGGCCACGCTGGCCTGCGCGATCACCGGGGTCGATACATCGCCGGCACGCGCGGCCTGGGCGTTGGCCAGCGCGATGCCAAAGGCGGCGGGCGATGCGGCATCGCCCACAGCGGCTTTTCGGGGTGAGGGTTCGGACAGCGCGCTGCGCGTCAGGGCGGCCAGCGCGGCGTCGGGTGCGACCTCGGGCGCATGCGCGGCGGGGCGCTCCGACAGTTCACGGGCAGCCATCAAGGGCATGGGCAACTCGCGCGAGGCTACGGTGTTCATGGTCGCCAAGGAAGGATCTGCAGGTGCGGCGGCGGCATCGGGTTGCGGGGCATCGGCACGCACGGCGCTGGCGGCTTCGCGCAGGTCCGTCTGAGCGTTGCCAGCCGCTGTGGCAGCGGCACCGCCGGCGGCTTCTGGACGCACGGCTTTGGCTGCGTCCGCGCGCACGCCGCCGCCGGGCTTGCCGCAGGCCACGCCCGCCAGTGCGACGTCGACGGCTTCACCTGCGGCGGCAGCATCGCCCGGCGTGGCAGCGGCCGGGCTCACCATGGCGGCAGCAACGGGCAGCACGGGCAGGCCCGGTGTGGCGGCAAACGCAAGCGTCGTCGCGTCTGCGGGCTCGGCCGCGGCCTCTGACGACGCCTGGGTTTCGGTGGACTCGCCGGCATCAGCGCGTGCGGTGCGCGCCGGGCCGGCCTTGTCGCGTGCGCTCAAGGCGCGTGCGCTGCGGGATGCATCGCCGGGGACAGCGGCTGACCCGGCGGCCGATGCTTCGACTGGATCCTGAGGAACGGTTGCCTGTTCGGGCGCTGCCGTGGTGGCCGGCGTCGACGAAGCGGGCTGCGTTGTCTGATCGACCGGGGCGGTGGCTGCACCCTGGCCGGCTTGACGCGCCTGGGTGGCGGCCTGGGTCTGACGGGCTGCGGCCTGGTTGTGCTCGAGCATGCGCGAGAACTCGGTGGAGGCCGGCGCGCTCGTGGTGCCAGAACGCGCCGCAGGTGACGACGTCGGGGTCTGGCCGGACGCGGCGGCACCGCCACGCAGCGCGGTGTTCAAGGAAGACGAAGGGTTTGCAATCATGTGGAGCTCACCAGTTGCCGGAGTGATCGTCGGAGTTGCGCTGGTTCCAGGCCGCGCGGGAGGCGAATTCATCGGTGGCCTTTTGCTCGCGGCGATCGGCCGACAGGCGCATTTCGGCCACGCGGCGTTCGATCAACTTGCGCACCGAGGCCACGCGGATCTCGCCGTCGCGCAGCGCCACGCGCGTTTGCTCGAACGCGGCCTCGGCCTGCACCACCATGCGCTGCTGCTGCTCGACGGCCTGCGTCAGGCGCTCCATGAAGCCGCGGTAGCAGTTGACCAGCTCCATGCGCCCATCGGTGCGGAACTGCTCGGCCCAGCGCTGCTCGTATTCGCTTCGGTAGACGACGAGCTGCTGGGCCTGCTCGACCGCGCTGCGGTGTGCCATGGCCGCACGCTGGCTGGTCACGGCCAGCTCATCGCGCTCGCGCTCGCACTGCCCGAGCAGGGTCATCAAAGGTTGCATGGAACTCATCGCCGGGGTCCTTGGGGGCGGATCAGGGGTTCAACCGGTGGGCCGTCAGCCGGCCATCACCGCGCACAGCCGCTGCACGCTGTCGGCCATCTTGGCCGGCTGATGCATGTCTTGCTGCAGGAACTGGGTCATCGGCGCGTTCAGGCGCACGGCGGTGTCGAGTTCGCTGTCGTGGCCGGGCGCATAGGCGCCGAGCTGGATCAGGTCACGTGCCTTTTGGTGCTTGGAGTGCAGCTGACGGAAGCGGCGTGCCGCATCGAGCTGCACCTGCGGCGCCACGTTGGTCATCACCCGCGAGATCGAGCGTTCGACATCGATGGCCGGGAAGTGCCCCGACTCGGCCAGCTCGCGCGACAGCACGATGTGGCCGTCGAGGATGCCTCGGGCGGCGTCGGCAATCGGGTCTTGCTGGTCATCGCCTTCGGTCAGCACGGTGTAGATCGCGGTGATCGAGCCGCTGCCCGCAGTGCCGTTGCCGCTGCGCTCGACGAGCTGCGGCAGCTTCGCAAAGCAGCTCGGCGGATAGCCCTTGGTGGC
>NCFZ01000021.1 GCA_002281415.1 Burkholderiales bacterium 28-67-8 | reverse complement strand
CAGCTCGAGCCGGCGGCGCACGTTCTCGAAGCTGGCCAGCGCGCTGGCCGCGACCTCGGCACTCACGCCCAGGTGCTCGGCCGCGGCGATGGCCGCCAGGTTGTCGAAGATGTCGGCGTGATCGAACTCGAGGTTGTTGAGCACCGCCGTGCGAGGGCGGTAGTGCACGAATTTGCTGCGCTTGTCGAAGAAGGCGGTGTCGTACTCGTCGGCCTCGATCACGAAGGGCGGGCGCGGCGCATCGGCATCGGTCGACACCGCACGCCCCAGCCGCGCCGAGATGCCGAAGTTCAGCGGCACGCCACCGACCAGAAAGCCCGGCTGCAGCCCGGCGTGTTCGAGCACCCAGGCCAGCATCGAGGTGGTGGTGGTCTTGCCGTGGGTGCCTGCTACGGCCAGCACGTGTCGGCCTTGCAGCACGTGCTCGGCGAGCCACTGCGGCCCGCTGGTGTAAGGCGCGCCGGCGTCGAGCACCGCTTCCATCAGCGGGTTGCCGCGCGAGACCACGTTGCCCACCACGAACACATCGGGCTTGAGCGCGAGCTGATCAGCGCCCCAGCCCTCGATCAGCTCGATGCCCAGCGCACGCAGCTGGTCGCTCATCGGCGGGTAGACGCCGGCGTCGCAGCCGGTCACGCGGTGACCCGCCTCGCGCGCCAGCGCCGCCAGACCGCCCATGAACGTGCCGCAGATGCCGAGGATGTGGATGTGCATGAAGGAAGGTTCAGCAGTTTTCAGGCCAGCGCCGGCGCGCTCAACCCGTGAGCGCGCCGTGCCGGACCGGTCAGGGGCCGTTCAGAGCGCGAGCTTGAGCGACTGCCGCGCGGCTTCGATCGTGGCGGCGAGGTCGTCGGGGCGGTGCGCTGCGCTGACGAAGCCGGCTTCGTACAGCGCCGGCGCCAGGTAGACGCCGCGGTCGAGCATGGCGTGGAAGAAGTGGTTGAAGCGCGCCTTGTCGGTGGCCAGCACCTGCGTGTACTGCTGTGGCAGCTGCGACGCGAAGAAGAAGCCAAACATGCCGCCTTCGCTGTCGGTGACCATCGGCACGCCGGCCTCGGCGGCCGCGGCGGCGAAGCCGTCGACAAGTTGCCGCGTGCTGGCGGTGAGTGCTTCGAAGAAGCCGGGCTTCTGGATCTCGCGCAGCGTGGCCAGACCGCACGCCGTGGCCACCGGGTTGCCCGACAGCGTGCCGGCCTGATAGACCGGGCCGAGCGGCGCGAGCTGCTCCATCACGGCGCGCCGGCCACCGAAGGCCGCCAGCGGCATGCCCCCGCCGATCACCTTGCCGAACACGCTCACGTCAGGCGCAAAGCCGGGGATCAGCTTGGCGTAGACGCTTTGTGCGCCGCCGAGCGCGACGCGGAAACCCGTCATCACCTCGTCGAACACCAGCAGCACGCCGTGCTGGGTGCACAGCTCGCGCAGCCGGGTCATGAAGGGCACGCTGGCGCGCACGAAATTCATGTTGCCGCAGATCGGCTCGATCATCACGCAGGCCATGTCGGAGCCATGCAGCGCGAAAGCCTCTTCGAGTTGTCCGATGTGGTTGTATTCGAGCACCACGGTGTGCTTGACGACGTCTTCGGGCACGCCCGCGCTGGTCGGGTTGCCGAAGGTGGCCAGACCCGAGCCCGCCTTGACGAGCAGCGCGTCGGCGTGGCCGTGGTAGCACCCCTCGAACTTGACGATCTTGTTGCGCCCGGTGGCACCACGCGCCAGGCGCAGCGCGCTCATGGCGGCTTCAGTGCCCGAGCTGACCAGACGCACCTGGTCCATGCTGGGCACGAGCTTGAGGATCTCTTCGGCCAGCTCGATCTCGCGCTCGGTCGGCGCGCCGAACGAGAAGCCGTCGAGCGCGGCCTTTTGCACCGCTTCGAGCACGGCCGGGTGGCCGTGGCCGAGGATCATCGGCCCCCAAGAGCCGATGTAGTCGATGTAGCGCGTGCCTTCGGCATCGAAGATGTACGGGCCTTGGGCGCGCGCGATGAAGCGCGGCGTGCCGCCGACCGCCCGGAAGGCGCGAACGGGTGAGTTGACGCCGCCGGGGATGACCCGCTGGGCGCGTTCGAAAAGCTGAGCGTTGGTGGAAGTCATGTCAGACCGAAGTGCGCGCGTGCTGCGGGGCGAATGCCAGCGCGTTAGTGGATGTGTCGAGTGCCCGGGGTGTCGGTGTCGGCGCCATCGCCTTCGGCGCCGCTCTCGTCTTCTTCACCGGGCGCCAGCGCCCAGAAAAATCGGTCCGGAACCACGTTGCCCATGCCGGGGCGAAAGCCCGCGTCGAGCGACTGGTCGAGAAAGGCGAGCGACTCGCCCACCGCGTTCTGCAATTCGCTGCCCGTGGCCAGCAACGCGGCGAGCGAGGCCGACAGGGTGTCGCCCGCGCCGTTGAAGCTGGCTTCGAAGCGCTCGAACTTCTCGCCGGTGATGGCGCCTTGCGCCGACGCCAGCACGTTGTCGAGGAACTGCTCGGGGTTCTTGCTGGTGGTCATCAGCACGCCGGTCACCAGCACGAAATTGGCGCCATGCTCGGCGGCGGCGACGGCGATTTCACGTGGCGAGGCCGGCCGGTCGGCTTCCCAGTCGGGCAGCAAGAAGTCGGTGAGCGTCTGGTGGTTACCCACCAGCACCTCGGTTTGCGGCAGCACCAGTTCGCGGAACGCGTCGGCATAGGACTGCTGCTGGTCTTCATCGAGCCACGACAGGCTGGGCATGTAGGCCACCAGCGGCACGTCGGGGTAGTCGGACAGGATCTCGGCGACCGCGCCCACGCCCTCGGCCGAACCCAGAAAGCCGACCTTCCAGGCGGCAATGGTGATGTCTTCGAGCACGCAGCGCGCCTGCTCGGCGATCACATCGGGATCGAGCGCATGGAAGTCGAACACCTCGGCGGTGTCGCGCATCACGATCGAGGTGGTGATCGGCAGACCGTGCGCACCCATGGCGGCGATGGTGGCGACGTCACCTGCCACGCCACCCGCTCCGGTGGCGTCGGTGGCGTTGAAGCTCATCACACAGGAGGGGGAGGGGGCTTCCTGCAACGCGTCAGCGGCGTCGGAAGCCGGTTGGGTCTGTGCAGTCATGGAGGAAGGCTCGGGTGAAAAAAGGAACGTCAGGACTGCGCAGGACCGCCGCCCGCGCAAGCTCGAGCCTGCGCCAAAAAGGGCGTCGGTAGAATTGCACAGATTGTAATGACGCCCCAATGCCACCGTGACTGAAGCGCGAACCTGGATGTGCCTGATCTGTGGATGGATCTACGACGAAGCTCTCGGCGATGCGGAGCATGGGATCGCCCCGGGCACCCGCTGGGAAGATATCCCGATGAACTGGACCTGTCCGGAATGTGGCGCCCGCAAAGAAGACTTTGAGTTGGTGCAGATCTGACCGATAAGAGCCGTAGGCGGGATGCGATGTTCGCGTCCTGATAGGGAGAAGTCAGTGAACGAAGACTCCGCGGCAGCAGCGCCCAAGGTCAGGGTGCTGGTCATCGATGACAGCAACACCATTCGTCGCAGTGCCGAGATTTTTCTCAAGCAAGGCGGCTACGAGGTGTTCTTGGCCGAGGACGGCTTCGATGCGCTGTCCAAGGTCAACGACCACTCGCCTGCGCTGATCTTTTGCGACATCCTGATGCCGCGCCTGGACGGCTATCAGACCTGCGCCATCATCAAGCGCAACGCGCGCTTCGCCGATGTGCCAGTGATCATGCTGTCGTCCAAGGACGGTTTGTTCGACAAGGCGCGCGGGCGCATGGTCGGATCCCAAGATTACCTCACCAAACCATTCACCAAGGACCAGTTGCTCGACGCCGTGCGTCAGTACATCGGCGCGGTGGCAGAGGCGCATTGATGCGCGTGGTCGAGTCGCTCGCCTGAGGGGCGGGTCTTGCAAGGACGAAGCATGGCAATCAAGGACATCTTGCTGGTGGACGACTCAAGGACGGAGCTGCACTACGTCTCCGGGTTGCTTTTCGGGCAGGGTTACAGCGTGCGCACCGCGCAAAACGGCGAGGAGGCCATGCGCCGCATCGAGGAGCAGATCCCCGACCTGATCCTGATGGACGTGGTGATGCCCGGCCAGAACGGTTTTCAGCTCACTCGCACCATCACGCGCGATCCGCGTTACGCGGGCGTGCCGGTGATCATGTGCACCAGCAAGAATCAGGAAACCGACAAGGTCTGGGGCATGCGCCAGGGCGCGCGCGACTACATCGTCAAGCCCGTCAACCCCGAAGAGCTGGCGGCGAAGATCCGCGCCTTTGGCTGACACGGCTTTCCTCACCCACTTCCGAGCAGCCCCACCCCATGTCCAGCCAGGAAGCCCTTCGAGACCTCCCCGCGCGCCAGGCCGAAGCGGAGCAGCCTGCCTCGTCAGGGCGCTCCTGGCTCGCGGTCGAGAGCGCCGGGCACCATTTCCTGTTTCCACTGACCGAGGCGGGCGAGATTTTCCCGATCGTGCCGTTGATGCCTGTGCCTCATGCGCAGCCGTGGTTTCTCGGCGTGGCGAACCTGCGCGGACACCTGCATGGCGTGGTCGATCTGGGTCGTTTTCTGGGTCTGGTGGCACCCGATCCGGTGCGCGAGCCGACGATGCTGGTGGCATTCAACGCCGCACTCGACGTCAATGCCGCCTTGCGTGTCGACCGGCTGGCCGGCCTGCGCGGCGAGGCTGACTTTTCGCTGGAGCGCGATGTGGACGCCGCGGCGCCTGCCTTCGTGGGTCAGCGTCTGCTGGACGCCGGTGGGCGTGTCTGGCAGGAAATCCACCTGGCCGCACTGGTCAGGCATGAGGCCTTCCTGAGGATCGTGGGCTGATGTCGTGCCGGCCTGAGCGCATGAGTGGTCGCCCCTGGAGATGAACATGAACACCGACATGGAGCGCACCGTGGTGCTCGAAGGCTCCGTTTCGAACGGATCAAGAGACTTCGCGCATTCCATCATTGCCGAGGCGGCACCGTCCGACCGCGGGGCGTTTGACGTGTCACGTTCGCGCGACTCCACGGTGAGCCCGGAGGAGACGGTGTCTGCTGTGTTGCATGGCAGGCGTGTGCAGCCATGGCTGGCTTTGCTGACGGTCGTCGGACTGTGTGGTGTGCTGGCGATCGCTTTGTTGCCACTCATCACCACTGACATCGCGCTGCCGCAGCGCGTGGCAAGCCTGGGACTGCTGGTGTCCGTGCTGCTTTGCGCTGCCGGGGTGCTCGGCCAGCGCAAGCGGATCTCCGCTGACGAATCGCAGCGCGCGCTGGAACTCGATGGACAGCGCATCGAGGCCCAGCGCCAGCGCGACGAATCCAAACGCATCAACGATGCCAACCAGGCCGCCATCTTGCGTCTGATGAACGAGTTGCAGCTCGTCGCCGAAGGCGACCTCACACAGCAAGCCACCGTCACCGAAGACATCACCGGCGCCATCGCCGACTCGGTCAACTACACCGTCGAGGAACTGCGCACGCTGGTCGCGCAGGTGCAAGGCACGGTCAGCCGGGTGACCGAAACCACCCAGATGGTGGATCTGACCTCGACCGAGTTGCTGGCCGCCTCGAGCGAGCAGTTGCGCGAGATCCGTGACACCGGCGAGTCGGTGCTGCAGATGGCCGGGCGCATCAATGAGGTCTCGGCGCAGGCCCAGCAAACGGCACAAGTGGCGCGCCAGTCGCTGAGCGCCACTGAATCCGGGCTGCGCGCGGTGCAAGACACCATCGGCGGCATGCACTCCATTCGCGACCACATCCAGGAAACCTCCAAGCGCATCAAGCGGCTGGGCGAGTCGTCGCAAGAAATCGGCGAGATCACCGAACTGATTTCCGACATCACCGAGCAGACCAACGTGCTGGCGCTCAATGCGGCGATCCAGGCCGCATCGGCCGGCGAGGCGGGTCGCGGCTTTTCGGTGGTGGCGCAAGAGGTGCAGCGGCTCGCTGAACGCTCGGCTGACGCAACACGGCAGATCGCTGCGCTCGTCAAGGCGATCCAGACCGACACCCAGGACGCGGTAGCTGCCATGGAGCGCTCCACCCAAGGCGTGGTCGAGGGCACCCGCCTGACCGACAAGGCAGGCAGCGCGCTGGGCGACATCGACCGCGTGTCTCGCGAGCTGGCGGATCTGATCATGCACATCTCCAGCCAGGCGCTGGGCGAGGCGCAATCGGCCAATGTGGTGGCCACCAACATCCAGCACATCTTTGCGGTGACCGAGCAGACGGGTGAGGGCACCCGTTCGACCGCGCAGATGGTCCGTGAGCTCTCGCACACGGCCGAAGAACTGAAGCAGTCGGTGGCCCGATTCAAAATCGACTGATCGAACTCGCGCTCCGCCACACCGCTGCACAAAATCACAAGGCACTGCATGGACAGCTTGCGCAACACCCCACCGGCACAAGGCAGTGGTGCCGAACCGCAAGGTCCGACCGACCTGAGCGCGCTGTCGTGGGTGCACGACGAGTTGCGGCGGTCCATCGAGCTGGCCCTCAAGGCCCTGCGTCGGCATGCCAGGGAGCTCGAGGCCGGCGCCGCGCCCGATGACGGACTCGTCGATCCCGCCCAACTTCAAGCTGCACGCCAGCACCTGCACCACGGCGTGGGTGCGCTCGAGCTGACCGGCTTGCCCGCCGGCGCCAGCATGTTGCGGGCCTGCGAGTCCGCCGTGCAACGCTTTGCCGGAAAGCCGCGGCTGTTCGATGCTGCGGCCGTGCAGACCCTCGAGCGCGCCTTGTTTGCGCTGCTGGATTACCTGGAGCGGGTGCTGGCAGCCAAGGCGGTCTCGACCCTGTCTATGTTCCCGCAGTACCAGGCGGTGCAGCAACTGGCGGCTGCCGAGCGTGTGCATCCGGCCGACCTCTGGGAGTTCGAATGGCGCTGGCTGGTGCTGCCTGACGATGCACAGGCACAGCCTCGTGCGCCCGATGCGGCCGCGCGCTCGGCCGTCGAAAGCAACATGCTCGCGCTGATGCGTGGCGCATCGGCCGCAGCGGCCGCCCGGATGATCGACATCTTTGCCGGGCTGGGCGCGGGGGCGTCGGATGCGCGTGCGGCCACGCTGTGGAAGCTGGCCGCGGCGATGTTCGAGGCGCAATCGCAGGGCTTGATCAAGCCGGATGTCTTCAGCACGCGCGTGGTGTCGCGATTGCTCTCGGTGCTGCGCGGCCTGGAGCGTGGCGCCGGCGAGGTGCCGGAGCTGCTCGCTCGCGACCTGTTGTTCTTCTGTGCCCAGGCCGACGTGCCCGTCGATGGCGGCAGCGCCCCGCGGCTGGCTTCCGTGCGCCAGGCCTACGGCCTCGAGCGTCATGTCGGCACCGATTACCAGACCAGCCGGCTGGGCCGTTTCGATCCGGCGCTGATTGCGCAGGCACTCAAGCGTGTCGCCGCGGCGAAGGAGTCCTGGTCGGGTGTGGCCGCCGGCGAAATGCACCGTCTGCACGGGTTGGGCGAGCAATTCACGCTGGTCGGCGAGTCGCTCAAGCGCTTGTTTCCCTTTGGCGATTCGCTGGCCGAGGCGCTGCATCAGGCCGCAGCCCAGGCGCAGCAGTCCGGCGCTGCGCCGTCAGCCGCGCTGGCGATGGAAGGTGCCACCTGCTTGCTGTACGTCGAGGCTTGCCTGGAAGACGGCGACTTTGACCACCCGGAACTTGGTAACCGTTCGCAGCGACTGTCCGAGCGGATGGCAGCGGTGCGCGAGGGCGCGCCATCGCAGCCGCTCGAGGGCTGGATGGAGGACCTGTACCGGCGCGTGTCCGACCGCCAGACCATGGGCAGCGTGGTGCGCGAACTGCGTGCGTCCTTGTCTGAAGCCGAGCGCCAGGTCGATGCGTTCTTCCGCAATCCAGCCGACTCCAAGGTGCTGCTCCCGGTGCCCCAGCAACTGGCCGCCATGCGCGGCGTGCTGTCGGTGCTGGGCATGGACCACGCCGTGGCTGCTTTGCTGCGCATGCGAGACGAACTTGACGGTCTGACATCCACCGAGATCGACGTCGCGCGAGTGGCACAGGCCGGCGTGTTCGACCGGTTCGCCAACAACCTGGGAGCACTCGGGTTCCTGATCGACATGCTGGCCGTGCAGCCCGCGCTGGCGAAGACGCTGTTCGTCTATGACGCGCAATCCGGCAATCTGGCGCCGGTCATGGGCCGCAGCGATCGGGCTCCGGTGGTCCTTGGCAAGCCCGTGGCCATTCCTGCTGAGCAGGCGCTGCCGCTGCTGGCCGCGGTGTCCCGTGCCGACGTGCGAGCGCCTGCGGCGCTTGTCGATGAGGCCGAGAGT
Source organism: Burkholderiales bacterium 28-67-8 (assembly GCA_002281415.1). GTDB lineage: Bacteria > Pseudomonadota > Gammaproteobacteria > Burkholderiales > Burkholderiaceae_C > PBB1. The sequence goes on along the minus strand of NCFZ01000021.1, from coordinate 10,768 downwards.
GATCCCGAAATGCGCGAGGTCTTCCTCGAGGAAGCGCGCGAAGTCTTCGACAGCGCCCGACAGGCCTGCGCCGATCTATCCAGGGCGCCCGACGACCTGCAGGGCATCACGCTCGTGCGGCGCGCCTTCCACACCCTCAAGGGCAGCGCCCGCATGGTGGGACTGGCCGAATTTGCCGATGCAGCCTGGGCGTGCGAGCAGCTCTTCAACACCCTTCTTTCCGAACAACGTCCCGCGAGCGAGCCACTGCTCGAGTTCACGGGCTGGGCGCTCGAGCAGCTCGGCTCCTGGGTCGATGACATCGCAGCGTCGCGCGCCACGCCGCACAGCGCCGCACGCATCCGCGAGGCGGCCCGCCAGCTCGAGGCCGCGGTCCAGCCGGCGGTCGTCGAGGTGGCACCTCGCGCCGCCGAGTTCCCCGAGCTCGGCATGGACGTGTTCGAGGCAGCCGAGTTCGATCTGGAACTGACGGACGCCGCGCCGGGCGTCACCGACATGCCGGATCTTGAGCTGAGCGATCTCGGCGATTCCGCGCCCACGGTGGTGCTCGAACCCGAGCTTGTGGCCGACATCGTTGTCGAGCCAGAGTTCGATCTCGACCTGTCGGTGGCGGCCAGCGATGTGCCGGCCAGCCCATCCATCGAGCCGCAACAGCTGCCCGACGATCTCGCTCTGCTCGACTTTGGCTCCATGTTCGGTCCGCTGGGCATTGAGGCCACACGGCCGATGCCGCTCGAGGATGCGGCGGCCGCGAGCCCGGCGCCGACTGCGCCAGCCCAGGCTTTGCCGCCTGAGTTGTTCGACCTTGATCTTGATCTCGACCTCGGCGTACCGGTCAGCCCAACCGCACCGGTCGCGACGCAGCCCGATGAATCTCCTGTGGTTCAGACGGAGCCGGAAGAACCGTTCGAGGAGCCGGTGCCGTCAGACGACGAGGAGTTCAAGCGGGTCGGCCCCTTGCGCATCAGCCAGGCTCTTTTCAACATCTATCTCAACGAAGCGGACGAGTTGTCGAGGCAGCTCGTCACCGAGATCGCCGAATGGTCGTTCGATCTCGATCAACCGGTGAGCGAGACCGCTGTGGCGCTGGCGCACTCGCTGGCCGGCAGCTCGGCCACGGTGGGTTTTGCCGCACTGTCGGAGCTGGCGCGCGCGCTCGAACACGCGCTCGAGCGCAACCGTGCGCTCGGTGCAGGCACCCCGCTTGAAGCCGAGCTTTTCCGCGATGCGGCCGACGAGATTCGCGGGTTGCTGCATCAGTTTGCCGCCGGCTTCCTCAAGAGTCCGTCCGACGAACTGTTGGAGCGGATGTCCGACCACGAACTGACATCGGCGCATCGGCTGGAGTCGGTGGTGGCCGAACTCGACGCTGGCGCGTTGCTGGACTCGGGGGCGGCTCCGCTGGACGGGTCCGGTCACGGCGAGTCAGAAGAGCCCGTGATCGATGCGTCCGCAGTCGAGGATGACGCCGCAGCCGCCGAGTCGCCCGTCGCGGTGTCGCCGCCGGTGGAGACCGACGACGACATCGATGCGATTGATGCGCTGCAGCCCGAGCTCTTCGCGATCTTCGAAGAAGAGGCGGAGGAGTTGTTCGGCCGGCTGGCCAGCCGGCTGCAGGACTGGTCGCGCAGCCCCGACGATGCGCAGCACGGCGCGGGCGCCATGCGAGATCTGCACACGCTCAAGGGCGCAGCGCGACTGGCGGGCGCGATGCGGCTGGGCGAGATGCTGCACCGGCTGGAAAGTCGCATCGAGAACCTGACCTCGGTGCTGGCCGAAACGGCCGTCTCGAGTGCTGACATCGAACCCTTGCTGGCGCGTTGCGACAGCTTGCAGCAGGTGTTCGAAGCCTTGCGGCAATCGGTGGCGGCTGAAGCCGTCGAACCCGTGCCGCGGGTCTTGGAGCCCGTCGCTCCGCGGGCCGATGTGGTCGAGCCCGAGCCCCCGGCCAGGGCTGCCGACGCCGACGAGGAAACGGACGACGACATCGCCGGCGCGGTGGCTGTGGCCACCAGCGAGCCGCCGCTGGCTGCTGGCGACATCGATTGGTCCCGCTTCAGCGCCACGGCAGCGTCTGATGATGTGCCGGCCGTGGCCGCGCATGCGGCATCCCCCACGGCGGTGCGCGTGCGCGCGCCGCTGCTCGACCGGCTGGTCAACCAGGCCGGCGAGGTGAGCATCACCCGCTCGCGCATCGCGTCCGACGTCAATCAGATGAAGGACTCGCTGGGCGATCTGAGCGAGAACCTTGAGCGCTTGCGTGGCCAGTTGCACGACATCGAGCTTCAGGCTGAAACCCAGATCAGCTCTCGCATGGAAGCCGCCAGGTCGGCCGCGGAAGAGTTCGATCCGCTGGAATTCGACCGTTACACGCGGCTGCAGGAGCTCACCCGCATGCTGGCCGAGTCGGTCAACGACGTGGCGACCGTGCAGCGCACCCTGCAAAAGTCGTTGCAAAGCACCGAGGACGGTCTGGCCGCGCAGGGGCGGCTCACCCGCGAACTGCAGGACGACTTGCTGCGCACGCGCATGGTCGAGTTCGAGGGCTTGTCCGAGCGGCTGCACCGCGTGGTGCGCCAGGCGGCCAAGGAGACGGGCAAGCAGGTTCGCCTCGACATCGAAGGCGGCGCCATCGAGATCGACCGCGGCGTGCTCGACCGCATGACCGGCGCTTTTGAGCACCTGCTGCGCAACAGCGTGACGCACGGCATCGAATCGCCGTCTGTGCGTGTCGCCGCCGGCAAAGACGCCACGGGCTCGGTGGTCATCGCCGTGAGCCAGTCGGGCAACGAGGTGAGTGTCGAGGTGCGCGATGACGGCCGTGGCCTGGATTTGCCACGCATTCGAGAAAAGGCCCAGGCCGGCGGACTGATCGCCGCAGACCGCACGCCCAGTGCGAGCGAGCTCGCTGATCTGATCTTCCGCCCTGGCTTTACGACCGCCGAGAAGGTGACCGAACTGGCCGGGCGCGGTGTCGGGCTGGATGTGGTGCGTTCGGAAGTGGACGCCATCGGCGGACGCATCGAGACCACCACCACCGCAGGGCGGGGCACCGATTTCAAGCTGTTGCTGCCGCTGACCACCGCCGTCACCCAGGTGGTGATGGTGCGTTGCGGCGCGCTCAAGGTGGGCGTGCCGTCGACCCTGGTCGAAACGGTGCGTCGGGTGCCGTCGGGTGAGGTGGCGGTGGCCGCGCGCAGCGGGCGCTTTACCCTGGACAACGAGGTGCTGCCGTTTTTCTGGCTGGGTGCCTTGCTGCAAACCAGCGCATGCAGCACCGAAGTGGCCGCCCGCGCCAGCCAGGTGCTGATCGTGCGCAGCGCATCGCAGCGCATCGCGGTGCATGTGGACGACGTGATCGGCAACCAGGAAGTCGTGGTCAAGAACCTCGGTCCCCAGTTGTCGCGCATGCCCGGACTGGCCGGCATGACCCTGCTGGCCGGCGGTGACGTGGCGCTGATCTACAACCCGGTGGCGTTGGCCGCGCTGTATGGCGCGACCGCGCGCAGCGTGACGCAGGCGGCCAGTGCCGATGGCGCCGCTCAGGCCGTGGTCGTCGAGCAGCCGCTGGCGCCGCTGGTGCTGGTGGTTGACGACTCGCTCACCGTGCGTCGCGTCACCGAGCGCATGCTGCTGCGCGAGGGCTATCGCGTGACGCTGGCCAAGGATGGCATCGACGCACTGGAGCGTCTGGCGCAGGAACTGCCTGCGATCGTGCTCAGCGACATCGAGATGCCTCGCATGGACGGTTTCGACCTGGTGCGCAACCTGCGCGCCGACTCGCGCCTGAAGGACCTGCCGGTGATCATGATCACCTCGCGCATCGCCCAGAAGCACCGCGACCATGCGGCGCAGCTCGGTGTCAATCACTACCTGGGCAAGCCCTATTCGGAAGAAGACCTGCTGGCGCTGATCGCCCGCTGCACCGGCAATCCGGTCGCTGCGCCAGCCACCTGAGGTTCAGCCGGCGGCCTTGACCACGGCATAGCGCTCGAGCGTTCGTGCGCGTGCCACGTCGTGCTGCACCACGGGCGAAGGGTAGTCGCGCCCCAGCACCAGCCCGGCGGCGGCCAGATCCACAGGACGCGCGGTCCACGGCGCATGCAGCGACTCGTCGGGCAGCGCGGCGAGTTGTGGCAGGTAGCGGCGGATGAATCGGCCCGTCGGGTCGAATTTCTCGCTTTGGCTGATCGGGTTGAAGATGCGGAAGTAGGGCTGCGCGTCGCAGCCGCTGGAACTTGCCCATTGCCAGCCGCCGTTGTTGGCCGCGAGGTCGAAGTCATTGAGCTTCTCGGCAAAGTAGCGTTCGCCCCAGCGCCAGTCGATGCCCAGGTCCTTCACCAGAAAACTCGCCACCACCATGCGCAACCGGTTGTGCATGTAGCCGGTCTGGTTGATCTGCGCCATCGCCGCATCGACCAGCGGGTAGCCGGTGCGTCCCTCGCACCAGGCGGCAAACAGCGACTCGGCGGGCTTGCCGTGTTCCCAGACGATGCGGTCGTAAGCCGGCTTGAACGAACCCCTGACCACATGCGGGTGGTGGTGCAACACCTGGTGATAGAAGTCGCGCCAGATGAGCTCCGACAGCCAGACCTCGGCGCCGCGCGAGCCGGCCTGGCTGCGCTGCCAGGCTTCGCGCGCCAGCCGTCGGATCGACACGGTGCCAAAGCGCAGATGCACCGACAGGTAGCTCGGACCCTTCACCGCCGGAAAGTTGCGCGTGTCCTCGTAGTCGTCGATGCGGGTGATGAAGTCATCGAACACGGCGCGCGCACCCGCGGCCCCGTGGCCAATCTTCAGCGCCGGCAGGTTGGTCGTCTCGAAGCCGATGTCGCCCAGCGATGGCGGAGGGCTTGCCACGGCCTCGGCGATGGGAGCCAGATGGGCTGCATGTTCGTCGATGGACCAGGCGGCCAGGTGTTCGGCCGTCAGCCGCTTGAGCCACGCGTTCTTGTACGGCGTGAACACGCCGTAAGGCGTGCCCGCCGCGGTGAGCACCTCGGACCGCTCGAACACCACATGGTCCTTGCTGGTGTGCAGCGCAATGCCAAGATGCGCGAGCTGGCCGCGCACCCGGGCGTCACGCTCGAGTGCGGCAGGCTCGTCATCGTGGTTGGCGTACACCGCTTGCACGCGCAGCGCCTGCGCGAGCGCCGGGATCTCGTCACGCGCCCAGCCGTGGCGCACGATCAATCCCGCGCCGGGAACGCCATGGGCCGATCCGAGTGCCCCCAGCTCGGCGTGCAGGTCGGTCAGCCCGGTGACGATGAACTCGACGCGGCGATCCGCGCGCGGCAGCCCATCGAGGATCTCGCGGTCGAGCACGAACACGCACCACACGCGCTTCGCCGACTTGAGTGCGTGGTGCAGGGCGGCGTGGTCATCAGCGCGCAGTTCGCGGCGAAACCAGACCAGCGCGGTATCGAGTGAAGGAAGCATCGGCGCGAGTGTGCCGCAGGAATAAAATCAGTCCCATGAGTGCCCATGGCGTGAATTTCACCAATCAGTTTCTGATCGCGATGCCGGGCATGGTGGGCGACACCTTCGCCGGCACGGTGATCTACCTGTGCGAGCACACCGAAAAAGGCGCGTTGGGCCTGGTGATCAACAAGCCCATCGACATCACGCTGAAAAGCCTGTTCGAAAAAGTCGAGTTGCCGCTCGAGCGCGCCGATCTGGCCGAGTCGCCGGTGTTCTTCGGCGGCCCGGTGCAAACCGAGCGTGGCTTCGTGCTGCATGAACAGTCCCCGACCGAGGGGCCCGGCTTCACCTCGTCGCTGAAGATTCGCGGTGGCGGCCTGGAAATGACCACCAGCAAGGATGTGCTCGAAGCGTTGTCCAGCGGCACCGGCCCCGCCCGGGTGTTCGTGAGCCTCGGCTACAGCGGCTGGGCGGCTGGCCAGCTTGAAGACGAAATGAGCCGCAACAGCTGGATCAACGTCGACGCACAGCCCGAGATCATCTTCAGCACACCGATCGAGCAGCGCTACGACAAGGCGCTTTCGCTGCTGGGCATCGACCCGGTCATGCTCAGCACCGACACCGGGCATGCCTGAACCCGGCCTGCAACCCGCCAGTGCGCCGGCCGGCCGGCCGAGGCTGCGCGATCAAACCTTTCTGGCCTTTGATTTCGGTACCAAGCGCGTGGGCGTGGCCAGTGGCAACACTGTGACGGGAACGTCGCAGCCCCTGCGCACCATCGCCAGCACCGGCGACGCGCGCTTCACCGCGATCGCACGTCTGGTCGACGAGTGGCAACCGGACGCGCTGGTAGTGGGCGTGCCCTTTCATCCCGATGGGGCCTCGCATGAGAACACCGCGCTGGCACTGCGCTTTGCCCGCCAGTTGCGCGCCCGGCACCGGCTCGAGGTGCATGAGGTCGACGAGCGCTACACCACCACCGAGGCGCACAGCCTGGGCGCGGGTGATTTGGATGCGGCTTCGGCCGCCTTGATCCTTGAACAACATTTGCGGAGCCTGGTCCCATGAGCGCACTGCAACTCGACGCCGAAGCCCTGTTCGAAGACCTGCTGCTCCATGTGCGCACGCTGCTGCGGCCCAATACCGTGCTGGTGGGCATCTGGTCGGGCGGTGCCTGGCTGGCCGAGCGGCTGCAACGCGAACTGCCGCTGGCGGGCGAGCAAGGCGTGATCTCGAGCGCGTTGCACCGCGATGACTTCGGCTCGCGCGGCCTGACGGCCGGTGCCGACCACACCCGGCTGCCGTTCGAGATCGAAGGACAGCACATCCTGCTGATCGACGATGTGCTGTTCACCGGCCGTACCACGCGCGCGGTGATCAATGAGTTGTTTGACTTCGGTCGGCCGGCCAGCGTGACGCTGGCGGTGCTGGTTGACCGCGGCGGGCGCGAGCTACCGATCCATCCCGCCTACTCGGCCGCCCGCATCAACTTGCCGGCGCACCAGAAACTGTCGCTGGCGCGCGATGATGCCGGCCGGTTCAGTTTCGACATCCAGGAGTGCGCTGCTTGAACTATCGCAACAACCCGCAGCTCAACAAGCACGGTGAACTGATCCACCTGCTGTCGATTGAGGGGCTGCCGCGTGCGCTGATCCACCAGATCCTCGACACCGCGGGCACCTTCCTGAGCGTCAATGACCGCGAGGTCAAGAAAGTGCCGCTGCTGCGCGGCAAGAGCGTGTTCAACCTGTTTTTCGAGAACAGCACGCGCACACGCACCACCTTCGAGATCGCGGCCAAGAGGCTCAGCGCCGATGTGATCAACCTCGACATCGCGCGCTCGAGCGCCGCCAAGGGCGAGAGCCTGCTCGACACCATCGCCAACCTGAGCGCGATGCACGCCGACATGTTCGTGGTGCGCCACAGCGAAAGCGGTGCGCCCTACCTGATCGCGCAGCACTGCGCGCCGCACGTTCATGTGGTCAACGCCGGTGACGGCCGCCATGCGCACCCCACGCAGGGGCTGCTCGACATGTACACGATCCGCCACTACAAGAAGGACTTCACCAACCTCACGGTGGCGATCGTCGGCGACATCGTGCACTCGCGTGTGGCGCGCTCCGACATCCACGCGCTGACCACGCTCGGGGTGCCCGAGGTGCGCGCGGTCGGACCGAAAACCCTGGTCCCCGGCGACCTGCGCGAGATGGGTGTGCGCGTGTGCCACGACATGGCCGAAGGCATCCGCGGCGCCGACGTGATCATCATGCTGCGGCTGCAAAACGAGCGCATGAGCGGCGCGATGCTGCCCAGCGCGGGCGAGTTCTTCAAAAACTACGGGCTCACGCCAGACAAGCTGGCGCTGGCCAAACCCGATGCGATCGTCATGCACCCCGGGCCGATCAACCGTGGCGTTGAGATCGACTCCAGCGTGGCCGATGGCCTGCAAAGCGTCATCCTCCCGCAGGTGACCTTCGGCATCGCGGTGCGCATGGCGGTGATGTCCATGATCGCCGGCAACTCGGCCTGACAGCGCGGCCCAACGACTCATGAAAATCCTCATTCAAAACGGCCGCCTGGTCGACCCCGCATCGGGTCGTGATGAACTCGCCGATGTGGCGATTGCCGCCGGGCGCATCGTCGCGATCGGACGCGTCAACCCCGAATTCAACCCCGCCCGCACCATTGACGCCAGCGGGCTGGTCGTGGCGCCCGGGCTGGTCGATCTGGCGGTGCGTCTGCGCGAGCCGGGCCACGAACACGAAGGCATGCTCGAGTCCGAAATGGCCGCGGCGGTTGCCGGTGGCGTGACCAGCCTGGTGTGTCTGCCCGACACCGACCCGCCGCTCGATGAGCCGGGCCTGGTCGAGATGCTCAAGTTCCGTGCGCGCAACCTGAACCATTCGCACCTGTATCCGCTGGGTGCGCTCACCCGCGGCCTGGCCGGCGAGGCGCTGACGGAGATGGCCGAACTCACCGAGGCGGGTTGCGTCGGGTTCTCGCACGCCGAGGTGCCCTTGAAGGACACGCTGGTGCTGCACCGCGCGCTGCAATACGCATCGACCTTCGGCTACACGACCTGGTTGCGTGCGCAAGACGGCTATCTGGGCGGTGGCGTGGCCGCCAAGGGCGCACTGGCCACCCGCATGGGTCTGAGCGGTGTGCCGGTGATCGCCGAAACCGTGGCGCTGAGCACCCTGTTCGAACTGGTGCGCGACACCGGCGCACGGGTGCACATCTGCCGACTCAGCAGCGCGGCGGGCGTCGAGCTGGTTCGGCGCGCCAAGGCCGAGGGCTTGCCGGTCACCTGCGACATCAGCATCAACCACTTGCACCTGACCGACATCGACATCGGCTACTTCAACGCGGCGATGCGTCTGACGCCGCCGCTGCGACAGGTGCGTGACCGCGACGCACTGCGCGCCGGGTTGTCAGACGGCACCATCGACGCGCTGGTGAGCGACCACATGCCGGTGGATGCCGATGCCAAGACGCTGCCGTTTGCCGAAGCCGAGCCCGGGGCCACCGGGCTGGAGTTGCTGCTCGGGTTGGCGCTCAAGTGGGGCGAGGAGTCGGGCCACGATCTGGGACGCACGCTGGCCACCATCACCGCGTCGCCGGTGCGGGTGCTGGGCGAGGCACTCGGCTCGCTGGCCTCGAGCGCGGGGCGGCTCGTCGAGGGCGGCGTGGCCGATCTGTGCCTGTTCGACCCCGCCGGTTACTGGCGGGTCACGCCGCAGGCCTTGAAAAGCCAAGGCAAGCACACGCCGTTTGCGGGACATGAACTGGCAGGCTGCGTGAAGTACACCGTGGTGTCGGGGCACGTGGCCTTCGAGGCCGCCTGAACGGCGCGCGCCCATGGTGCGAAGGCTGCGGGGTGTGGTTCGGCTGACCTGCTTTGTCGCCGTCACGCTGCATTGCGCGGCGGTGTTCGCTGTGGTCTTTCCGTTTGCGTCCGGTCCGCGCCGCATGGTGCATGTGGGCCGGTTTTCAGCCCGGATGTTGTCTGCCTTGGGGTTGACCGTTCGGACGTCGGGGGAAATGGGCACCGGTTCGACGCTGCTGGTGGCCAACCACGTGTCGTGGCTCGACATCCTGGCGATCAATGCGGTGCAACCGGTGCGCTTCGTGTCGAAGGCCGATGTGCGCGGCTGGCCGCTGGTGGGCTGGATCGTGGCTTGTGGCGGCACTCTGTTCATCGAGCGTGAGCGTCGCAGCGACGCGATGCGGGTGGTGCATCAGGTGGCCGAGGCGTTGAGCAGCGGCGCTCAGATCGCGATCTTTCCCGAGGGCACCACCAGCGACGGGCGTGACGTGCTGCCTTTCCACGCCAGCTTGCTGCAAGCCGCGGTGACCACCGGGGTTTCGACGCAGCCCGTCATGCTGCGCTTTTCAGACGCGAGCGAGACGTTCAGCCTGGCCGCGCCCTACATCGGCGACATGACACTGATGCAGTCGCTGTGGTCGGTGGCGAACGCCCGGCGACTGACGGCGCACGTCAATTTCCTGCCGCCGCTGAACGGCCCCCACGCCGACCGGCGCAGCCTTGGCGAGCAATTGCGCTGCGGCATCGTGCAAGCACTCATCGAGACCCAGGAACGGCACGGCTGAGGCCGGACTCAGTCGCCCTCGAGAAACCGGCGGCTCAGCGGGCGAAGGTTGTCGTCGAGTTCATAGATCACGGGCACGCCGTTCGGGATCTCGAGGCCCACAATGTCGGCGTCCGAGATGCCGTCGAGGTGCTTGATCAGCGCGCGGATGCTGTTGCCGTGGGCCACCACGATCACCCGTTTGCCCGAGCGGATGGCTGGCGCGATGGTGTCGCTCCAGAAAGGCAGCACGCGCGCCACCGTGTCTTTCAGGCATTCCGTGAGTGGCACATCGCCGGCTTGCAGGCCGGCGTAGCGAATGTCGTTGCGCTCGCAGCGCGGATCCCCGGGCTCGAGCGCGGGCGGCTGCGTGTCGTAGCTGCGCCGCCACTGCAACACCTGTGCGTCGCCGTAGCGCTCGGCCGTGTCGGCCTTGTTCAGGCCCTCGAGCGCACCATAGTGCCGCTCATTGAGGCGCCATGAGTGAACCACCGGCAGCCAGGTGCGTTCGAGCTGATCGAGGGTGTGCCACAGCGTCCACACGGCGCGCTTGAGCACCGAGGTGTAGGCGATGTCGAACTCGAAGCCATCGGCCTTGAGGCGCCGGCCGGCTTCCTGCGCTTGAGCGACCCCCAGGGGCGTCAGATCGACATCCACCCAGCCGGTGAAGCGGTTTTCCAGGTTCCACGTCGATTGGCCGTGGCGGATCAGTACGAGTTGATGCATGGTGGCGCAGGGCTTTTCGGTTGGCAGGGAGG
>NCFZ01000202.1 GCA_002281415.1 Burkholderiales bacterium 28-67-8 | reverse complement strand
ACAGCACGAGGCCGTAGGGTCGCTGGATGGCGCGCGTGAGCTGCTGGAAGTTGTGTTCGGTCAGGCCGATGCGGTCGAGCGGCATCGGCTTGGCCGACGTCAGGATGCGCATCACCACGTCTTCGAGATTGCTGTGGGTCGGGATGGTCGCCACGCGCAACTCGATGCGGTGCTGCGGCATGAACTTGGCAAAGTTGATCTTGCCGTCTTGCGGCTTGCGGCGCTCGGAGATGTCGAGGTCGCACATGATCTTCAGGCGTGCCACCAGCGCGCTGCGGTAGGTGGGCGGCAGCTCGAGGTAGGTGCGCAAGGCCCCGTCCTTGCGGAAGCGGATGCGGATCTTCTCGCGCCCCGGGTAGCTTTCGATGTGGATGTCGGACACGCCCTCGCGGTGCGCCTCGACGATCATGTTGTTGATCAGCCGCACCAGCGAGTTGTCCGACTGCTCGATCGGCTGGTCTTCGTGCGAGGTCTCTTCGTTCTCGCGCTCGAGGCTTTCGACCAGCTGGTCGGTGCCGAAAGCCGGCAGCGCATCGTCTTCGGCTCGATCCTGCTGGGTCGCTCGGGGTCCGGTGGCCGCACCGATCTGGTCGTAGGCCGCATGCGTGCGGTCGTCCATCGAGCGCGACTGCCCGAGCACGGGCAGCACCTTCATCTGCGCCGAGAACTCGGCCTCGTCGACCGCCTCGCGGCGGCGTGCGGGGTCGTCCAGCGCCACGACCAGCCGGCCTTCATGAATCAGCAGCGGCAAGAGCCTCAGTCGCATGGCCACGGCGTAGGGCAGCTTGCGCAGCGCCTCGGTCTCGATCGGGAAGGCGTCCACGTCGACCAGCGGGTAGCCCATCTTGCGCGCCATCGCCACTTGCAGGTCAGGCCGCGTGACCACCCCGCTGCGCACCAGGATCTCGCCCAGCGGCACGCCGCGGTCCACTTCCTGCTGCCGCAGCGCGGCTTGCAGATCGTTGATGTCGATCATGCCCAGCGACATCAGCGCCTCGCCGATGCGCACCATCGGCATGTGCGACTGCTGCGCCAATGCGCTGACCAGTTGGTCTTGCGTGACGATGTTGCGTGACACCAGGATGTCGCCCAGCCGCTGTTCGCGCATCTGGCGCTGCTGCTCGGCGGCGCGCTCGACCTGGTGCGGCGTGGCGGCCTGTTGCTCGATCAGCACCTCGCCGATGCGCTGGCCCACGTCGAACGAGGCGAATGCGCTGCTGGGCACAAAGGTCCGCAACACGGCGCCCGAGTCGTCGGCGGGCTGAAACAGGAACACGCCGTATGGCGTTTCGATGCAGCCGACGGTCGAGCCGGACCACTCGCCGCCTTGCTTCCAGACCATCCGGAAAGTTGTTGGCTTGCCGGGCCTGAGCGCCAGCCCGCCGGGCTGGTCGCCTTGCACGTGAAGGGGGTGCAGGGGGGCGCCCAGCGTGAGCGAACGGAACTGGTCAAAGCGCAGCAGCAGTTCGGAGCGTGAGGGCGGCAACTGCACCCAGGCGGACCGCCGGTCGGGCAGGAACGAACTCACCTGACCTTGCATGTGCTTGTCGTTGAGGCCCACGATCGTGCAGGGCATCGGGCCCGACTGCGGCTCGGCCATCGGATAGACCGCAAACGGAGGCGCCGGCCAGCAAAACGCCGGCGCGCTCTCCTCCTCGACGTCGGGCAAGGCCGGAGCCAACAGATCGACCGTGCCCTGCGCTTCAGGGGACGCGGGATCCTTGGGCTGTGTCGATGCGGTCGTGTTGGCCATGAAAGATCTTTGGAATCAAGCTGTGGGAATCGAACATTGCCGTGCCAAGAGCCAGGCTCCTGACCCGCAAAGCGCACCCGAGCGTGATGTTTGCCGCAAATGCGATTCGTCGGTGCGCCGATATGCACGGGGTTGTACCCGCAAATCGGGGCGTTTCGCGTCGTGGCTCAGCGTTTGAGCAAATGGCGCAGCGAACGCACCAGCGGCCAGGCCGCCAGCGCCAGCCGCACGATGCGGCCGAGCCGCACGCGCCGCCCCAGCAGCACGCCCAGCGGAGCGACGATCAGCGCGGCCGGTGCCAGCCAGCGTCGCCAGCGCTCGGCCAGGCCGCCAGCGGCTTGCAGCGGTGCGGTGATCGCCTGCCAGTGAAGCTGTACAGATTCGCGCTGCTGCGTGGCACGCCACACCAACTGCTCGCGCCTGCGGGCCAGCAGCTTCAGGCGTGCATCGCGCTTCATTCGCCGGCCGGCTGTGGACGCAGCGAGTCCGCGTCGCGTTGCAGTTCGGCCACCGTGGCCGCCATGAACGGCGGCCGGTTGACCAGCCGGTCATGCCAGCGTCTGGCGCTCATCAGCGTGGCGATCGCCGACACCACGGCCACGCCGCCGATGGCGAGCAGCCGGTGGCTGTCCCACAGCAGCACGATGACGAAGGTGGCGCACAACAGCACCGTGATGCCCAGCAGCAGCAACGTGGCGATGGTGGAGACCAGCAGGCCGATCAGCCGCAGCCGCTCTTCTTCGAATTCGGTGGCGGCCAGCTCGATGCGCGTGGCGCCAGCATCGATCAGCAGGGCCAGGGAAGAACGCAGCGATTCCAGCATCGAAGGACTCCCGTTGAGGTGGCCGGCTCAGTCGCGCGGCCGGTACACGATGGTCATGGCAGGTGGCACCTTACCGTTTTCGTCGCGTGGCAGCACCTCCGTGCGCTCAATGGCACGCAAGACAGCCTCGTCCCATTCGGGCACGCCGCTGCGCTTGACGATCCGACTGGACATGATGCGCCCGTCGGGGGAGAGCCCGATGTCTATTTCCACCGCGGGGTTGCCGGGCAGGGTGTCGGGGAACGACACGTTCGGGCGGATGCGGCCCTTGATGCGTCCGAGGTAATCGGCGCTCGGCCCGGCGCTTTGCAGCGCGCTGCCGGTGGCCGTGGGCGCACCGGTGGCGCCGGCCAGCCCGGCCAGACGCTGCATCTGCTTTTCGCGCGCGGCAGCCAGCGCGGCGGTCTGCGCCTCGTCGCGTTTTTTCTTGTCGAGCTCGGCGCGGCGCTTGTCGGCGGCCTCGTCCTTGCGCTTTTGCTCGGCGAGCTTTTCAGCCTCACGCGCGGCGGCCTCCTTGGCCGCTTCCTTGGCCAGCTCCTTCTTGCGCTTGGCCTTTTCGATGGCGATCTGCGCGTCGGGTTCGGGCTCCACCACCGGCGCGGCCTTCACGGGCTCGGGCGGCGGCTTGACCTGGGGTTCGGGGGCGGGCGGTGGAGGCGGCTCCGGCTCGGCCGGACGCGGCGCGGCCATTTGCGGCACCGACGCCCACAGCTCGGCCTCGATGCCTTCGGGCGGGCTCACATGCCAGCTCACGCCCACCGACAGCGCCACGACCAGCAGCAAATGCGCGGCCACGGCCATCGCCAGTCCGCGGCCGAACGCATCCGGCGCGTGCGGCATGAACACGTCGCGTTCGACGGATGCGCGGGCGGTCATCGTCATCGCCGGGGTGATGCGGTGCGCCTCAGCCGCCGTTCTTGACCGACAGGCCCACGCGCTGCACGCCGGCATGCTGCAGCGTGTCCATCAGCTTGACCACGGCTTCGTACTTGACGTTGCGGTCGGCCGAGATCACCACCGGCGTGTTGGCATCGCCCGCCTGCAGTTCGCGCACCCGCTCGGCGACCTTGCCCAGCGGCACCGCGACGCCGTCTTCCTGGCCGTCGATCTTGATGCGAAACACCGCGTCGGTCTTGATGATCAGCTCGACCACATGCTCAGGGCG
>NCFZ01000020.1 GCA_002281415.1 Burkholderiales bacterium 28-67-8 | reverse complement strand
GTCATCGGGATGGTGTTGGTGATGACGACCTCATCAATCTGCGAGGCACGAATGCGCTCGAGGGCCGGGCCCGAGAACACCGCGTGCGTGCAATACGCATAGACGCTCTTGGCGCCGCGAGACTTGAGCACCTCGGCGGCCTTCACCAGCGTGCCGGCCGTGTCGATCATGTCGTCCATGATCACGCAGTTGCGACCGTCGATCTCGCCGATGACGTTCATCACCTCGGACACATTGGCCTTCGGGCGACGCTTGTCGATGATCGCCAGATCGCAGTTGAGTTGCTTGGCCAGTGCACGTGCACGCACCACGCCGCCGATGTCGGGCGAAACCACGACGAGATCCTCGTAGCGCCTGGACTGCAGATCCGACAGCAGCACCGGGGAGGCGTAGATGTTGTCGACCGGGATGTTGAAGAACCCCTGAATCTGGTCTGCGTGCAGGTCCATCGTCAGCAGGCGCTCGACGCCCACGGCCTCGAGCATGTTGGCCACCACCTTGGCGCTGATCGGCACGCGTGTAGAGCGCGGGCGGCGATCCTGGCGCGCATAGCCGAAGTACGGAATGACCGCGGTGATGCGGCGAGCACTGGCGCGCTTGAGAGCGTCGACCATGATGCACAGTTCCATCAGGTTTTCGTTTGTCGGCGTGCAGGTTGACTGCACGACGAACACATCGCGGGCACGAACGTTTTGTTCGATCTCGACAGCCACTTCGCTGTCGGAGAAACGTCCCACCGAGGCCTTCCCGAGTTCAACCCCGAGATGCGTGGCGATTTCCTGGGCAAGCACCGGATTGGCGTTGCCTGTGAACAGCACGGTATTGAAAAGCATGTTCCCTCCGACGAGGCTCTGTGGAAGCATGTCGCTTCCTTTCAGTCCAGCCCAGGCCTGCAGTCAGGACGCTCCGGGAACCATAAGAATCTGGCAGGGGAGGAAGGACTCGAACCCTCGCATGTCGGAATCAAAATCCGATGCCTTAACCAACTTGGCGACTCCCCTACGGCGGACGAGCGGCTCTTGCCGATCACCCACAACCTTCAATCTCTGTCCGGCACCCAATCGTACAAAGGGTGCCTCTGCAAACTGCGGCAAATCCGGCCGGTCCAGCCAGACTGCGCGTTGATCGCAGCCAAACACTCCGACGCGTCGACCTCACCCAGACGGGCAAAGACCGTGCTGCCTGAACCGCTCATCCGGCTGTTTCCAAACCGGAGTTTCAATTCGTCAGCCGCCTCGCGTACCGATGGACACAACAACTCGGCCACCGGTTGCAGGTCGTTTTTGCCCCATCCTTCCCCGTGAGGAGAAGCGATGCGGGAAATCCCGTCTGCACCGAAGCCCGCTAGTGTAATGCGGACCGAGTCCCGAGCCAACTGGGGATGAGCGAAGATCTTCGCTGTTTCAATCGATTCGTGTGGCTTGATTAGCGCGAAAGTCTGGCTGGGCACGTCGATTTCGGTGAGTTGCTCGCCGATGCCTTCGACCCAGGCCGGTGTGCCGCCAATGAAAAAAGGCACATCGGCACCCAGCGACAAGCCGATTTCCAGCAGCTTCGAGCGCGGCCAGTTCAGCCCCCACAGGCGGTTGAGCGCGATCAGCGTGGTGGCCGCATCCGAACTGCCGCCGCCCAACCCGGCACCCCAGGGCACTTGCTTGTCGATCGAAATGTCGGCTCCGAGCGACGTTCCGCTCGCGGCTTGCAGGTTGCGAGCCGCCCGCAGGCACAGGTCATCGGGGGGCAGCGGTGCTGTCAGATCGTGTCGAAAAAGCAATCCATCGGAGCGCCGCTCGAAATGCAGCGTGTCGGCCCAGTCGATGGGCACGAACACCGACTGCAGCAGGTGATGGCCGTCGGCACGCCTGCCAACCACGTGCAAAAACAAGTTCAGCTTGGCCGGTGCGGGCACGTCGAAAAAAGCCTGGATGGTCATGGTCGGTCCAGCCTCACCTGCACGACCACCACCGGCGGCGCGCTGCGTCTGGCCACGATGCGGGCCTGGTCAAACCTCGACAGGTCCACCGCCCATCCGAGCTGGTGAAACCCTGCCGGCTCACCCGATGAGGCTGCGACGCTGTTGGCGCCGGGCCAGGGGCGTCCGCGCAGCCAGTCGAACATCGCCGTGACAGGCAACTCCTCGCCCAGCATCGTGCGGGTCATGTCCATCAGCGTGGGGTGTTGGCTGTTTCCATGAGGCGTTTCAAGAAAGACCCCGGCGGGCTCCCAGCGCGCCCGCGCCACGGTGTTGCCGATGGGCGTGGTCAGATCGAGGCGGCCGCGCTGCGCGTTGCCCATCAGTTCGAAGGCGCCGCTCGTGCTGCGCGCAGGTTCGGTGTCGACGGCCTCGATCTGAACCGACATGCGGCCCGAAAACCGGTCGCCCGACATCAGCGGGTCGACCACGACGGGCCGGGTGGCGCAGCCGGCCAGCATCACGACCAGCAAAGCGCCGGCAGCGGCGCGGCGCAAGATCACAAGTCGACCTTCAGCCGGGTCAAGGTTTCACGCAACGCCTCGCTGCTGGCGTCGCGCGCCTTGCCTTCGGCCAGCACACGGCGCGCCTCGTCGCGCTGTCCGTCCATCCACAGCACTTCGCCGAGGTGGGCGGCGATCTCGGCATCGGGCCGCGACCGGTAGGCCCGCGTGAGGTGCTTGATGGCCGACGCACGATCGCCCATGCGGTATTCCACCCAGCCGAGGCTGTCGGTGATGAACGGCTCGCCGGGCGCCAGCTCGAGCGCCCGCTCGATCAGCGCCTTGGCCTCGGGCAGACGCAGCCCGCGATCGGCCAGCGAATAGCCCAGGGCGTTGTGCGCGTGGTAGTAATCGGGACGCAGGGCGATCACCCGTCGCAGCAATCGCTCCATGTCTTCGATGCGGTCAAGCTTCTCCGCCATCATGGCCTGTTCGTAAAGCAGATCGGTGTCGTTGACGAAGCGCAGGTTGGCCTTGTCCAGCGCCTGATCGGCCTGTTGCCACAGCTTGTTTTCTCGCAGCAGCTGCACTTCGGCCAGCACCTTCGAGCGGGCCTCGCCTTCGTTGGCCTCGGGCGCGTTGCGCACGAGTTCCAGCGCGTCGGCCAAGCGGCCTTGCCGGGTGAGCAGCGAGGCACGACGCAACTGGACCTCGAGCGCGCGCTGCGGGCTTTCGATCTGGTTGAGCCAGCCCTCGGCGGCCTTGAAATCGCCCGTCTGTTCAGCGGCTTGCGCCAGCATCAGCATGGCTTGCGCCATGCCGCGGTCGGGGCCTTGCGCGGCCTCGTCGTCTTCGATCTCCGTGGTGCCGGCCGCGGCATGGGCCGGCGTGCCGGGCTCGCCCTTGGCCGCCAGCGCCGACCTGGATTTCACAAGTGTCAGATAGGTTTCGAGCGCGGCCGTGGCGGGCTTGGGCTGATGCAGTTCGAGGCGCAGCGCGCCCAGCGTGAGCCACGGTGCGGCCAGCCCCGGCGCGCTTTGAGTGACCTGTTCGATCTGCGCCATCGCTTCGGCGTGACGCTGCGACACAGCGAGTGCTCGTGCGTAGAACAGGCGTACCGCATTGGCTTGCGGGCGGATCTGCAAATGGCCGACGACGATCGCTTCGGCTTCGGTCGTCCCGGGTAGCAGATCGAGCGCCAGCAGTACCGGCGCCGGTGCCGACGGATCGAACGCGTGGGCGCGCTGGGCGAGCCCGAGCGCGCGGGGGTTGTCGCCGGCACTTTGCGCCGCGCGACCGATGGCCACCAGCGATGCAATCCGTGTCTCGGGCTGATCGACGTAGGGCTGCAACGCCTTTTCAAGCACCTCCGGCGTGCGCTGGCGGTCGCCCGTCCGCTCGAAGAAGCGCGGCAGGCTGGTGATGAGCGCGGCACGCTGCTCCGGGGGGCCCAGCGCAATCATCGAACGCAGCGGCTCGGCGGCTTCCGCAGAGCGGTTCATCGCGACCAGCAACTGCACGACATAGCGGCTGGCCTCGAGTGAATCAGGCACCGTGGCTTTCCACGCTTGGGCGGCCTTGAGCGCCAGATCGCCGGATCTCGCTTGCAACGCGATCTCGGTGGCTCTCCTGAAGACCTGTTCGTTCTTGCTTTTGCGGGCGGCATCGAGCAGCACCGAGTAGGCCGAGCCGGCATCGTTGGCGCTCAATTCGAGCTCGCCGATCAGCAATTGATAGAACAGGGCGGCGTCGAGCCCTGAGTTCTCGAACGGTGTTGCCGCCTTCAGCGGTGTGGCCGCTGCGGGCGCTTGCGCCGCGGCTGGCAGCATCCCGGAGCACAGCGCGATGACAAGCGCACAGGCGGCTGGCGCTGTGGGAAAACGTGCTGGCATCGACGACTCCTGGGTGCGAAAAAAGATTCTAGAGTGCTGGGGTGCCAATGCGGCTCAGGGCGTCTGACCGCGTTGCGTCCCGATAATTCCCTGCATGCCTGAATTACCTGAAGTCGAGGTCACGCGACAGAGTTTCGCCCGGCGCATTGCCGATGCGGTGGTGACTGACGTGCGTCTGGGCAAGCCGCTGCGCTGGCCGCTGGGTGTCGATCCCGCCGGCCTGCGCGGGCAGCGTGTGGGTGAGGTGACGCGGCGCGGCAAATACCTGTGGCTGCCCTTGCACGGCATGCCGCCGGTTTCGTCCGCTGCGTCTGGGGCGCCCGCTCAAGCGTCAGGCTTGCTGATGCACCTGGGCATGTCGGGCTCGCTGGCCTTCGTGGCGCAGCCGGGTTCGCCCGGCGCACACGACCACTTCGATCTGGTGACCGACCGCGGCACGCTGCGCCTGACCGACCCGCGCCGCTTCGGTGCCGTGGTGTGGTCCGAAGCGCAAGGTGTGGGCATGGCGGGCAAGCTGCTGTCCACGCTGGGCGTCGAGCCGCTCGATGCGGTGTTTGACGGGCCCTATCTGCACGCCGCGCTCAAGCGCCGCCGTGTCGCAGTCAAGCTCGCGCTGCTCGGTGGCGACATCGTCGTGGGCGCTGGCAACATCTACGCTTGCGAGGCGCTGTTCACCGCCGGCATCGACCCGCGCACCCGCAGCGATCGCCTGAGCGGGCCGCGTTGCCAGCGGCTGGCGCTGGCCATCCGGCGCACGCTCGAGACGGCGCTGGCGCTGGGCGGATCGACCCTGCGCGATTTCCGCGACGCGCACGGCATGGCCGGTCAGTTCCAGCTGAGCGCCGATGTGTACGGTCGCGCCGGTGAGCCGTGCCGCGTGTGTGCCACGGCGGTGCGGCGCATCGTGCAGGGCCAGCGCTCGACCTTCTTTTGCCCGACCTGCCAGAAGCGATGACGCCGGCGGCGCCTGAGCCGTGCGCCCGCCGGCCGGACAAATGTGGGCGAGTCCACCGTCGTTTCCGGCGATCGTTGCTGGCCGGGCTGACTTAGGATGGTTCCC
Organism: Burkholderiales bacterium 28-67-8; assembly: GCA_002281415.1. GTDB lineage: Bacteria > Pseudomonadota > Gammaproteobacteria > Burkholderiales > Burkholderiaceae_C > PBB1. Next base: position 14,996 of record NCFZ01000020.1, on the reverse strand, counting down.
ATGGGTGGGCATGCGTCCCGCCGTCGCTCACAGATTCCCGCAGCTGGAAACCCGATCCATGACGTCTGCCTTTGCCGGCCGCTTTGACGACCTGAGCCACTGGCGCACCGCGTTGGGCGAGCGGCTCGATGAGTTGTCCGCCTGTCTGGCCGACATCGGCTTTGACGACCGGCCGGCCAGCGCGCTGCTCGCGTCGCTGCGCGAGCGCCTGGACGGCGACAAGCTCATCGTCGCGTTCGTGGCCGAGTTCTCGCGCGGCAAGTCCGAGCTGATCAACGCGATCTTCTTCGCCGACGCCGGCACGCGGGTGCTGCCGGCCACGCCGGGCCGCACCACCATGTGCCCGGTCGAACTGGCCTGGGATGCGCATGAGCCTGAGGGCCTGTCGCTGTTGCCGATCGCCACGCGGCTTGACGACGTGTCGCTCGCGCAGTGGCGTCAGCGCCGCGAGGGCTGGACGCATCTGCCGTTTGACAAGGCGCAGCCGGAGGCGCTGTGCGTGGCCTTGCGCCAGGTGATGTCCACGCGCCGGGTGACCACCGATGAAGCTCAGGCCCTCGGCCTGTGGCATGAATCGACCGCCGACGACAACCCCATGCCCGACGAGGCCGGGCGGGTCGAGGTGCCGGTGTGGCGCCATGCGCTGATCAACCATCCGCACCCGCTGCTCAGGCAGGGTCTGGTAGTGATCGACACGCCGGGTCTGAATGCGCTGGGAGCCGAGCCCGAGCTCACGCTGGGCCTGCTGCCTTCGGCCCATGCCACGGTGTTCATCGTGGGCGCCGACACTGGCGTGACCCAATCCGATCTGGCCATCTGGCGCGATCACCTTGGTGCGCGCCAGGGCCTGGCCTTCGTGGTGCTCAACAAGATCGACGCGCTGCGCGATCCGCTGGCCTCGCCGGCTCAGGTCGACGCCCAGATCGAGGCGCAGAGACGATCGACCGCGCAAATCCTGGGTGTTCCGCCCGAACGGGTTTTCGCGTTGTCGGCGCGGCAGGCGCTGGTGGCGCGCATCGATGGCGATGCGCAGGGGCTGACCGAGAGCCGGCTGGTCGAGTTCGAGGCCGCGCTGTCGGTGGCGTTGCTGCCGCAGCGCCGGCAGCTGTTGGGCCGGCTGATCGAAGACGCCGCCGACCAGATTCACAAGCGGGCTGCCCGCCACATCGGCGAGGCGCTCCGGCAGCAGGCCGAGCAGCTGCTCGAGCTGCGCGGCCTGCGCGGCCAAAGCAGCGGCAGGTTGAACTTGCTGATGAAGCGGGTGGGCGCCGAGGCGATGGAGTTCGAGCAATGCCACACCCGGCTGACGGCACTGCGCGCAGTGCACGCGAGGCAAGGTGAGCTGGCGCTGGCCGATCTGTCATACGACGACCTCGAGGTCGAGATCGACCGCATGCTCACCGAGATCCGTGCGAGTGTTCTCAGGCTCGGGGCGCGCAAGGCCTTCGCGGCGCTGTGCGAGCGGCTGCGCGAGCGGCTCTTGCGAGTGCAGGACCTGTTGCACGACACCCAGGACATGCTCGGCGGCACGTTTGGCGTGCTGAATGCCGAGTTCGGTTTTGGCCTGGCGCTCAAGACGGGCCCGAACATGACGCGCTTCGTCGAGGAGGTCAGTCTGATCGAGCGGCTTTACGCGCGGTATCTCGGGTTGGGCGACTTGCTGCGGCTGACGCGGCCGCGCTTCACGGCGCAGTTGCGGCGCATGCTCATCGAGCGCATCAGCGTGGTGTGGGACGGCTCGCGCAACGCGCTCGAGGGCTGGCACCGGGAGGTGACCTCGCACATCGACACGCAGTTGATCGAGCGCCGCCGGGGCTTTCAAAAACGAGCCGAGTCACTCTCGCGCATCCGCGGCGCCGCCGACCAACTCGAATCTCGCATCGCCGAAATCGAGCAGCGCGACCGGCTACTGCGGCAGCAGCTCGAACGCCTGGGTGCGATCACGCGCGCGCTGCTGCGCGCGGTGCCGGACCCTGTCGACGTGGAACTGCCTGTGGGCGCTGCCGACGCCCGGCGAGCCCGGGCCTGAATGACACACGAAGGTTTTTCTTCGGCCGTCATCGACTGGCAACGCAGCCATGGCCGCCATGGCCTGCCGTGGCAGCGCACGCGCGATCCCTACCGGGTGTGGTTGTCTGAAATCATGCTGCAGCAAACCCAGGTCAGCACCGTGCTGGGCTACTACGAGCGCTTCTTGCAACGCTTTCCCGATGTGGCCGCGCTGGCTGCAGCGCCGCTCGACGATGTGCTCGGCCTTTGGAGCGGACTGGGCTACTACAGCCGCGCGCGCAACATGCACCGCTGCGCGCAGGCGGTGGTGGCTGAACACGGCGGACGATTTCCCGGCAGCAGCGCGCAACTGCAAGGGCTGCCCGGCATCGGCCGCTCGACCGCGGCGGCGGTGGCCGCGTTCTGCTTTGGCGAGCGCGTGGCCATCCTCGACGGCAACGTCAAGCGTGTGCTCACGCGCGTGCTGGGCTTTGACGGCGATCTGGCTCAGGCCGTGAGCGAGCGCCAGCTGTGGGCCGAGGCCACGCGTGTGTTGCCCGATGTCGGCATCGAGGCCTACACGCAAGGCTTGATGGATCTGGGCGCCACGCTGTGCAGCGCGCGCTCGCCGCAGTGCCTGCTGTGTCCGGTGCAAGGCCTGTGCGTGGCGGCGCGCAATGGCAACCCGCAGGCCTATCCGGTCAAGACCCGCAAGCTCAAGCGCAGCACGCGCGAGCACGCCTGGCTGTGGCTCGCCTGGCGCGATGCGGTGTGGCTCGTCAAGCGACCCGACAGCGGCGTGTGGGCCGGGCTGTGGAGCCTGCCCGAGTTCGCTTCGCATGAAGGCCTGTACCGCGCGGCGCTGGCATGGCCCGGCCACTTCGAGACGCTGCCGAGCTTCACGCACACCCTCACGCACCTCGACTGGACGCTGCACCCGGTGCGCTGGACGCTGCCCACCGCCATCGACGACGCACAGGCCGCGGCCTGCACCGCGCCGTTGACTGATGGGCGCTGGTTCAGCCTGGATGAGGCGCTGGCTGCCGGTTTGCCCGCGCCCTTGCGCAAGCTGCTGCTGGTCTGATCGGGCCGCTCAGTCGCGCGCGTCGAGCTCGCGGTGGCGTATCAGCGTGACCGAGCGGCCGGCAAAGCGACGCGCCAGCACCTCGGCCATGTACACCGAGCGGTGCTGCCCGCCGGTGCAGCCGATGGCCACCGTGAGGTAGCTGCGCTGGTCGTGCTCGAACGCCGGCAGCCAGCGCGCCAGAAAGGCGTCGATCTGACCGAGCATCTCGCCCACCTCAGGCTGCGCCTCGAGGTAGGCCACGACCCCGGCATCGCGGCCGTCTTGCGGTCGCAGCTCGCGGATGTAGTGCGGGTTGGGCAGCACGCGCACGTCGAACACGTAATCGGCATCGCGCGGCACGCCGTGCTTGAAGGCAAATGACTCGAACACCAGCGTGAGCTGGTTGGCACCGGCGCGCATCAGGTCGCGCATCCAGATGCGCAGCTGCGTGGGCCGCAGCTGGCTCGAGTCAATCACCGTCGAGACCTCGCGCAGCCCCGAGAGCAGCTCGCGTTCGAGCTCGATCGCGTCGATCAGCGCGCGGTGGCCTTCGGCGCCGCCGACCCCAGGCAGCGGGATCGCGCCGGAGCCCGTTGATTGCGTCAGCGGATGCGGACGGCGGGTTTCGGAAAAGCGCTGCACCAGTGCATCGGTGCTCGCGTCGAGAAACACCGAGCGCACCGACACGCCTTCGGCGCGCAGTTGCTCGAGCAGCGGCAGCAGGTGCGGCAGCGAGCCCGCGCTGCGCACGTCCACGGCCACCGCCACGCGGCGATCGCGGCCCTGATCCTCGAGGCGCAGAAAATCGCGCAGCAGTTCGGGCGGCAGGTTGTCGATGCAGAAAAAACCGGCGTCTTCCAGCGCATTGAGTGCGACCGACTTGCCCGAACCCGAGATGCCGGTGACCAGCACCACCTCGCGCAAGACCCCGGCGTTGCCGCCGGCACCGGACGTCGGCGAGGGCAGGGCGTCGATCGCGCTCATCGCCGCGATCCGGCAGCGGAAGGCTCGGCGCCCACCGACAGCATTTCCTGAGCGTGAGCGAGGCTGGTGCCCGACAGGCGCTCGCCGGCCAGCATGCGCGCGATCTCGGCCACGCGGGCCTCGCCATTCACCGGCTGCACGTCGCTGCGCGCTTCGCCGTCGACGGTGGACTTGGACACCACATGGTGGTGATCGGCACAGGCCGCCACCTGCGGCAGGTGCGTGACCGCCAGCACCTGGCGCTCGGCGCCGAGCTGCTTCATCAGCCGGCCCACGGTCTCGGCCACCGCGCCGCCCACGCCGGCATCGATCTCGTCGAAGATAAGCGTGCCCGCGCTCGCATCACCGCGCTGCAGCTGGCTGGTGGTCACCGCGATGGCCAGCGCAATGCGCGACAGCTCGCCACCTGAAGCCACCTTGGCCAGCGCGCGCGGCGTCGAGCCGGCATGGCCGGCCACCAGGAATTCAGCCGATTCCTGCCCGAACGACTGCGGCGCTTCCTGCGTCAGCAGCGCCACCTCGAAGCGCCCGCCGGTCATGCCGAGTTGCTGCATGGCCTGCGTGATGGCCGCGGCCAGCTTCGGTGCTGCGGCCTGGCGCAGCGCCGACACGCGCGAGGCCTCGGCGTCGTAGGCTGCGCGGGCCTGGTTGAGGCGCTGGCGCTGAGCGTCCAGATCGGAGGCGGCTTCCAGCACGCGCAGCTCATCGTTCCATTGCGCCAGCAAGGCCGCGAGTTCCGACGGCGGGCGACGGTAGCGGCGCGCCAGGCTCATCCAGGCCGACAAGCGCTCGTCGAGTTCGCCCAGACGCGCCGGATCGACGTCGGTGCCGCCGAGAAAGCCCGACAGCGTGTGCGCCGCGTCGTGCAACTGGGCCTGCGCGCCTTGCAGCACCTCGACCACGGCGGCGAGTTCGGGGTCGATGGCAGCGGCTTCGTGCAGCCGTCCGATGGCGCGGCCGGTCAGCGCATCGGCGCTGTCGTCCATGTCGCTGATGGCGTCCAGCGCGTCGCGGGCCGACTCGAGCAGCGTTTGCACATTGGCGAGCTTGGTGTGCTCGGCGTTGAGCTCATCCCACTCGCCGGCCGCCGGCGCGAGCTTGTCGACTTCGGCGATCTGCCAGGCCAGCCGCTCGCGCTCGCGCTCCAGGTCGGCCTGCCGGGTCTGGACGCGCTCCAGCGCCTCGGTGGCGGCGCGCAGTTCGGTCCAGGCGGCGCCGAGCGTCCGCGTGTCGAGCCCGGCGTAGTCGTCGAGCAGCGCGCGCACCGAAGCGCCGCGCGTGAGGCTTTGCCAGGCGTGCTGGCCGTGGATGTCGACCAGGTGATCCGCCGCCTCGCGCAACTGGGCGATGGTGGCCGCGCTGCCGTTGATCCACGAGCGGCTCTTGCCCTGGGTGTCGATCGTGCGACGCAGCAGCAAGCTGTCAGCGGCCTCGAAGCCGGCCTCATCGAGCCAGCCGTGCAGCGAGGCGGGCGTGTCGAACTCGGCACTGATGTCGCAGCGCGCGCAGCCTTCGCGCACCACGCCCACGTCGCCGCGGCCGCCCAGCGCCAGTTGCAGCGCGTCGACCAGGATCGATTTGCCCGCGCCGGTCTCGCCCGTCAGCACCGAAAAGCCGGCTGCCAGTTCGACCTCGAGCGTGGCGACGATGACGAAGTCACGCAGGACCAGACGCCGCAGCATCAGGTGGTTCCCGAGTTCCAGTGCAGCTTGCGGCGCAAGGTGGCGTAGTAACTCCAGCCCGGCGGGTGCAGAAACGTCGCCTGGTACGGCGCGCGTCGCACCGTGATGCGGTCGCCGTGCAACAAGCTGGCGAGCCCCTGCATGTCGAAGTTCACGCTGGCGTCACGCCCGGCCACGATCTCGATGCTGATCTCGCCCGAGTCGGGCAGCACGATCGGCCGGTTCGACAGGTCGTGCGGCGCAATGGGCACCAGCACGAAGCCCGCGATGCTGTGGTGCAGGATCGGCCCGCCCGCCGACAGCGCGTAGGCGGTCGATCCGGTGGGCGACGCGATGATCAATCCGTCAGCGCGCAGGTTGGTCACGCTCTCGTTGCCGATGTCGATCTTGAGCTCGACCATGCTCGACGTGGCGCCGCGGCTGACCACCACATCGTTGAGCGCAAACGCCTCGAAGATCACCTCGCCATCGCGCCACACGCTGCCTTCGAGCATGGTGCGGTGCTCTTCTTCGTAGCTGCCGGCGATCATGGGTGCCAGCGCGGTGGCGAATTCGCCGATGGGGATGTCGGTGATGAAGCCCAGGCGCCCCTGGTTGATGCCCACCAGCGGGATGCCAAAGCGCGCCATCTGGCGCGCCATGCCCAGCATGGTGCCGTCGCCGCCCACCACCACCGCGATGTCGCAGCTCTTGCCCAGCTCGGCCGGCGTCAGCGCACCGTAATCGGTCAGGCCGGTGTTGAGCGCGGTCTGCCGCTCCATCGAGACCTCGAGGCCCTGAGCGATGAGAAAACGCGCCACCTCATCGAGCACTTTGCGGCTGCCCAGCACGTTGTACTTGCCTACCAACGCTGCATGACGGAACCGGCTTTTCATGGGGAAATTACACCACAGCACCTTTTGCCAGGGCGCAGCGAAAACCCCCCAACCTACAATCGAAACACCATGGACGAACGCGCCAGATCACTCCTCAAGACCCTGGTCGAACGCTACATCGCCGACGGTCAGCCGGTGGGTTCGCGCACGCTGTCGAAGGCCTCCGGACTCGAGCTGTCGCCCGCCACCATCCGCAACGTGATGGCCGACCTCGAAGAACTCGGATTGATCGTCAGCCCGCACACCAGCGCCGGGCGCATCCCCACGGCGCGTGGCTACCGGATGTTCGTCGACACCATGATGACCGCGCAGCCGCTGAGCCTGGGCGACGCGGCCGGCCTCGAAAGCACCCAGCTGGCCGCCGATCAGCCGCAACGCGTGATCGCCAACGCGGCGCATTTGCTCTCGAGCCTGTCGAGCTTCGTGGGCGTGGTCACCGCGCCGCGCAAGGCCAGCGTGTTCCACCACATCGAGTTCATGCGGCTGAGCGAGCGCCGCGTGCTCGTCATCCTGGTCGCACCCGATGGCGACGTGCAAAACCGCGTCATCTTCACCGCCCAGGACTACACCCAGGCGCAGCTGCTCGAGGCCAGCAACTACCTCACCGCCCATTACGCCGGCCTCACGCTCGAGGCCATCCGCGAGCGGCTCAAGACCGAGGTCGATGTGCTGCGTGGCGAAATCACCACCCTGATGCAAGCCGCGGTGCAAGCCGGCACCGAAGCGATGGCCGACAGCCAGGAGCAAGTGGTGATTTCCGGCGAGCGCAACTTGCTCACCGTGCAGGATTTCTCCAGCGACATGGGCTCGCTGCGCAAGCTGTTCGACCTGTTCGAGCAGAAGACACAACTCATGCGCTTGCTCGACGTGAGCAGCCGTGCCGAAGGCGTGCGCATCTACATCGGCGGCGAAAGCCGCGTGGTGCCCTACGAAGAGCTCTCGGTCGTGTCGGCGCCCTACGTGGTCGACGGCATCATCGTGGGCACCCTGGGCGTCATTGGCCCCACGCGCATGGCCTACGACCGCATGATCCAGATCGTCGATATCACCTCGCGGCTGGTCAGCAACGCGCTGAGCAACAAGTAGCTCGTGCACGGCCGCGCGCTGAGCGCGTGCGAAAATTCCCCCCGTGGGCCGTTAGCTCAGTTGGTTAGAGCAGAGGACTTGAAGAAACACCCTAAATGCCTTGCGGCACACGGGTGGTTTCAAACGGGTTGCCCGGGGTAACGCGAGTTGCTCCGAGGTAGAACTTCTCAAATTCGGTGAACGCTAAGGCAGGCCTCGGTCTGCGATGCCAACGCCGAGCGAAGCTCCTTCATGGAGAACGTGTAGAGACTCGACGGGAAGGCCGAAAGGCAAGACAGAGTCCAGACCACGAACCGGAAACGGGCGGCGAAAGCCGAGGTGGTACGCATAATCCTTTGGTCGCTGGTTCGAGCCCAGCACGGCCTACCAAATGGGTTGCGCAAGACACAAGCCCCCAGGTGCGTTAACGACCTGGGTGCTTTTTCGTTTCCGCTTGAGCGCGGGCGATCTCGGCCAGCCGGCGACGCGCCTCGCCGAGTGACGGGTCGATGGCCAGCGCGCGCCACAAACCGTCTTGCGCGCGGTCGAGCTGGCCGGCTTGCTGGCAGGCAATGGCGCGCAGCAGGTGCAGCCGGGCGTTGGCCGGTTGCACGGCGATGGCGTGGGTCAGCGCGCTGATCGCTTCGTCGGCCTGGCCCAGCTTCAGGCAGGCCAGCGCCAGGCCGTCCCACACCAACTCGCCGCCGGCCAGTTGGGTGGCGTGGCGCAACCACTGCGCGGCATCGGCCCAGTGCTCTTGCGCCAGATGCAGCCGGCCCAGCCAGGCGGCGGCGTTGATCGGTGCGGCGGGCAGCGCGGCCAGCCGCAACAGCGGCTGCTCGGCCGCCGTCCAGTCCTTGGCGCCAAAGGCGATCAGGCTGGCCACCACGTCGGGCCAGTCGCCCTCGCGCGCGGCGTCGGGCAGCCCGGCCACCAGGTGCTGGCATTCACCGGCCCGGCCGGCATCGAGCAGCCACTGGCCCAGCGTCAGGCGATGCCCCAGATGCGCCGGGTTCAGCGCGAGGGCTTGCTGCAGCGCGGCGATCGCGCCCGTCAAGTCGCCGCCCGCCGAGCGCGCAGCCGCCCAGCCGGCCAGCGATTCGGCACGCACCGATCGCACCATCGCTTGCATCGCGCGGGTGTCGGGCGCAGCCAGGCCGTTGTCGGTCAGCCAGGCCAGCGCCGCGTCGTCGCAGGCGGGCCGCGCGCACAGCTCGGCCCAGTCCATGCTGGCAGTGCCCGGTGGCGGCACGACTTCGCTGTGGCGGCCGGCACGGCGCGGTGGCGCCAGCAGGTCGCGCCCCGGCATGTCGGCGGCCGCGCTCAGGCCGAGCAGCGCGAGCACCGTGGGCGCCACGTCGAGCGCCGACACACCGCTGAGCAAGCTGTCTTCGGCCACGCCCGGGCCGGCCAGCGCGATGCCGCCGGCGCTGCCCACGCCCATCAGGCGACCCACCGTGGTGCTGCCGGCGCGGCCTTCGGCGGGCGGCAGGCCGTGGTCCGACAGCAGCACGAGGTGCGCCTGGCGCCCCAGCAGCCCCATGTAGCGCCCGAGCATCAGGTCGATGTAGCGGTACCACGGCGCCAGACCGTCGTCGGGCGCGATGCCGTGGCGCTGCAAGGTGGCCAGCCAGCCGGCCAGGCTGTCAAAGCGCAGCGCCATCAACTGCCAGTCGGCCTCGGCCGCCCAGTGCACGCCCAGGTTGTGCATGCTGGCCCAGCGCGCCATCAGGTGCCGCGCTGCGGCGAGCAGGGCGCCCTCGGCGGCGCCGCGCGACTTGCCCAGCAGCGGCGCCAGGCCGGCCAGGTCGAGGTCGCACGGGTGCATGCGCGCTTCTTGCACCGTGTGGCGCAGTTCCGGCGGCGCCACCGCCTCGGGCGACAGCGGCCAGCACACGTCGGCGCCGTTGTCCGGGTTCTGAAAGCCGTCGGCCACCAGCGCGCAACCGGCCGGCGCGCCCGGGGGCAGTCGCGCCGGCAACATCGCCGGCCAGCCCGCCACGCGCACCGCCAGGCCGGCGCCCATGGCCCGTTGCCACAACGGCTCGCAGCGCAGCGCGTCGGCGCCGGCCGCTTGCAGCGTCAGCCCATCGGCGCGAATGCTCAGGTCGTGGCAGATGCCGTGGCGATCGGCCATCACGCCGGTGGCCACGGTGGCCCAGTGCGCGGCGCTCGAGTGCGCGGGCGGCAGGCTCATGCGCCCGTGCGCGCCGCCGGCCAGCAGCTGCGCGCAAAACGGCATCAGCCCGGCATCGACCATCGTCTGCAGCAGCGGCCAGTCCAGGCCGTCGATGGCCAGCACCAGCACGCGCGGCGCGCCGGGGTGGGTGGGGGTGGCAGCGTCGGTCATGGCGTGGGGCTCAGGTCCAGCACCTGGTGGATGCGCACGCGCTCGGGTTGCGCCCCCGCCCGGCGCACCAGGTTCAGCGTGGCGCGGTTGCGGTCGTTGCAGTAGTAGCGGGCCTGCGCGTGGCCGCCGGCCTCCATCGCGCGGGTGAACTCATCGAGCAGCACGGCCGCGGGCCAGCCGTGGCGACAGCGCCGGTCGCTGGCCCGGAAAGACACCTCGGGGCTGCCATCGGCGTCACTGGCGCCGGCCAGCAAAAAGCCCGCCAGCGTGGCGCCGTCCCACAACGCCGACGACAGCGCCTGGCCCATGGGGTGCGCCAGCGTGCGCTCGATGCGCGCGCGCGCCTGCGCTGGCGAGCCGCCGAACTCGGCGCAAAACAGCGCCACCACCGGCTCGATGGGCACGCGCGCCAGCGGCACCGGCACTGCGTCGGCCGGCACCCGACCGCGCGAGCGCAAGCCCTGCTGGAGGCGTATCGACGCTGCGCGCATCGGCGCCGTCTCGAGAATGAAGTGATGCATCGCCGTGCCGGGCCGAAAGCCCACCGCGCGCAAGAAGCCCAGCGGCTCGCTGGTGTCGTCATGCGCCGACCAGGCGTGCAAATGCGGCACGTCCCACGCGCGCGCCTCGTCGGCCAGCCGGCCCAGCAGCGCGCGGCCGATGCCTTGGCGTTGATACGCCGGCAACACCCGGCACTGGGTCAGAAAGCCGGGCGAGTCGGCGTTTTGCACCTGCGGCACGAACGCGGCCGCGCCGAGCAGCCGCGAGGCATCGCCCGCCACATGGGCGACGATGAAGCGCGGTGGCAGCGAGGTGGCGTGCAGCAGTTCAGGCAGCAGCGCAAAGACAGCGGCCGTCTGATCGACGGCCGCTGCGTTCACGCTGAACCCGGGCCCAGCCAGCGGCTGGGACGAGTCGCTCATGGGTGCGCTGGATCAGTGGGCGCGAGCGTCGCGGCTGGCGCGGCGGCGCATGGCGCCCACGCCGATCAGGCCCATGGCCATCAGGGTCAGCGTGGTCGGCTCGGGCACGGGCGAGACCGCACCGGCCTGGATGCCTGCACCCGAGTCTTCGTAGCCCCAGCCCTCAAGGGTGGCCTCGAACGGCGTGCCGGTCACGTGCGTGGCCAGCGCGACGTCGATCCAGCCATAGCGCGCGCCGCCGCCGTTGTCGAAAGTGACACCGAAGTAGCCGGGATCCGTTGCCTCGAGGTCGTTCAGGCCCGATCCCTTGAGATTGGGTCCTTGCACTTCAAGGGCGACGTACATCACGTTGAAGACGGAGCTGGCGTTGATCAGCGTGCCTGCAGCCACCGACCTTTCGGTGATCTGGTCATCGTTGTCGAAGGCAACCAGATAGAGCTGGGTGATCCCCTTGTCGCCTGGAGGGGTGCCTCCGCCGTTGACGAGGCCCACACCGGTCATGCCTCCGATGTCCGTCAGGACGATGGGGGCGCCGACCAGTGTGTCCGCGTTGTTGTACGGCACCAGGGTGTGCAGCCCCGTCTGGCTGATGATGACGGCCTGGGCGCCGGGGGCGGCCAGCGCGGCAGCCGCTCCAGCCAGGGCCAGGGCGAGCGGCTTGTGATGCGAGAGGGGGGTCGAGCGTGTCATGGGGGCTGCCTTTCGGGCGATGGTCTGCTTCATGGAGATCACCGCGGTGGTGTGCTTGCGCACGAACTGGATGCAGCCGGACGACCGCATGTGGCGGATGCTAGGCAGTCGGCTTCGCCAAACACTACAGAACACTACACGCCACCGCACGGGCGCCGCCACGCAAGGCCGCACGGCAAGCCCAACCCGCTGCGATTGACTAAAGTGTTTAAAACACTGTGATTTCCGGGGTTTTCGGGATACGCTCTCGCCCACATTCGCGAGGAGCCCCCATTGGCCAGACCCAAGTCGCGCGCTGACGAGATCAGCGCAGCTGCCGAGCCTTTTCTCGGCACCAAGGAAGCCGCTGCCTTGCTGGGCGTGTCGGTCAGCACCATCCAGAAGATGGTCGAGGCGGGAACGCTGCGGGCCTGGAAGACCCAGGGCGGGCACCGGCGTGTGGCCGAAAGCGATGTGGCCGAGATGAAGCGCACGGGGCTGGCCAGTCCGTCGCGCGGCTCGCAGCGCGGGCCGCTGGCGGTGCTCATCGTGGAGGACAACCCGGTGCAGCTCAAGGCCTACAGCAAGGCGGTGGCTGAATGGGGCCCGCGTGTGTCGGTCAGTTATGCCGGCGATGGTGCGGCCGCGTTGCTTGCCATCGCGCAGCGCCGCCCCGAACTCGTCATCACCGATCTGGCCATGGAGCCCTTTGATGGCTTTCACTTGATCCGCACGCTGCGCGGCTCACGAGACTTGCAAGACACCCGCATCCTGGTGGTCACGGGGCTGTCGGATGACGAGATCGCCGCGCGTGGCGGACTGGACGAGGCCACGCTGTGCTACGCCAAGCCGCTGTCATTCCAGCGGTTGCATGGCTACATCGATGCTTTGGTGCAGCGGCGCAGTGTTGGCTGAATTCGAAAAGCGCTTAAAAAGCCACAAATCGATTGAATCGATTTACGCCTGAATGGACGGGTTGGTCTGTGCCTGACCTCGCCGGCTGATGACCCATCGCCACAGCCGCCATCCCAGCAAAGCGCCGATGACGACGGCGTACACGGTCCATTCGGCAAAGTTGTGCTTGGCGGCACGCATCCAGAAGAAGTGCAGCAGCGCGAGCAGTGCCGCCGCATAGGCGGCGCGGTGCAGCCGCTGCCAGCGCGCCGCCCCCAGCGCCTTGATGGCGCGGTTGAACGAGGTGGCGGCCAGCGGCAGCATCAGCAGCAAGGTGGTCGTGCCCACCAGGATGAACGGGCGCTTGGCGATGTCCTTGGCGATGGCCTCGACATCGAAGCTCTGGTCGAGCCAGCTGTAGCTCAGGAAATGCAGAACGCCGTAGAAGAAGGTGAACAACCCCAGCATGCGGCGAAACCGCGCGAGGCCGGGCGCACCGAGCGCTTGCCGCAAGGGCGTGATGGCCAGCGTGAGGCACAGGAAGCGCAGCGTCCAGTCGCCGGTGGCGCGGATCAGCGCCTCGGCCGGGTTGGCGCCCAGGGCGTCGGCCCAGGCGCCGTGAAACAGCCATGCGAATGGCAGCAGGCCAGTCGCAAACAGCAGGGGCTTGGCCGCGCGGTGCCGCAGCATGGCCGTGCCGCTCAGAAGAATTTCTTCAGGTCCATGCCGGCGTAGAGCTGGCCAACCTGGGGCTCGTAGCCGTTGAACATGGCGGTGGGGCGCTTCTTCTTGAACAGCCCGTCTTCGCCGATGCGCCGCTCGGTGGCCTGGCTCCAGCGCGGGTGGTCGACGTTGGGGTTGACGTTGGAATAAAAGCCGTACTCGCTGCTGGCGGCCTGGTTCCAGCTGGTGCGCGGCTCGGCCTCGACGAAGCGGATGGCGACGATCGACTTGGCGCTCTTGAAACCGTATTTCCAGGGCACCACCAGACGCACCGGGGCACCGTTCTGGTGGGGCAGCACCTCGCCGTACAGGCCGAAGGCGAGCAGCGCGAGCGGGTTCATGGCCTCATCGAGCCGCAGGCCTTCGACGTAGGGCCACTGCAGCACGCGCGTGCTCAGGCCGGGCATGGTCTTGGGGTCGGCCTGCGACACGAACTCGACGTATTTGGCGTTGCCGGTAGGCTCGACGCGCTTGATCAACTCCGACAGCGAATAGCCCACCCACGGGATCACCATCGACCAGCCTTCAACGCAGCGCAGCCGGTAGACGCGTTCTTCCATCGTGCTGAGCTTGAGCAGTTCGTCAATGCCGTAGACGCGGGGCTTCTTGACCGCGCCTTCGATGCTCACGGTCCACGGTCGGGTCTTGAGCGTGCCGGCGTTGTCCGCCGGGTCGGACTTGTCGGTGCCGAACTCGTAGAAGTTGTTGTACGAGGTGACATCGCCGTACGACGTGAGCTTGTCCATCGTCAGGCCGCCGGGCACCGCGCTGCGTGCGCCGGCCAGTGCGTCGAGCTTGCCGGCACGCGCGGTCTGCGCCAGGGCTTCGCGCCCTGCCCACGCCGCAAGCGACAGACCGCCGGCGCCGGCGGCCATGGCCTTGATCAGCGTTCGGCGCTGCTCGTACACCTGACGCGGCGTGATCTCGCTGCCGATGGGGTGGTCGAAGCCGTGGTTTTTGTGGAAGTTCATGGCAGCCTTTCGCAGCACTCAGATCACATCGTCTGAGCCGGAAGGCGCGAACAGGTTCAACGAATTGCGCGATGCGCGATCGCGAAAGCTCTTGCGTGCAAACAGCTTGGCCTGCGCTTCTGCGGGCAGGTCGGTGACGTTGGGCGTGCTGCGGCCCACGAAGGTCTGCACCTCGGGGTGGTTGTCCGCGAGGAACTCCTGCGCGCTGTCTTCGGGGTGGCGGTGCAGACTTTCGATCTGCGCTGCTGCATTGCGGCGGATGTAGGGCATGTTGGTGGCCTCCGAGGACTCGTTCGCACTGTAAGCCCCGTCGCTGCCAAAGTGTCGGGCACAAAAAAGCCGGTCAGCGACCGGCTTTTTGAAGAGGCGCCGAGGATCAGCGCAGACCGGCGATGTAATCGGCCACGGCCTTGATTTCGAGGTCGTTCATCTTGGCAGCCACACCGGTCATCTGCGCGCTGTTCTTGCGCACACCGCCGCGGAACGCGGTCAACTGCGCCAGCGTGTAGTCGGCGTGCTGGCCCGCGAGGCGCGGGTACTGGGCGGGAATGCCTGCACCGTTGGGGCTGTGGCAACCAGCGCAAGCCGGAACGCTGCGATCGGCAATGCCGCCGCGGTAGATCTTTTCGCCCAGCGCCACGGTGTCGGAGTTCTTGGCGAAGCCGGGCTTGGCCTTCAACGAGCTGTAAAAAGCGGCGATGTTCTTCATGTCGCTTTCGCTCAGGCCGCCGGCCATGCCACTCATGATGGCGTTGGCGCGCTTGCCGCTCTTGAACTCGGTCAGCTGCTTGACGAGGTACTCAGG
>NCFZ01000201.1 GCA_002281415.1 Burkholderiales bacterium 28-67-8 | reverse complement strand
GTAGCGGCGCTCCATCTCGCCCACGCCCCAGTTGAGCGCGCTGGCGGCTTGCTTCATGTCGGTGACCACCGGACACAGCAGGTGCGGGATGCCTTCGTAGACGCTCATCTCGAGCATCTTGGGGTCGATCAGGATCAGTCGCACATCGCGCGCCTCGGCCTTGTAGAGCAGGCTGAGGATCATCGCGTTGATGCCCACCGACTTGCCCGAACCGGTGGTGCCGGCGACCAGGCAGTGCGGCATCTTGGCCAGGTCGGCCACCACCGGTGCGCCGATGATGTCCTTGCCCAGCCCCATGGTGAGCAGCGAGGCGGCGCTGTTGTAGACCTGCGAGCCGAGGATCTCCGACAGGTGGATGGTCTGGCGGCGCGCGTTGGGCAGCTCGAGCGCCATCGTCGTCTTGCCGGGGATGGTCTCGACCACGCGGATGCTGACCAGGCTCAGGCTGCGCGCCAGGTCCTTGGCCAGGTTGAGCACCTGCGAGCCCTTCACGCCGGTGGCCGGTTCGATCTCGTAGCGGGTGATCACCGGACCCGGCGAGGCGGCCACCACGCGCACCTCGACGCCGAAGTCCTTGAGCTTCTTTTCGATCAGCCGCGAGGTCATCTCGAGGGTCTCGGGCGACACCGACTCCATGCGGCCGGGCGCTGCATCGAGCAGATCGACCTGCGGCAGCTTGGTGTCGGCCAGCTCGGTGAACAAGGGCTTTTGGCGCTCCTTGACCACGCGCTCGCTCTTGGGCACATCGACCAGCGGTGTTTCGATGACGATGGGCTCGTGGTCTTCGTGCAGCTGGTGCTCGACTTCGACCACGTCTTCGCGCTCGCGCAGCGCCTGCTCGCCCAGACGCAGGTCCTCGGCGATCTCGATGCGCTCGGCACGGCGGTCACGCCAGGCATCGAGCCGCTCGCCGATCGCATCGGCCACATTCAGCCACGAGAACTGGAAGGCCAGCGACAACCCCGCGAGCAGCAGCGCGATCCACAGCACGCCCGAGCCGGCGAAGCCCAGCAGGTTCATGCTCGCCGGCCCCAGCAGGTAGCCCAGCACGCCGCCGGAATGGGCCCCCGGCAGCAGCGACTCCCAGCGGTACAGGCGGGTCCATTCCAGCGCAGCGCTCGCCGCCAGCAGCATGGCGAGGCCCGCTGCCACGGTCCAGTCAGGCCAAAGCGGCCTCGCCTCTGGCAGCGCGGCCGGGCTGTCTTCTGCACGGATCAACTGGGCCAGCGCGCGCAGCCAGCGGTGCAAGGCGATCGCCATCGCCCACCACACCGAAAACCCGAACACGAAAAGCGCCAAGTCGGACAACCACGCGCCCAGCACCCCCGCCCGGTTGTGCACTGGCCCGCCGGACCCCGAGGTGGAAAACGCGGCGTCCGATGCGCTGTGCGTGAGCAGCGCGATCAGCACCAGCAACCACGCCACGCCACCGGCCAACACCAGCGACTGACGTTGCCAGTCGGATGTCCGTTGCGAAGGATCGGGCTCGGGTTCGTCGGCGAGGCGACGGCGCGAGTTGGCGGACTTGCTATCGCGCGTGGGAAGAGACGAATCTGCCCCTGCGGGACGCAGCGAGCCAAGCGGAAATGTCATCCGGTCATTGTGGCTGAAGCCCGGCGCCCGGACGCCAGCCCACGGCTCAATTGAGGTGCTGCTTGAGGATCACGGAGCCGTTTTCCTGCGTCTCGATCATGCCGCGCGCTTCGAGGTCTTTCATGACGCGGCTGACCATCTCACGCGAAGCGCCCACCACCTTGGCGAGATCCTGCCGCGACACCTTGTTGCGGATGATGCGGATGTCGTTGACGACCTCGGCCATCTCGATCAGCGAACGCGCCACGCGGCCATACACATCGAGCAGCGCTAGCGATTCGATCTGGCGGTCGGCGCCGCGCAGGCGCTGCACCAGGCCGCGCATGATGGCGTACGACAGGCTGGAGTTTTCAGGAATGCAGCGCGCGAATTCAGCCCGGCCGAGGATCAGCGCATCCGTCTGGATCTCGGCGCGCACCGTGGCCGAGTGGGGTTCGTTGTCGATGAGGCTCATCTCGCCCACGTAGTCGCCGGGCTGCAGCACCGCGAGGATCACTTCGCGGCCCCTCGAGTCGGCGGTGAGCACGCGAGCACGACCCGTCAACAGGATGTACAGCGCGTTGGTCTTGCGGCCATGCTCGACCAGGATTTCGCCACGGCGATAGCGGCGCTTGACCACGTTGTCGGCAATGCCCTGCGCCTGATCGTTGGTGAGCAACGAGAACAGCGGCACGCGCCGGATGAGGTCGAGATTTGAAAGCATCGCCATCGGAAAACTCCTTCGAGAAGGTCAGCGATCTGGGCGCGTGAAAATCCTACGCCGGCCAAAGGTAAGAGATTGTCACGCCTGAAAGCAATGTCGTCATGTGGCTTTGCCACCATGTCAAACTGATCGAACTTCATTCAATCGCCATCACCATGAGCTCAACACCCACCCATTCGCGCGTCCTGATCCTCGGTTCCGGCCCTGCCGGCTACACAGCAGCCGTCTACGCCGCGCGAGCCAACCTGAACCCCCGACTGATCACTGGAATGGCGCAAGGCGGCCAGCTGATGACCACCACCGAGGTCGACAACTGGCCAGCTGATGTCGACGGCGTGATGGGGCCTGTCCTGATGGAGCGCTTCCAGAAGCACGCCGAGCGCTTCAAGACCGAGATGGTCTTCGACCACATCAACGAGGTCGACTTTTCTCACCGCCCGTTCACGCTCAAGGGTGACTCGGGCAGCTACACCTGCGACGCTCTGATCATCGCCACCGGAGCCTCGGCCAAGTACCTGGGATTGCCCAGTGAAGAGGCCTTCATGGGCCGCGGCGTGAGTGGCTGCGCCACCTGTGACGGCTTTTTCTACCGGGGTCAGGAAGTCTGCGTGGTCGGTGGTGGCAACACCGCCGTCGAAGAGGCGCTCTACCTGTCGAACATCGCGAGCAAGGTGCACGTGATCCATCGCCGCGACAAGTTCAAGGCAGAGCCGATCCTCATCGACAAGTTGATGGACAAGGCCGCGACAGGCAATGTGGAACTGCACCTATGGAACACGCTGGACGAAGTGCTGGGCGATGCCTCCGGCGTCACCGGTGTGCGCACCCGCAACACGCAGGACAACTCGACCACCGATCTGGCCTTGCAAGGCTGCTTCATCGCCATCGGCCACCAGCCGAACACGCAGATCTTTGCCGGCCAGCTCGAGATGAAGGACGGCTACATCGTCACCCAGGGCGGCCTGAACGGCATGGCCACGATGACCAGCGTACCGGGCGTGTTTGCGGCTGGCGATGTGCAGGACCATGTGTACCGCCAAGCCATCACCAGCGCGGGTACCGGCTGCATGGCGGCGCTGGACGCGCAGCGCTTCCTCGAGCAATCAACCTGACAAGACCTCACCCGGCAACGGCGAAGGCAGCTATACTCGCGGGCTTCGCTGTGCTTGCGTCTGGGGTCTGACTCCCGGCGGGTTCGCAGCGTCCACGTCGGCGCGAGCCTCGAAGCAAGTTTGCTTTTGGCAAGTTGCTTCAGCGATCTGAAACATACATCTACAGGAGCAGCGTCATGGCACGCGTCTGTCAAGTCACGGGCAAGCGCCCGATGTCGGGAAACAATGTTTCCCACGCCAACAACAAGACCAAGCGGCGTTTTCTGCCGAACCTGCAGTACCGCAGGTTCTGGCTCGAAACCGAAAACCGTTGGGTGCGGCTGCGCATTTCCAATGCGGCGCTAAAGGTGGACGCGAAAAAATCAAGCTGGAATCGTCAGCTGGGACCGGTCATTTCTACACGACCGACAAGAACAAGAAGACGACTCCCGAGAAGATCGAAATCATGAAGTTCGACCCCAAAGCTCGAAAGCATGTGATGTACAAGGAAACGAAGCTGCGCTAAGCCAGCCCGCTCCAACAAGAAACCCGCTGGGCAGACATGCCGAGCGGGTTTTTTGTTGGGTGCCTGGCACCCACCGGGTGCCAGCTCTGTACAGACGCTTCAGGCTTGTGATGCGCGAAGACGGATTGCGAACGATTGCAGTTCAGCGATGCCACTTTCCTCGGCCTTGCGGCACCATGCCTGCAAGTCGGTCACCAACTGGTCGGCAGACACATTGGTGCGCGTCCACAACGAGCGCAGCTCCTCGCGCATGGACACCAGTTTGGCCAGCACCGCGTGCTGATCGCAGACCGAGACCATGCGCTCCTTCACCGCGAGGGGAATCTTGTCCGCGTCACGGTGCAGCCAGCGCTGGGCCAGATGCAGGTCCTTCCAGCGCGCGGTGTTCTGCGCACCCTCGGCCTTGAGACGTGCCAGTTCGCTGCGGCACTCCTCGCGCAGATGCTTGGCGTACTTGGCCATGACCTCGTAACGGTGCGCGATGAGCGCCTCGAGGGTCTTCGAGTCGGCGACCGGCTTGATGTCGCCCAGCTTCAACACCGGCGCTGTCTTGCGGACGTGTGCCAGACCGAGAATCTCGAGAGTGCGGATGTAGGCCCAGCCCAGGTCGAACTCGTAGGGCTTGATCGACAGCTTGGCCGACGTCGGGTACGTGTGGTGGTTGTTGTGCAACTCTTCGCCGCCGATGATGATGCCCCAGGGGGAAATGTTCGTCGACGCATCGGACGCCTCGAAATTGCGATAGCCCCACCAGTGCCCCAGGCCGTTGATGATGCCGGCAGCGGTCACCGGAATCCAGGCCATCTGAACAGCCCACACGGACAGGCCCGCCGCGCCAAACAGCGCCAAGTTGATCACCAGCATCAGGCCGACGCCCAGCCAGTTGTTGTGGCCGTAGAAGTGACGCTCCATCCAGTCGTCGGGTGTTCCGTGACCGTATTTCTGCAGCGTTTCGAGATTCTTGGACTCGGCGCGATAGAGCTCGGCACCTTCCAGCAGCAATTTCTTGATGCCGTAGATCTGGGGGCTGTGCGGGTCGTCGACCGTCTCGCACTTGGCGTGGTGCTTGCGGTGGATCGCCACCCACTCCTTGGTCACCTGGCCGGTACCCAACCACAGCCACAGGCGAAAGAAATGCGAGGGGATCGCGTGCAGGTCCACCGAGCGATGCGCCTGCGAGCGGTGCAAGAAGATCGTCACCGAGGCGATCGTGAAGTGCGTCGTCACCAGCGTGTAGATCACGATCTGCCACCAGGTCGCGTGCAACAGCCCATGC
>NCFZ01000200.1 GCA_002281415.1 Burkholderiales bacterium 28-67-8 | reverse complement strand
CTGTTCGAGAACGGCGAGTTCTTCTTCATCGAGATGAACACGCGCATCCAGGTCGAGCATCCCGTGACCGAACTGGTCACGGGCATCGACATCGTGCAGATGCAGATCCGCATCGCTGCGATGGAAAAGCTGCCGTTCACGCAACGCCAGATCGAGACGCGCGGCCACTCGATCGAGTGCCGCATCAACGCCGAAGACCCTTACAAGTTCACGCCGTCACCGGGGCGCATCACCACGTGGCATCCGCCGGGCGGCCCGGGGGTGCGCGTCGATTCGCACGCGTACACCAACTACTTCGTGCCACCGCACTACGACTCCATGATCGGCAAGATCATCGTGCACGGCGACACCCGCGAGCAGGCTCTGGCACGCATGCGCATCGCCTTGTCGGAGACCGTGATCGAGGGGATATCGACCAACATTCCGCTGCACCGCGAACTGATGGTGGATGCGAAGTTCGTCGAAGGCGGCACCAGCATCCACTACCTCGAGGAGTGGATGGGCGGGCACAATCGTTGATGTCCGCCGCCACCCTTGGTGAGTACTGAGATGGTCGAGTTGCTGCTGCTGTGTCCGCAGGACGAGGCCGAGTCGGTGAGCGACGCGCTGATGGACGAACTGGGTGCGCTGTCGGTGTCCGTTGAAGACGCCGACGCCGACACGGAGGCCGAGCGCGCGCTGTTTGGCGAGCCCGGCATGCCCGTGGCGCGCAGCGGCTGGGACCGCTCGATCGTGAAGGCGCTGTTCGACGACGGCGATGTCGCGCAGGAAGCCGCTGATCTGCTGCTCGCACAGGACTGGGCAAGCGCAGTCCAGCTCCAGTCCATCACGCCGCTGGCCGATCAGGACTGGGTGCGGCTGACGCAGTCGCAGTTCACGCCCGTGCCTGTCACCCCCGACTTCTGGGTGGTGCCGAGCTGGCACGAAACGCCAGCAGAGGCAAAGCGGGTGATACGGCTCGACCCGGGCATGGCATTTGGCACCGGTACCCACCCGACTACGCGCATGTGCCTGCGCTGGATCGCGCAGCACGCGGCCGAGCGCAGCGCGCGGTGGTCACGGGTGCTCGACTACGGTTGTGGCTCGGGCATCCTGGCCATCGGCGCCGCATTGCACGGTGCACGCGGTATCGAGGCGGTCGACATCGATCCCGATGCGGTACAGGCCACGATCGACAACGCCCGCGACAACGAGGCAGCCCTGCAGGCGGGACTGCCCGACATCGCCCGCGGCGAGTACCCGCTGGTGTTGGCCAACATCCTGGCCACGCCGCTGAAATTGATGGCACCGCTGCTTTGTGCCCATGTGCAAGCCGGCGGTGATCTGGTGCTGGCGGGCATTCTGGAGCGCCAGGCCGATGAGCTGACCGAGGCCTATGCGCCTTGGTTGACGCTGGCCACGAGCGATGCCGAAGACGGCTGGATCCTGATGACAGCCCATCGGCCGGCGTGAGGCTGCGTGGCATGATTCGGCGATGAGTCTTGCCACCCGTTGCACCGCCTGCGGAACGATTTTCCGGGTCGTTCTGGACCAGCTCAAGGTGTCCGAAGGGTGGGTTCGATGCGGCCGTTGCCATGCGGTTTTCGATGCGCAGCAAGGTCTGTTCGACCTCGAGCAGGACGATCCGCCGGCCTGGAATGAGCAAGTCCCGGCCGAACCGGAGCAACCGGCTGCGACGTTCCTCGAGGAGCACCACCCCGGTTCCGATGCGGCCACTGCGGATCCACTGGGCTCGGCCCATGCGTTCGCGGCGGGTTCGGCCGCGAGGGCAGCGCTCGAGAGTGAGCCTGTCTTCGACGCCGAGCCGCCTGCAGATCCTGCGGATGTGTTCCAGGACGCGCCAGTGCACCCGAGCGAGACTGACGCCAAGCAGACGTCCGCCGGCGACCCGGGCTGGTTCGAGCCGATGGCCGATTCAGCCAGCACACCCGGCTTTGTGCGCCAGGCCGAACGCAATCAACGCTGGCAAAGCACGCCGGTGCGTCTGGCACTTGGACTGCTGGCACTGGCGCTTGTGCTGGGTCTGCTCGCACAGGCGACCCATCACTTCCGGCATCGGATCGCGGCTCAGTGGCCGGCAACCCAACCCTGGTTGAACCGCTACTGCGCAGCTGCCGGCTGCAGCATCGACCCGCTCCATCGCATTGAGTCAGTGAGCATCGAAAACTCGGCCCTCACCGCAGCCGAGCGCGCCGATGCACCGGGCGCATTGAAAATGATCATCACGCTGCAAAACCGCGGACCACTCCCGGTGGCCATGCCCGCGCTCGACCTGTCTCTGACGGACAACGATGGTGAGCTGGTGGCGCGCCGTGCGCTGCTGCCGGCAGACTTTGACTCCGTGGGAGCAGTGCTCGCGCCCGGAGTCGACACCCCTTTGCGACTGAACCTGGCCGTCAGCGGCAGAAAAGTCAGCGGCTACACCGTCGAAGTGTTCTATCCCTGATACCCCGTTCCCCCGGAGCCTCCATGCCTGCCCTGATTTGCGGATCACTCGCGTTTGACACCATCACGACCTTTGGCGGCCGCTTTGCCGAACAAATCCTTCCCGAACAGGTGCACATCCTCAACGTGTCGTTTCTGGTGCCCACACTCAGACGCGAATTCGGTGGCTGCGCCGGCAACATCGCCTACACCCTGAGCCAGCTCGGTGGCGAGCCGCTGGTGCTGGCGGCGCTGGGCAGTGACGGCGCGCAGTACCTGCAGCGCCTCGCCCACTGGGGGGTGTGCACGGACCATGTGCGCGTCGACACGGACAACTTCACCGCCCAGGCCATCATCATCACGGACATCAACAACAACCAGATCACTGCATTCCACCCCGGTGCGATGCAGTCGGCGCAACTCACGCCAGTGCCCAACCGCGATGACATCCGCATCGCCATCATCGCGCCGGACGGGCGCGACGCCATGATCGAACATGCGCAGCAACTCGCCGCGGCGAAGATTCCCTTTGTGTTCGACCCGGGTCAGGGTCTTCCGATGTTCGATGGCGAGGAGCTCAAGCGCTTTGTCGCGCAAGCCACCTGGGTTGCGGTCAACGACTACGAGGCGCGCATGCTGTGCGACCGCACTGGACAAAGCCTGGAGTCGTTGTCAACGTCACATCTCGCCGGCGTGATCGTGACGCTCGGTGCCGAAGGTTGCGATGTCTGGGAACAAGGCCGATGCACGCACGTCCCGGGCGTGAGCGCCAGTGAGGTGCTTGACCCGACAGGCTGCGGAGATGCCTTTCGCGGCGCCTTGCTCTATGGGCTGGAGCACGGCTGGCCACTGCAGCGCTGCGTTGAACTGGGCAACCGGGTGGGCGCGCTGAAGATCGCTTCGCGCGGCGGTCAAAACCACCAGATCGACAGGACCGCGCTCGGTCTTTGAGCACAAAAAAACCCGGCCGCAGCCGGGTTTGATGATCGGTGCAGTCCGCCCGAGCGGACCACGCCGAATCAGGGCTTGGTGCCGGTCGGGAACGGCCAGGCAGCCTGAGGGCTGAGCGCCGTCTTGGCTGCTGCGGCCTTCTTGGCCGGTGCCTTGGCGGCAGGCTTCGCAGCCGGAGCGGCGGGCTTGGTGACAGCCTTCTTCGCAGGTGCAGCAGCCTTCTTCTCAGGTGCTGCAGCCTTCTTCGCAGGTGCAGCAGCCTTCTTCGCAGGTGCAGCAGCCTTCTTCGCAGGCGCAGCGGCCTTCTTCGCAGGCGCAGCGGCCTTCTTCGCAGGTGCAGCAGCCTTCTTCGCAGGCGCAGCAGCCTTCTTCGCAGGAGCGGCTGCCTTCTTCGCAGGCGCAGCAGCCTTCTTCGCAGGAGCGGCTGCCTTCTTCGCAGGAGCGGCTGCCTTCTTCGCAGGAGCGGCTGCCTTCTTCGCAGGAGCGGCTGCCTTCTGCGGCTGCCTTCTTCGCAGGAGCGGCTGCCTTCTTCGCAGGAGCGGCTGCCTTCTTCGCAGGAGCGGCTGCCTTCTTCGCAGGAGCGGCTGCCTTCTTCACAGGGGCTGCTGCCTTCTTCGCGGGGGCGGCTTTCGTGGCCGGGGCGGCCTTCTTCGCAGTTGCCATTACGTTTCTCCTTAACAGTTAAAGAAGCACTGTTCTGTTTCGGCGAAACGCCGGAGTCAGACAGCTATTCACCACCCGGAAACTGCCCTGAAAAGGCGCCCCGGTGCGATGAATGGGGTATCAAACCGACCATGCCGCTTCTGCGTCAGCACCACTCGATTTGCAAATCTTGATCCGTTCACATCAATCCCACGACAGCGCGCCACCCGATTGGTATTCGGTCACACGGACTTCGAAGAAATTGCCTTCCTTCTTCAGGTCAATCATTTCGCTCATCCAGGGAAACGGATTTTCCTCATTCGGGAAGAGCGCTTCGAGGCCGATTTGCGTCGCACGGCGATTGGCGATGTAACGCAGATAGCCCTTGAACATGGATGCATTCATGCCCAGAACACCACGCGGCATGGTGTCTTCAGCGTAACGATACTCGAGGTCGACCGCCTTCATGAAAAGCGCCTTGATTTCAGCCTTGAAATCGGCGGTCCACAACAACGGATTTTCGAGTTTGATCTGGTTGATGAGGTCAATGCCGAAATTGCAATGCATCGACTCGTCACGCAAGATGTACTGGTACTGCGTTGACGCACCCGTCATCTTGTTCTGGCGGCCCAACGCGAGAATCTGCGTGAAACCCACATAGAAGAACAAACCCTCCATCAGGCAGGCGAAAACAATCAGCGACTTGAGCAGAGTCTGATCGTTTTCGAGCGAGCCCGTATTGAAGTGGGGGTTCATCACAGCCTCGATGAACGGGATCAGGAACTGGTCCTTGTCACGGATCGAGGCAACCTCGTTGTAGGCGTTGAAGATTTCGCCTTCGTCCAAACCCAGAGATTCAACGATGTATTGATAGGCGTGGGTATGAATCGCCTCTTCAAAGGCCTGGCGCAAAAGGAACTGGCGGCATTCGGGCGCCGTGATGTGGCGGTACGTGCCCAGCACGATGTTGTTGGCCGCCAGAGAATCGGCCGTCACGAAAAACCCCAGATTGCGCATGATGATGCGTCGCTCGTCATCGCTCAGACCATTCGGGTCCTTCCAGGTCGCAATGTCTCGCGACATGTTGACCTCTTGCGGCATCCAGTGGTTTGCGCAGGTGGCGAGATATTTTTCCCAGGCCCATTTGTACTTGAATGGGACCAGCTGATTCACATCGGTGCGGCCGTTGATGATGCGCTTGTCGGCGGCCACCACCCGCCGGCCCTCTGCCGGTTTGATGACCGCCGGCTGAATAACCGGATCCGCGGGTAAGGCTCGCGATGCAGATGCGCGCTCCACCAAAGGCTCGGGCATTTGATCCTGAAATATTTCGGGAACCACCGACCTCGGGAAAGCTCCCTGAGGCGGTACCGCCGATTTGATTTCTTCTTCCCAAAACAACATGGTTGCACTTCCAGTAACTAAGAATTATCCAAGCGATGTGACAGAACACAAAGCATTACTTGACCGATAACCGGACAGTTCCAACGTCCGTGTTGCGCTGCGGCGTCGAGCCGCAGCGCACGAACTCACTGACAGGCTTCGCAGTCCGGGTTGTCGATGGCGCAGAACTTGATGTCCGTGGCCGGGTCTTCCGCCGCAGCGGCGACCGCCATCGGCCGGGCTGGCGCCATCGCCGAAGCGCTGTCACCACCGCCTGCAACGCCGCTGCTGACCGCGTTGAGTTGCCCCGATTTCACGGTCGACTTCTCGGCGTGGGTGGCACCCATGGTGCGCAGGTAGTAAGTCGTCTTGAGGCCGCGCAGCCAGGCCAGCTTGTAGGTCTCATCGAGCTTCTTGCCCGACGCGCCGGCCATGTAGATGTTGAGCGACTGGGCCTGATCGATCCACTTCTGGCGCCGTGCGGCGGCTTCGACCAGCCACTGGGTTTCGATCTCGAACGCCGTGGCGTAGAGCACCTTCAGATCTTCTGGCACGCGGTCGATGCGGCGCAGCGAACCCTCGAAGTGCTTGAGGTCCATGACCATCACGTCGTCCCACAGGCCAAGCTGCTTCAGGTCGCGCACCAGGTACTCGTTGAGCACGGTGAAGTCGCCCGACAGGTTGGCCTTGACCGACAGATTGCCAAACGACGGCTCGATCGATGCGCTCACGCCGATGATGTTGGAGATGGTGGCCGTGGGTGCGATCGCCACGCAGTTGGAGTTGCGCATGCCGTGCTCGGCGATACGCGCACGCAGGACGCTCCAGTCGATGGCGCTGCTGCGATCGACTTCGACGTAACCGCCTCGCGCTTCGGCCAGCAGATCAAGCGAGTCGATCGGCAGGATGCCGCGGTCCCACAGTGAGCCGCGGTAGCTGGAGTACCGGCCACGCTCGGCTGCCAGCTCGGTCGACGCCCAGTAGGCGTGGTAGCACACGGCTTCCATCGACTGATCGGCGAAATTGACGGCCGCCTCGGAGGCATAAGGTACGCGCAGCTCGTGCAGCGCATCCTGGAAGCCCATGATGCCCAGACCCACCGGACGGTGACGCAGGTTGGAGTCACGGGCCTTCTTGACAGCGTAGTAGTTGATGTCGATGACGTTGTCGAGCATGCGCATGGCGGTCGACACCGTGCGCTTGAGCTTGGCGTGATCGATCTGCTTGCCGTCGGGACCGTCGGTCAGGTGACGCGCCAGGTTCACCGAACCCAGGTTGCACACCGCGATTTCGGTCTCGCTGGTGTTGAGCGTGATCTCGGTGCACAGGTTGCTCGAGTGCACGACACCCACGTGCTGCTGCGGCGAGCGCACGTTGCAGGCATCCTTGAAGGTGATCCAGGGGTGCCCGGTCTCGAACAGCATCGACAGCATCTTGCGCCACAGGTCGCGAGCCGGCACCTTCTTGTGCAGCTTGATCTCGCCGCTGGCAGCGCGTGCTTCGTAGGCGGTGTAGATAGTCTCGAACTCGCGGCCGAACGTGTCGTGCAGATCGGGGCAGGTGCTCGGCGAGAACAGCGTCCAGTCGCTGCCTTCCATCACCCGCTTCATGAACAGATCAGGGATCCAGTTGGCGGTGTTCATGTCGTGGGTGCGGCGGCGGTCGTCGCCGGTGTTCTTGCGCAGCTCGAGGAACTCCTCGACGTCAAGGTGCCAGCTCTCGA
>NCFZ01000199.1 GCA_002281415.1 Burkholderiales bacterium 28-67-8 | reverse complement strand
CGCTGGTGCAAGGTCCCGAAAGGGCGCACTGGAGGAAGGTCCGGACTGCACAGGGCAGCGCAGCAGCTAACGGCTGTCCACCGCGAGGTGAGGATCAGAGCAACAGAGACGAGTCGAGTTGGGGCGCAAGTCCCGGCTCGGGTGAAACGGGCAATCTCTGCGCGCAGCAACACCAAATAGGCCAGCGTTGATGTGGCTCCGCGGAGCTGGCGGGTAGGTGGCACCGAGCCGTGCAGCGATGCACGGCCCAGAGGAATGGCGGTCACGGCGCGCCGGTCGCAAGGCTGGCGCGCTGCACAGAATCCGGCCTATCGGCTCGCTTCACACTAATTCGGCAGTCGCCCGCGTGGCGGCTGCCCGGCCCGAACGGAACCGATGAACCCCGACGCATCCACCCTGTGGCCGCGGCCCCGATGGGCGCTGGCCCTGCTGCTGGCGGGCCTGGCCTCGCTGGGCCCGTTTTCGATCGACACCTACCTGCCGGCGTTTGCAGGCATTGCGGCGTCGATCGGCGCCACGCCGGTCGAGATGCAGCAAACGCTGTCGGCGTACCTGTTCGGCTTTGCGGTGATGAACCTGTTCCACGGCGCGCTGTCCGACAGCCTGGGCCGCCGCCCGGTGGTGCTGTGGGGCATCGCCGTGTTCACGCTCGCTTCGGCAGGCTGCGCGCTGTCGCCGCATGTGGGCGCGCTGATGTTCTTTCGCGCCTTGCAGGGCATGGCCTCGGGCGCCGGGGCGGTGGTGTCGCGCGCGGTGATCCGCGACATGCACGCGCCGGCCGATGCGCAAAAGATGATGTCGCAGGTCACCTTGTTCTTCGGCATCGCGCCGATGATCGCCCCGCTGATCGGCGGGCTGCTGTTCGTGCACGTGGGCTGGCCGGCGGTGTTCTGGTTTCTCGCCGCGGTGGGTGCCGCGCTGTGGATCGCCAACCACCAGTTGCTGCCCGAGACGCTGCACCGCTCGCAGCGGCAGCCGCTCAACGTGCGCAACCTGCTGCGCGGCTACCGGCAGCTCGGCGCCAGCCCGCGATTCATCGCGCTGACGCTGGCCAGCGGGCTGCCCTTCAATGGCATGTTCCTGTACGTGCTGTCGGCGCCGGTGTTCCTGGGCGAACACCTGCACATGGCGCCCGAGCATTTCTTCTGGCTGTTCATCCTGATCATCCTGGGCATCATGAGCGGCGCTTTCGTGTCGGGCCGCATCGCCGGGCGGGTGACGCCGCGGCGGCAGATCCGCGATGGTTTTTTGATCATGCTGGCCGTGTCGGTGGTCAACGTGTCGCTGAACCTCGCCTTCGCGCCGTCGCTGTGGTGGTCGATGTGGCCGATCGCGGTGTTCTCGCTGGGCTGGGCGCTGATGACGCCGGCGGTGACGCTGCTGGTGCTCGATCAGGCCCCCGACCGGCGCGGCATGGCGGCGTCGCTGCAGGCGTGTATCGCCAGCATGGCCAACGGCGTGGTGGCCGGGGTGGTCGCGCCGCTGGTGATGCATTCGATCGTGGCGCTGGCGCTGACGGCGATGGCGCTCATGTGCATCGGCGGCTGCGCCTGGTTTTGGGTGCGCACGCGGCTGGCCGGGCCGCTCTGAAACCGGGCGGCAACCCGCTCAAGTCGCCCCGGTCGAGGCCGATACCTCCGTGAGAACCCTCGGGTTTGCAACGGAGCTCTCAACATGGTTTTTCTTTCTCATCGCGGCTCGGCAGACGTGTCCAGACAGGTGCTGCGGCTGTCGGTGGTCTGTGCGGCGATGGGCCTGCTGCCACTGGCGCAGGCCTCGTCGGCTGCGAAGGATGACGAGCACTCGGCAGCGCCGCACCACGCGGTGACGCCTGCGGTCGCGAGGCGCGCTGCAGCCGACAAGGCCGCGGCCGAGTTCGCCGACAAGGAAGATGCCGTGAAGACCATCTCGGCCGCCACGGCCGCCGCTGCGGCTGCCGATCTGGGTCATCCGGTGCCGCGCGCCAAGGCCCGCGACCCCATGGACATCATTCGCGAGCGGCTGTCCGCGCGGCTCGGCGCGGCCAGCGTGCGCGCTCCGTCCGCCAATGCGGAGGTCAAGGTGGTCTCGAAGGAGCCGGGGGCCGCCAAGGAACCCGCGTCCGCCAAGGCGGTGCCCACCCGCGTTGTCGCGCTCGCACCGGCGCTGAGCGAGGGTGTTGCGAGTGGAGGACGCGCGGGTGCCCTCAACGCGCACAGCGCGGTGGCCGCGCGCCCGGTTGGCGGCGCCCACTGGAGCTACGAAGGCGACACCGGCCCCGCCGCCTGGGCGCAGTTGCAGCCCGAGTTCGCCACCTGTTCAACCGGCCTGCGCCAAAGCCCGATCGACATCCGCGACGGCATCAAGGTCGAGCTCGATGCCGTGCAGTTCGACTACCGGCCGAGCGGCTTTCGCGTGATCGACAACGGTCACACCGTGCAGGTCAATGTGGCTGCGGGCAACACCATCGAGATCACCGGCAAGCGCTATGAGCTGGTGCAGTTCCACTTCCACCGGCCGTCCGAAGAGCGCATCGACGGCAAGCCGTTCGACATGGTGGTGCACCTGATGCACAAGAGCGTCGATGGCCGCCTGGCGGTGGTGGCGGTGCTGCTCGAGCGCGGCAGCGCGCAGCAAATCGTGCAGATGGTGTGGAACAACCTGCCGCTCGAAAAGGGCGACGAGGTCGCAGCCCGGTTGCCCATCGACCTCAACGCCTTGCTGCCCACCGACCGGCGCTACTACACCTACATGGGCTCGCTCAGCGAGCCGCCGTGTACCGAAGGCGTGCTGTGGATGGTGATGAAGACGCCGGTGCAGGTTTCGCCCGAGCAGATCGGCATCTTCTCGCGCCTGTACCCGATGAACGCGCGGCCGATCCAGTCCCTGAGCGGGCGGCTCATCAAGGAATCGAACTGACCAGGCGCTGAGCGGCGGGGATCGATCCCGCCGGGCCGCTTGCGCGAGCCCGCATAGACTGGCCACTTTCCACCGGAGAGCCTGCCATGTCGATGCTGATCCTGGGTCTGCTGATCTTTCTGGGCGCGCACGCCACGTCCATCGTGGCGCCGGCCTGGCGCGATGCGCAGGTCGCTGCCCGTGGCGAGAAGGCCTGGAAGGCGCTCTACGGCGCGGTTTCCCTGGTCGGTTTCGTGCTCATCGTCTACGGCTACGGGCTGGCCCGCGGCGCCCCGGTGGTGCTGTACCAGCCGCCCGCAGCCTTGCGCCACGTGGCCTGGCTGCTGATGCTGCCGGTGTTCCCGCTGCTGCTGGCGTCGCACCTGCCCGGCCACCTCTCGCGCGTCACCAAGCATCCGATGCTCGTGGCCACCAAGTTCTGGGCGTTGGCGCACCTGCTTGCCAACGGCACGCTGGCCTCGACGCTGCTGTTCGCCGCGTTCCTCGCCTGGGCGGTGGCCGATCGCATCTCGCTCAAGCGCCGCGTGCCGGGCCCGACGCTCGGCCGTGCGGGCCGTTTCAATGACGCGATCGCGGTGGTGGGCGGCTTGCTGCTCTATGCCGCTTTCATTGGCGGCGTGCACCTGTGGCTGATCGGCGTGTCGCCCCGCTGAAACCACCCCTGGCGTTCCTGATCACCGGCTGAGCGGCGCCGCGCGCGCCGCAGTCGACTCGCCCCGCTGGCCTCGCCACCGGGGCTTTTTTTCGGCTGATTCGGGACCCGTCACGCGGGCGGCTGGTGTGTAACCGCTTGTGCGACCGATTCTTAACGCATCACTTTCAAAGCGATCCTCAAGCGCTTGTTTTTGAACGCTTTTTGGCTTTCATGGCAGCCTTCAATATCGTCGCTAAGTCCTTGATTTGATTGAATTTTTCTTTGCCTTTCCGTTGACGCTCCCGCTTTTCTTGAGATAAAGTGCAGATAAGTGCACTTTGGTGGGTTTTTGTGGC
>NCFZ01000198.1 GCA_002281415.1 Burkholderiales bacterium 28-67-8 | reverse complement strand
GGTGACCGCCGCGCTGCATTCGCCGCGTGCGGTCAGGTGATCGACCGACAACATGCCCTCGCGCGCCTTGTGGCCCGTGGCCATCGCGGTCATGGTGGGGGCCGCATCGGGCGTTTGCTGGTCCCACGAGTAGGTCTTGGACAGCGCCACGTTGGGGAACGTCTCGAACGACAGGCGGTTTTCCTCGCCGGGGTGGCCGGCGAGCTGGCCTTCCAGAATGCGCGCCGCGGTGAGCGTGGAAATGCCCATGCCGTCGCCGACGAACAAGATCACGTTCCTGGCCGGTCGGCGGGTGTCGGGCAGTCGGCCGGTGTCCTCGATGAAGCGGTTGCCGGCGGCGTACCAGTCGGCCACCGATTCCGGTCCCTGCACCACCGGTTCCAGTGCGCGGGCCGGCGGGGCCAGCCCCACGCCGACCAGCATCAGCGATACCAGGATCCGCGAGCGGATCGTTGCGGCCATGCGGTCGATGCCGGCCAAGGCCATGCTCAGCGCTTGGGCTGGGGCGTCGCCTCAGGGTTGCCGAAGCAGTCGACAAACGTGAAGTACAGCGACGCGTAGAAGACGGTCGAGAACATCAGGCCGGCGGGCAGCGCGGCCATTGGCACGAGCTGCGGCGCGTCCAGCAGCAGGGCGAACAAGGTGTTGAGCAACACGCCCAGCACCACGATCACCATCAGCCAGCTGATGCCGAAGACCGCGAACGCGCTCTTGTTGCGCCAGCAGCCCACGGTGCTCGAGAACAGCGACTGCGCCACGCCCTGGCCGTCCCAGTGGATGAGCGCCGGCGCGTGCCAGAACGGCACCGACAGCAAGCTCGCCAGCGTCAGGCGCAGCACCAGACCCACCAGCAGCATCGGGTCTTGCAGCAAGAAGGAAATGCGCGCGGCGTCAGGGGTTTCTTCGCCCATGGCCTGCTGCAGGATCTCGAAGCGCCCGCCATCGGCCACGCTGCAGATCCACATGATGACGAAGCTGCATGCGCCGTAGACGAGCCCGATCTTGAGCATGTCGAACGCGCGCGAGCGCGGTCCGCGCAAGGGCAAGGTCAACAGATCGGGCATCGGCGTTTGACCGGCCAGCGCTTGCTGGGTGCCCAGCATGAAACCTTGCGACACCAGCGGCAGCACGATCAGCACGAGCAGCGGCCCGATGCTGGGCACCAGCAGCAAGAACATGGCCGTCAGGATGAACGAGGCGAACAGCGACGCAAAGCCCAGCGGCTTGGTGAAGAAGATGCGAAAGCCGCTGCGCACCCACACGGCTCCGCGGCTGGCTGGAACGGTGAGCAGTTTCATGCGGTGCGGTGTGGTGCGGCGGCCGATTCGGCGAGCGCTGGGTGCCAGGGGGCTTCAACGCGCTGGCGAAGCACGCGTTCGAAGTGGGTCGGGTCGTGGGGCGTCAGCATGGACGCGTCGCGCGGCAAGTGCCAATCCCACAGGCGCGAAATCCAGAAACGCAGCGCGCCGGCGCGCTGCATGGCCGGCAGCAGCCGCTGCTCGTCGGCGCTCAGCGCTCGCACGGCGTGATAGGCCGTGACCAGTGCCGCCGCACGCTCTTCTTCGAGCCGGCCCGAGGCCAGATCGATGCACCAGTCGTTGAGGCACACCGCGATGTCGAACAAGAAGGTGTCCACGCCGGCGAAGTAGAAGTCGAACAGCCCGCTCAGACGGTCGCCGTCCGGCCCGTCATCGAACATCACGTTGTCGCGAAACAGGTCGGCGTGGATCGGCCCGCGCGGCAGCCCGGCACAGGCGGGCGATGCGGCCACATGCTGCGCAAAGGCCAGCTCGGATTCGATCAGCGCGCGCTGCGGCTCGCTCAGGTACGGCTTGACCACCGGCACGGTCTCGGTCCACCAAGCCAGGCCACGCAGGTTGGGCTGGTGCAGCTCGAAATCACGGCCGGCCAGGTGCATGCGCGCGAGCATGTCGCCCAGTTGCGCGCAGTGATCGACGTCGGGCGCCAGGCGGTTGCCGCCGCGCAGCCGGTTGACCACCGCGGCGGGCTTGCCGCACAGCGTGTGCAAGATCTCGCCGTGGGCATCGGCCTGCGGATCGGGCACCGGGATGCCGCGGGCGGCCAGGTGCTGCATCAGCCGAAGGTAGAACGGCAGCTGTTCGGCGCTCAGGCGCTCGAACAGCGTGAGCACGTAGTGCGCGCGGGTGGTGTCGGCAAAGTAGTTGGTGTTCTCGATGCCGCCCTTGCAGCCTTCGAGTTCGGTGAGCGTGCCGATGTTCAGGCGTGTCACCAGATCGGCAGCCGCCTCGAACGGCACGGCAGTGTAGACAGCCATGACGTCAGCCCGCCAGCGTGTGTGTTGAGGGCTTGCGCGGTCGCATGCGGGTGATGGCGTCCACGCGGGTCAAAACGACAACACCGGCCACACCCGCTTGCCGACCGCGCCGTTGAAGCCGTTGGGGCCTTCGGTGTGATCGTGCGCGCCCTTGTCGGTGATGATCTCGTAGGGCTTGCCGCCCTTCTTGGGCGTCACCGTGATGCGCTTGGACTGTCCGCGCACCTTCAACTCGTCGATGCGCGCACCGTCGTCCTCGATCACGGTCTCGCGCACGACGGGCTCGCCCGGCTCGGCCTTGTCGGACTCGGCCGCATCCGTCCGGGAAGCAGCGGCGGCCACCGCCGACGCCGCAGGGGCGGGCGCCGCGGCCTCGGCTCGCGCAGGGGCTTGCAGGACGAGCGTCAGGCACAGGCCGCACAGCACGGGCAACCACCGCAGTTGGATGTTCATGGCTCGATTTTAGGTGCCGCAGCCGCCGCGGGCGGGGGCATTTGCTGCGCTGCGCCACAAATCGAACCCCCGCGGTCGCCGCGCACAATGGCCCGATGAACCCCAAGTCCCTGCCCGTGATGCTGCTGGTTGACGGCTCCAGCTACCTTTACCGCGCCTACCACGCGCTGCCCGATCTGCGCAGCCCCGACGGCGCGCCCACCGGCGCCCTGCACGGCATGGTGGCGATGCTGCAGCGCGCGCTCAAGGACGTGAAGCCCGAGCACGCGGTGTGCGTGTTCGACGCGCCCGGCCCGACCTTTCGCGATGAGTGGTACGCCGACTACAAGGCCCACCGCAGCCCAATGCCCGAGCCGCTGGTGCAGCAGATCGAGCCGATCCACGAGGTTGTCAAGCTGCTCGGCTGGCCGGTGCTGATGGTGCCGGGCATCGAGGCCGACGACGCCATCGGCACGCTCGCGCGCGTGGCCGCCGAGGCCGGTCACCAGGTGATCATCTCGACCGGCGACAAGGACCTGGCGCAGCTGGTCAACGACCGGGTGACGCTGATCAACACCATGAGCAACGAGCGGCTCGATGCGCCCGGCGTGGCCGCCAAGTTCGGCGTGCCGCCCGAGCGCATCGTCGACTACCTCACGCTGGTGGGTGACGTGGTCGACAACGTGCCCGGCGTGGAGAAGGTCGGCCCCAAGACCGCGGCCAAATGGATTGCCGAGCACGGATCGCTGCAAGGCGTGATCGCCGCGGCCGACGCCATCAAGGGCACCGCCGGCGAGAACCTGCGCCGCGCGCTCGACTGGCTGCCGCAGGCGCAGCGGCTGGTCACGGTGCGGCTGGACTGCGATCTGGCCGGCCACGTGCCGGGCTGGCCGAACCTCGATGCGCTGGCGCTGCGAGCGGCCGACCTGCCCGCGCTGCATGGTTTTTACGCGCGCTACGGCTTCAAGACCTGGCTGCGCGAGGTCGACTCGGCGCTCAAGCCCCCCGCGCCGCCGCCCGCGCCCAAACCCCACTCGGACGGCCCGCTGTTCGACCTGCCCGACGACACGCCGGCCCATGCCGACGATGCCAACCTGCACTGCGAGAGCGTGCTCAGCCGCGAGTCGCTCGCCGTCTGGGTGACGAAGATCGAAGCCGCCGCACGCGCCGGCGAGGTGGTGGCCAT
>NCFZ01000197.1 GCA_002281415.1 Burkholderiales bacterium 28-67-8 | reverse complement strand
ATCTGGCGCAGGCCCTCAGCCGCCGCGGCCCGAGGCTGCCTGCCCCATGCTCCACAGCGGCAGAAACACTCCGAGCGCCAGCACCAGCACCATGCCGCCGATGACCAGCAGCAGCAGGGGCTCGATCGCGGCGGACAGGCCCTTGATGGCGTAGTCGGTCTCGCGTTCGTACATCAGGGCGATCTCCACCAGCAGCGCATCGAGCTCGCCGGTTTCCTCGCCCACGGCGATCATCTGCAGCACCACGGGTGTGAACACCCCGGTGGCCGCCGCACAGCGCGAAATGCTCTCGCCACGCTCGACGCCGTCACGCATTTGCTCGATGCGCTGGCCGATGAACGCGTTGTCCACCGTTTGCGCCACCACCGTCATGGCCTGGCTGATCGGCACCCCGCTGGCCGAGGCCAGCGCGAAGCTGCGCGCAAAGCGCGCCAGCGTGGCCTTGAGGATGATGGGACCAGCCACGGGCAGGCGCAGTTTCATGCGATCCCACCGGTAGCGACCCGTCGGTGTGGCCACCCACGCGCGCACCGACCAGACCACCGCCACCGAAGCGGCCAGAAGCATCGGCCACCAGCGCACGGTCAGATCGGAAAACCCGAGCAGCACGCGCGTCATCAGCGGCAGCTCGGCGTTGAAGCCCTTGAAGACGTTGGCGAAGGCGGGCAGCACGAACAGGTTGATCACCACCAGCGCAGCGCCCATCGCGATCATCACCATGGCCGGATAGCGCAGCGCTTGCTTGATGCGTGCGCGCACATCCATCTCGAACTCGAGGTGTTCACCGAGACGCTTGAACACCTCGGTGAGACGACCGGTCATCTCGCCCACGCGCACCATCGCCACGAAGAACGCCGAAAACACCGAAGGGTGGCGCGTCATGGTGGTGGCAAGGTCGCGACCCTGGTCGAGTCCGGCGCGCAGATCGGCCAGCAGCGCGGCCAGCGATGGCTTGACGGTCGAGGCCTGCAAGCCCGCGAACGAGCGCAGGATCGGCACCCCGGCGCGCTGCAAGGCGTACATCTGCCGCGAGAACAGCAGCAGGTCTTCATCGCTCACCGGGCCGGCGAGCAGTGCGTTCCACCAGTCCATGCGTGGCGCCGACAGGCTGCTGCCCTTGATGCTGATCTGCACCGGCGTGACGCCGCTGGCGATCAGCTGTTCGGCCACCGAGTCGTCGTTTTCGGCATCGATCACTCCGGTGATCACATGACCGTGCTGGTTGCGGCCGCGCCAGGCGTAGGCTTGCATTCGGGGCTGCCGGTTCAGTCGATGTCGGACGACAGGCGCATCGCCTCGGCCACCGAGGTGCGTCCGGCCCGCACCAGCTCGAAGGCATGGTGTGCCATGGTGTGCCCGCTGAGTTGCTCGCGTGCCAGGCGGTTGAACGTGCCCGTGTCTTCGTGGGCTGCGGCATGGGCCAGCGGACCGTCCATCTCGAGCATTTCGTACACGCCAATGCGTCCGGCGTAGCCGGTGCCGTTGCAGCTCGAGCAGCCGCGTCCGCGCAGCGTGTGCAGGTCGTCGGCCAGGCCGGTGCCCAGGCTTTCCAGCCAGGCCGACTCTTGAGGCGTGGGCGGATGCGGTTCGGTGCAGTTGTCGCAGTTCTGACGCACCAGCCGCTGCGAGATCACGGCTTGAAGCGAGCTGGCCACCATGAATGGCGGGGCGCCCATGTCGAGCAGCCGGAATGGCGCGCCCATCGCATCGCGGGTGTGCAGCGATGACAGCACCAGGTGACCGGTGATGGCCGCACGCAGGCCGATCTCGGCCGTCTCGGGGTCGCGTATTTCGCCGATCAGGATCACATCGGGGTCCTGGCGCAGCGTGGCGCGCAGCACGCGCGCGAAGCTCAGCTCGATCTTCTCGTTGACTTGCACCTGCGTCAGGCCGGGCAGCCGGTATTCGATCGGATCCTCGACGGTGATGATCTTCTGTTGCTCGGCATCGAGCTCGGCCAGCGCGGCGTACAGCGTGGTGGTCTTGCCCGAGCCGGTGGGGCCGGTGACCAGCACCATGCCCGAACTGCGCCCGAGGATGTCGCGAAAGCGCGCGAGCATGCGCCCCGGCATGCCGATCGAGTCGAGCCGACGCACGCTGTCACCTTGCACCAGCAGCCGCATGACCACCGACTCGCCGTATTGGCAAGGCAGGGTCGACAGCCGCACGTCGATCGTGCGCTCGCGCAGGCGCAGCGTGAAGCGGCCGTCCTGCGGCAGGCGCTTTTCGGAAATGTCGAGCGAGGCCATCAGCTTGAGGCGCTGCGCGAGTGGTGCCGCGATGCGCTTGTCGGCCTGGTTTTGCGTTTGCAGCACGCCGTCGATGCGGCTGCGAATGGCCAGACCGTTTTCCTGCGGTTCGATGTGCACGTCGGAGGCGCCCACCTGCATGGCGTCTTCGAACACCGATTGCAGCAACCGAACGACGGGCGCACCTTCCTGGCCGACGCTGGCTTGCAGCGCGCCGAAGTCGACCGCGTCACCGATGTCCTTTTCGAGCGCCTTGGCCAGCCCGGAGATTTCCTCGGTGCGTCGGTAGTGGCGGTCGAGCACCGGCATGAGCTGGCTCTCGGCCACCACGGCGATGCGGATCTGCCGGCGCAGCAGCCGGGTGAGCTCGTCGTAGGCGGTCAGGTCGAGCGGATCGACAAAGCCCACCAGCAGGTGCTCGCCCTTGTCCTCGAGCACGAGGGCGCGGTGGCGGCGTGCGGGCGATTCGCTCAGCAGGCGCACCGTCTCGCTCTTCACCGGGAAGCTCTTGAGGTTGACCATCGGCACGCGCAGCTGCCGCGCCAGGCCGTGGGCCAGCGTTTCTTCGCTGATGACACCGGCTTCGATCAGCAAGCGGCCGAGCTTCTTGCCGGTGGCTGACTGCTGCTCGAGCGCTTGCTTGAGCTGGTCTTGCGAAATCAGGTGTTGCTGAACCAGCACGTCCCCGAGACGCAGGCGCTCGCGCTTCGGCGCGGCCGCTGGGGCCGTGCCGGGGAGCGCTTCGGGGGACTGCCTGGGGGTCATAGATTGCTGCTGGCGCGCACTTCCTCGAGCGAGGTGACGCCTTGCAGCACTTTTTCGATGCCGTCCTGGCGCAGCGTGCGCATGCCTTCGATCATGCCCACGCGCTGCAATTCCTCGGCGCGCGCCCCAGTCTGGATCATGCGGCGAATCTCGCGCGAGACGGTCAGCAGCTCATGCAGGCCGGCGCGACCGCGCTGTCCGGTCTGGTTGCACGCGGCGCAACCGCTGCTTGAGTGGTGCATCAGCCGGCCCGAATCGCCAAAGCGCTCGGTCCAGTCGGCGCGCAGCGCCTCGCGGGTGAACAGCGGGTTGTCTTTCGGGGCGGCGTGCAGGTAGTCGGCGAGCAGTTCCTCGATTTCTTCTTCGGTGGCCGGGCGGCTCGTGCGGCAGGCAGTGCACAGGCGGCGCACCAGGCGCTGCGCCAGCACGACCAGCAGCGCGTCGGCGAAGTTGAACGGGTCCATGCCCATGTCGAGCAGCCGTGTCACGGTTTCGGGTGCGCTGTTGGTGTGCAGCGTGGACAGCACCAGGTGGCCGGTGAGCGAGGCCTCGACGGCCATGTGGGAGGTTTCCTGATCGCGGATTTCGCCGACCATGATCACGTCGGGGTCGGCGCGCAGGAACGCGCGCAACGCCTTGGCAAAGGTCCAGTCGATCCTCGGGTTGACCTGCACCTGGCGCAGCCCCGACTGGGTGATCTCGATCGGGTCTTCGGCCGTCCAGATCTTGCGTTCGGGCATGTTGATGTAGCTCAGCGCCGAGTGCAGCGTGGTCGTCTTGCCCGACCCGGTCGGCCCCACGCACAGCACGAGGCCGTAGGGTCGCTGGATGGCGCGCGTGAGCTGCTGGAAGTTGTGTTCGGTCAGGCCGATGCGGTCGAGCGGCATCGGCTTGGCCGACG
>NCFZ01000196.1 GCA_002281415.1 Burkholderiales bacterium 28-67-8 | reverse complement strand
AAGCCGCCGATGCGGATTTTCAGGCCCTTCATGTCAGCAGGTGACTTGATCTCCTTGCGGTAGAAGCCACCCATCTGAGCCCCGGTGTTGCCTCCCGGAAAGCTGATGATGTTGTACTTGGCATAGAACTCGCGCATGAGCTTCAGGCCGTTGCCGCGATACATCCAGGCCGTGAGTTGCCGCGAATTCATGCCGAACGGGATGGCCGCGCCGATCGCGAAGGTCTCGTCCTTGCCAAAGAAGTAATACGGCGCCGTGTGCGCCATCTCGACCGTGGCTGCCTGCACGCCATCGACCACGCCAAACGCCGGCATCAACTCGCCGGCTGCATGCACGCTGATCTGAAAGCGCCCACCCGTCATCTCGCCGACCTTCCTGGCAAAGGTCTCGGCCCCGCCGAAGATGGTGTCCAGCGACTTCGGAAAGCTGGACGCCAGCCGCCACCGCAGATTGGTCTGCGCGTGAACCACGGATGGGGCCACACCGGCGGCAAGAACGCCAGCCAAACCACTGTGATGGATGAACCGTCGTCTTTGCATGTTCCGCACTCCTGTGTTGCGGCGCAAAGCGCCGGCTAATTTCAACTACCCGCGATTTTCATCGAGCCGACCAGCACCGAGCCGATGGTCTTCCCGCCCATGGTGTAAGCGTCGGACCCCACCGCGACGATGCCGCGCAGCATGTCCTTCACGTTGCCGGCGATGGTGATCTCATGCACCGGGTGCACGATGCGCCCGCGCTCGACCCAAAAGCCCGCCGCCCCGCGCGAATAGTCGCCGGTCACGTGGTTGACGCCCTGGCCCATCAACTCGGTGACGAACAAGCCACGGTCGAGCTTGCGCAGCATGGCCACCAGGTCGTCTTCGGGCTGGGTGAGTCGGCTGGTCAGGAACAGGTTGTGCGAGCCGCCGGCGTTTCCCGTGGTGCGCATCCCCAGCTTGCGCGCCGAGTAACTCGACAGGAAGTAGCCCTGCGCCACGCCGCCCTCCACAACGCGACGCGCGCGGCTGACCACGCCCTCGTCGTCGAATGGCGAACTGCCCTTGCCGCGCCGCAGGTGCGGGTCTTCAGAAATGTCGAGGTGCTCAGCCATCACCGGCTGGCCCAGGCAATCGAGCAGAAAGCTCGACTTGCGGTAAAGCGCACCACCGCTGGTCGCCTGCACATAAGCACCCAACAGCCCGGCTGCCACCGTCGACTCGAACAGCACTGGCGCCTCGCAGGTCTTGATCTTGCGCGCCTTCAGCCGCGACAGCGCTCGCTCGGCGGCATAGCGCCCCACCGCCTCGGGCGCGGCCAGATCGGCGGCGGCGCGCATCGAGCAGTACCAGGCATCGCGCTGCATGTCGTCGCCGTTGCGACCCGGCAGAGAAGCGATCGGCGCCACCGACATCGAATGTCGCGAACTGGCGTAGCCGCCACGAAAACCACGGCTGTTGCCCGCGAAGAAATGCGACTGCTGGGCCGACACGCCCGCGCCTTCGGAGTTGGTGATGCGTTTGTCGACCGACAGAGCCGCCTGCTCGCAGCGCATGGCGATCTCGGCCGCACCAGCGGCATCGATGGCCCAGGGGTGGAACAGATCCAGGTCCATCAACGCCGCATCGCCCAGCGCCAAGTCCTGTTCATCGGCCAGGCCCGCAGCAGGATCGTCGGCGGTGAATCGGGCAATGTCGTGTGCCGCACGCACCGTCTGCTCAAGCGCGGCGGGCGAAAAATCGGAGGTGCTGGCATTGCCGCGACGCTGGCCCACGTAGACCGACACGCCGATCGACTTGTCGCGGTTGCGTTCCACGTTTTCGAGGTCGCCCTTGCGCACTGACACCGACAGCCCGACGCCTTCAGACACCTCGGCGCTGGCATCGGTGGCACCGAGCCGCTTCGCCAGGCGCAGCGCGTCTTCCACCAACTGCTGGAAGCTGGCCCGTGTGTAGGCAAAACCGGTGGTCGGGGTTGACGGCGAAGGCGTACGTGGCATGGGGTGATCGGGGGTGTTGAACTGCAGCTGAAGCTGCCAATGAGGGGAGACGGGCAATCGCCGCGAAGGCTCGTACGGCGGTGCCCGCGCAGGCGTCAGCGCAGCGCTGAAAGCCTCGTGGCTATGATACCTACCGCCTTGTCTGCCGCAGCCGCGGCCCGCGCCTGAGGCCACACCACTGATGCCACCGACCGATACCGAAGATCTGCCCCCAGCAACCCCCATCCCGGCGTGGTTGACGCGATCGAGCAAGACCCGTCGCAAGAAGGAATCGCACGACCTGCAAGACCTCGGCGAAGCGCTGGTCGCCATGCCCGACGGCCGGCTCATCGACCTGCCGATGGACGAGAGCCTGCTCGATGCGATCCGCCAGTACCGCGTCACACGCACCCACGAAGGCAAACGCCGTCAGATGCAGTACATCGGCAAGTTGATGCGCCGCAACGACCCCGAGCCACTGCGCGAGGCCGTGGCCTCGATGCAGCTCGGTCACGCCAAGGATGCGCTGGCGCTGCACGACGCCGAACGCTGGCGCGCCGAGCTGGTGGCCAGCGATGACGCGCTCACCACCTGGATGGCCGATCACCCGCAAGCCGATGTGCAGCAGTTGCGCAGCCTGATCCGCGCGGCCCGCAAGGATGCTTCGGTCGCGCCCGAGCAGCGCAGCGGTCGCGCCTTTCGCGATCTGTTCAAGTTCATCCGGCAGCAATCGAGCGCGGCTGAGCCCGAAGGCGCCGATCCCACTGACGACGAATCGGAATGAACACCGCTGGCACAGCGCTTGACACCGTGCGCATCGGCGTCGTCTCGGTCAGCGACCGTGCCTCA
Organism: Burkholderiales bacterium 28-67-8; assembly: GCA_002281415.1. Lineage (GTDB taxonomy): Bacteria > Pseudomonadota > Gammaproteobacteria > Burkholderiales > Burkholderiaceae_C > PBB1. Next base: position 1,128 of record NCFZ01000196.1, on the reverse strand, counting down.
TCGGGGGTCTATGAAGACAAGGGCGTGCCGGCGCTGCAGGACTGGCTGGGCCGTGCACTGCTCAACCCGGTGATCTGGGAAACCCGGCTGATCCCCGACGAGCAGGCCGCCATCAGCGCTGCCCTGTGCGAGCTGGTCGATCAAGCGCGTTGCGATGTGGTGCTCACCACCGGCGGTACGGGCCCGGCGCCGCGCGACGTGACGCCCGAGGCCACGCTGGCGGTGGCGCACAAGGTGTTGCCGGGCTTTGGCGAGCAAATGCGCAGCATCAGCCTGAATTTCGTTCCCACCGCGATCTTGTCGCGGCAAGTGGCCGTGATCCGAGGCAAGGCCTTGATCATCAACCTGCCAGGCCAGCCGAAATCTATCGCCGAAACGCTGCAAGGCCTGCCGCAGGCCACACCGAGCGTGCCAGGCGTCTTCGCGGCCGTGCCCTATTGCATTGATCTGATCGGCGGGCCGTACATCGAGACCGACCCCGCGCTGTGCGCGGCCTTCAGGCCCAAATCGGCCCTGCGACCCAAGCCGATTTGACCCGACCTATTTGACGAGGCGATTGAGCGCTGCCGCGTCGAAAGTGTCTGAGGTCTGCGCGTCGGCCGGAACGCAACCGGCAGAAGATGGTGCGTCGCTCGGCCGTGGAGCCGACAGCGTCTCGATCGCCTGCCACAGCATCGTGATCTGGTGCTCCTGCGCAGCGGCGTGGTCGATCAGCGACTTCATCGCCTTTGCCACCGGGTCGTCGCCCTGGGTGATGCCGTAAGCCGAAAACCCCAGCTTGGCCGCCGTTTCCTCACGCTGCGCATCAGCCCGCGCGTCGATCACCCGCGCCGGGTTGCCCACCGCCGTGGCACCGACAGGCACCGCCTTCAGCACCACCGCGTTCGAGCCGATGCGCGCGTTGTCGCCCACCGAAAAACCGCCCAGCACCTGCGAGTTGGCGCCAACGATGACACCGCACCCCAGCGTCGGATGCCGCTTGGCGCCCTTCCACAGCGAGGTGCCGCCCAAGGTCACGCCCTGATAGATCGTGCAGTCGTCACCCACCTCGGCCGTCTCGCCAATCACGACGCCCATGCCGTGGTCGATGAACACGCGCCGGCCGATCTTCGCGCCCGGGTGAATTTC
>NCFZ01000019.1:8759-30291 GCA_002281415.1 Burkholderiales bacterium 28-67-8 | reverse complement strand
TGTCCGGTGATGGTGGCATGAGCACGGTGCGCGTCGATGCGTCCGAGATCATCCACATGTTCCGGCCGTTGCGCCCGGGCCAGATCCGAGGCGAGCCCTGGTTGGCACGGGCGCTGGTGAAGCTCCACGAGCTGGACCAGTACGACGACGCTGAACTGGTGCGCAAGAAGACTGCGGCCATGTTCGCCGGCTTCATCACCCGCCTGTCCCCGGAGGACAGCCTGCTCGGTGAAGGCTCGGCCGATGCCAGCGGCGTGGCCCTCTCGGGCCTGGAGCCGGGGACGATGCAGATCCTGGAGCCCGGCGAGGACATCAAGTTTTCACAGCCGGCCGACGTCGGCGGCTCGTACTCGGAATTCCTGCGCATGCAGTTCCGGGCGGTGGCCGCCGCCATGGGCGTGACCTATGAGCAGCTGACCGGGGACCTCACCCAGGTCAACTACTCGTCCATCCGCGCCGGTCTCCTGGAGTTCCGCCGCCGCGTCGAGCATCTCCAGCACGGTGTGATCGTGCATCAGCTCTGCCGCCCGATCTGGGCGGCATGGATGGCGCAGGCCGTCCTGGAAGGCGCGCTGGTCCTGCCAGGCAACCTGCGTGGTGGATCGGCGCGCCGTCGGGAGTGGCAGGCCGTCAAGTGGATCCCGCAGGGCTGGCAGTGGGTGGATCCACTGAAGGAAACGGAGGCGATGAAGTCAGCCATCCGATCGGGACTGATGAGTCGCTCGGAGGCGATCTCTGCCAACGGCTACGACGCGGAAGACGTCGACCGCGAGATCGCTGCCGACAACGCTCGGGCCGACGCATGGGGGCTGGTGCTCGACACCGACCCTCGCCATGACCAGGGACCCGCAGCCGGCGCGAACCCCAGGTCTTCGAATCTCGCGTCCGCCAGCGCGGACGTCCTAACTCAAGGCACCTGACATGTTGTTGCCCCATCTGGCGTCCCGTCTGTACGGGACGCCGCTTCTGCTCGTCCGCTCGAAGCTGGACGTCATTCTTTCCGTCCTCGGAGATCGGGTCCAATGGCCCACGGCCAAGGAGGCCATCCCGGTTCCGGCGCCGAGGTCGAGCGTCAGCACCGCTCCTGGCATCGCGCTGATTCCGGTCTACGGCACGCTGGTGCGTCGGTCCCTCGGACTCGACGCGGCATCGGGCCTCACCTCGTATGGCCAAGTGGCGGCCATGCTGGATGCGGCGCTGGCCGACGCTTCGATCACCGGCATCTTGCTCGATATCGACTCACCCGGTGGCGAGGCCGGCGGTGTCTTCGAACTCGCGCAGCGGGTTCGGGCTGCCAGTGCGGTCAAGCCCGTGTGGGCCGTTGCAAGCGACTCAGCCTTCTCAGCTGCCTACGCGATCGCCAGCGCGGCCTCGCGCATCTACGTGAGCCAAACCGGCGGTGTCGGGTCGATTGGCGTGATCGCCATGCACGTCGATCAGACCGCCCGCGATGCGCAGGACGGCTACCGCTATACGGCAGTGACGGCGGGTGCGCACAAGAACGACTTCTCGCCGCACGAGCCACTCGACCCCGATGCCTACGCGCTGCTGCAGGCCGAAGTCGATCGCCTTTACGGACTATTCGTCGATCACGTGGCCTCGATGCGTGGCCTCGATGCGGCGGCCGTGCGTGCCACCGAAGCCGGCCTGTACTTCGGCCCCAACGCGATCAGCGTCGGACTGGCCGATCGGCTTGGCACCACCGAGTCGGCGTTGGTCGACTTCGCGTCCTACCTCGCGACGAACGCTGCGACGCCCGGCCTGAAGTTCCTCGCTGCTACCAGTTCCCCTCTCGCGCCCACCTCCAAAGGGGCGCTCCTTTCAACCAACCCCATGGAGAAAAACGCGATGCATGAGAACGCCATCGACCGACTCCCTCCGGAGTCAACCAATGCGCCGGAAGACCCGGCACTCGAACCCGAAAAGCCCGACCACACCGGCGGCAACGCCGCAGCGCAGCCACAGGACCACAGCGTCGGCAACGACGTCGCTGCAGCAGTGGACGCAGCCGTCACCCAGGTGCGCGCCGATGCCGTGGCGATCGCCGAGCTGTGCCAGTTGGCTGGTCAGCCCGGGCTCACTCTGTCCTTCCTCAGTGAAGGCGCCAGCGTCGCACAGGTGCGCAAGACGCTCCTGGCCGGTCGGGCACAGGGCACGGAGATCAGTTCCCTGATCCATCCGGACGCTGCTGCCACTGCCGCATCGCCGGAGCAGAACCCCCTCATGAAGGCCGTCAAGAAACTCACTGGAAAGGACTGAAGCCATGTCTGCACTCAACGAACCTCTCAACCTCGGCGATCTCCTCAAGTACGAGGAGGACTGCCTCAACTACTCGCGTGACGTCGTCACCGTGGCCGCAGGCCAGCGCCTCGAACTCGGCGCCGTCGTGGGCCGCGTCGCCGCGACTTCCAAGATCAAGCGCTACGAGCCGGACGCGACCGACGGCACCGAATCGCCCGTGGGGATCCTGCTGGGCGACTGCGACGCCAGCCTGATCGAGCGCGACAACGTCCTGCTGCTCGCACGCCACGCCGTCGTCGCATCCCACGCCGTCGTCTGGCCTGCGGGCATCACGCCCGAGCACAAGGTCGCCGCCATCGCCGCATTGGAAGCACGCGGCATCCTCATTCGTCAGTCCGCCTGAAAGGAATCCTGAACATGAACAACCCGTTCAACACCCCGGCGTTTTCGATGGCGGCGCTGACCTCCGCCATCAACGTCATCCCCAACCGCTATGGGCGCCTCGAGTCGCTCGATCTGTTCCCGGCCAAGCCGGTGCGCACGCGCCAGGTCATCGTCGAGGAGCAGAACGGCGTGCTCAATCTGCTGCCGACGCTGCCCCCGGGTGCCCCGGGTACGGTCGGCGCACGCGGCAAGCGCAAGGTGCGCTCCTTCGTGATCCCGCACATCCCGCACGACGACGTGGTCCTGCCCGAAGAGGTCCAGGGCATTCGTGCTTTCGGCTCGGAGACCGAGATGGAGTCGGTGGCTGGCGTGATGGCTCGGCACCTGGAGACCATGCGCAACAAGCACGCCATCACGCTGGAGCACCTGCGCATGGGCGCGCTCAAGGGCGTGATCCTCGACGCCGACGGCTCGGTGATCTACGACCTGTATGACGAGTTCGGCATCTCGCCGGCGGTCGTGAGCTTCGATCTGGGCAATGCCTCGTCGAACGTGAAGAAGAAGTGCGCCGACGTGCTGCGTCATCTGGAGGACAATCTCAAGGGTGAGTTCATGACCGGCATCCGGGTGCTGTGCTCGCCGGAGTTCTTCGATGCGCTGACCGACCACCCCAAGGTCAAGGACGCCTTCACCTACTGGCAGCAGGGCGCGGTGCTCATCAACGACATGCGCGCCGGATTCACCTTCGGCGGCGTGACCTTCGAGGAGTACCGTGGCCAAGCGACTGATGTCAACGGCACCAGCCGTCGCTTCATCGCCGCCGGTGAGGCCCATGCCTTCCCTATGGGTACGGTGGACACCTTCGGCACGTACTTCGCGCCGGCCGACTTCAACGAGACGGCCAACACCCTGGGGCAGGCGATCTACGCCAAGCAGGAGCCGCGCAAGTTCGACCGGGGGACCGACTTGCACACGCAGTCCAACCCGCTGCCGATGTGCCATCGCCCCGGCGTGCTGGTCAAGCTCACGGCGGCCTGATCCATGGGCTTGGTCGAAACCGTCTACGCGGCGGCTGCCGGCGCTGGCCTGCTACAGGCGTGTGTCTGGCACCCGTCGGACGGGTCGGCGGCGCAGTCGCATTCAGTGGGATTTTCCTGTCCGGACGAGTCCCTTCTGGATGGTCTGACCGTGAGCACCGAGTACGCCATGACATTCCCGGCATCGGTGTTCGCGGGCCTGGCAGCCCAGGAGCAGGTCCAGATCGGGTCGGCGACCTATCTGGTACGTGAAGTTCGGTCCGTGGGCGACGGCACCGAGCGACGCGCCCGTCTCACTCGGGTCTGAAGCCATGGCTGGCAATTCGATCCGCGAGCAGATCCTGCTGGCGGTGATGGCGGCTGTGCGTCCGGCAGCACAGGCTTTGGGCGCCTCAGTCCACCGATCACCGTCGGTGGCAGTCACGCGCGAGCAGTGCCCGGCACTGGTGGTGTTCCCCGAGACGGATGCCATTGCCGAACGTGCCAACGACCGCGTCACCCGAGAACTGACGGTTCGCATCGTGTCCCTGGCCCGTGCGGTGCCTCCCGTCGTTCCGGAGACAGAGGCAGACCGACTGCTGACTGCCGCCCACGCCGCCCTGATGTCCGACCTGAATCTGGGCGGACTCGCGCTCGGGATCCGTGAGCAGGAATGCGAGTGGGAGGTGGAGGACGCCGATGCCGTCGCCGCATCCATTCCCGCGCGCTACCGCATCACCTACCGAACGCTGGCCCAAGACCTGGCAACCCAAGGATGACACCCATGACCCGACTCGTTTTGACGCGCCCGCACACGCACGCGGGCAAGTCCTACGGACCCGGTGACCGCATCGAGGTCGACGCCGACGCCGCCGAGTGGCTGCTGGCGAACGACATCGTCGCGCGGGAGCCGAGACCCGTTCGGACTCCCACCGACCCATCCGTCGACCTTTCTCCCATTCAACGTAAGGAACCCAAGCAATGAGCACCTATGCAAGTTTTCAAGGCCGAGTGTTCCTCGGCAAGCGCGACACCGCCGGTCTGCCGATCGAGGTGCGCTCACCCGGCAACGTGGCCGAACTGAAGTTGTCGCTGAAGACCGACGTTCTGGAGCACTACGAGAGCCAGACCGGCCAGCGCTCGCTGGATCACCGGATGGTCAAGCAGAAGTCGGCGACCGTGAAGCTGACCATCGAGGAGTTCACCAAGGAGAACCTGGCGCTCGCCCTGTATGGCAACCACGTCGTCGGCACGGCTGGGTCGGTGACGGCTGAGCCCTTTGGCGGTGATACGCCGGTCGTCGGCGACCGCTACTTCCTCGCCCACCCCAGGGTGTCGAGCCTGGTGGTGACCGATTCCGCCGGAACACCGGCGACGCTCACCGCTGGCACGCACTACACCGCCGACCTGGACTTCGGTGCCGTCCAATTCCTGGACACCACCGGCTTCACCGCGCCTTTCAAGGCGGCCTATGCCTACGGCGTGGTCACCGACATCGGCATCTTCACGCAGGCGCTGCCTGAGCGCTTCCTGCGCCTGGAGGGGATCAACACCGCCCAGGGCAACGCCAAGGTCCTGGTCGAGTTGTACCGCGTGGCCTTCGATCCGCTCAAGGAGATCTCCTTCATCTCGGACGACTACAACAAGTTCGAGTTGGAAGGCTCGCTGCTGGCCGACACGACCAAAGGCTACGACGCGGTGCTCGGCCAGTTCGGTCGCATCGTTCAGCTGTAAGGGGAGATCCATGAGCGACTTGGACACCCTGATCCCGACCGCGTTGACCGTGTCGGTGGCTGGCGAGATGCTGGCCATCAAGCCGCTGAAGGTCGGACAGATGCCGGCCTTCCTGCGCGCGATCTCGCCGGTCATGCAACAGATCACGGCCACCGACATCGACTGGCTGGCCCTGTTCGGCGAGCGCGGCGAGGACTTGCTGTCGGCGATCTCGATTGCGGTCGGCAAGCCCCGCAGTTGGGTCGACGATCTGGCTGCGGACGAGGCCATCTTGCTGGCGGCCAAGGTGATCGAGGTCAACGCTGATTTTTTTACCCGGCAGGTGATCCCCAAGCTCGACGTTCTGCTCGCAACCACGAAGCTGCCGCAGGTGGCGGCTGGTTCGACGCCGTCCAGCACCTGATCGAGCACGGTCACCGGATGCCCGACATCCTCGACTACACGCTGGCGCAGGTGCGGGGATTCGTGGCGGCGTGCGAGCGCTCCGATGCGTCGCGCGATGCCCGTGCGCTCTCGCTCATCGCGATCGGCGCGCGAGGAGACGCCCGCCAGCTGGACCAGACGCTCGACCGCCTGGTCGACCGGGCCCAGTCGTCATGAAGGTCTCTATCCGGATCGACAGCGCTGCAGGCCTTGCCCAGTTGCGTCGCTGGGGCGGGGAGATTCGGGCCAAGGTCCAGCAGGCGGTCGCTCGCGCCATGGCGACAGAGGCAGCAGAGTTGCGCCAGGACGTGCGGGCCGAAGTCGCCGGTCAGATGGCCGTGGTCAAGAATTCCTTCATCAAGGGCTTCACGGCGAAGGTCCTGGACCGGGACCCGAACCGCTATCCGGCGCTCTATGTCGGCTCTCGCATCCCCTGGTCTCGGATCCACGAGACCGGCGGCGTCATCGCCGGGCGGCTTCTGATCCCGCTGCATGGTCGCGTGGGGCGCAAGCGCTTCAAGGCGCAGATCGCCGAGCTCATGCGTGGCGGCAATGCCTATTTCATCAAGAACTCGAAGGGGAACATCGTCTTGATGGCGGAGAACCTGCAGGAATACGACCGCACGCTTTCGGGGTTCAAGCGCCGCTACCGCAAGGCCGAAGGCGTCAAACGTCTGAAGCGCGGTGCCGACATTCCGATCGCCGTGCTCGTGCCCAAGGTGGTGTTGCGCAAGCGCCTGGACATCGAGCGCATGGTCGCCACGCGCGTGCCGCGCCTGTCTGCAGCGATCGAAAAGCAACTGCGCACGGTCGACTGATCCATGGCCAATCGGATTTCCATTCTTGTCGCTCTCGAAGGAGCGGACGACGGGCTCAAGCGCGCCGTCGCCTCGGCCGAACGCAGTCTGGGCGAACTCTCCACCACCGCCAAGACCGTCGGCGAGAAGACCACCAATGGTCTGGCGGAGGTGAAGGCCGGTGTCTCGGCGTTCTCCGAGCAGTTCGGCCGCGCCAAGACGCAGTTGGTGGCCTTCCTGGCGGCCTTCGAGTTTGCGGGCCGACTGCGCGAGGTCATCGAACTGGCCGACGCGTGGAACCAGATGGGCGCTCGCCTGAAGCTGGCCACGGCCGGGACGAATGAATACAAGGTCGCCCAGGCGGCGCTCTTCGAGATCGCGCAGCGCATGGGTGTCCCGCTGCAGGAAACCACCGCGCTGTACGGCAAGCTGCAGCAGTCGGTGCGGATGCTGGGTGGCGAGCAGAAGGACGCCCTCACTATCACCGAGAGCATCTCGCAGGCCTTGCGCATCTCCGGCGCAAGTGCCACCGAAGCGCAGGCGTCTCTCCTGCAGTTCGGCCAGGCACTGGCGGCGGGCGTGCTGCGGGGTGAAGAATTCAACTCGGTCGTCGAGAACTCACCTCGTCTGGCGCAGGCTCTGGCCGACGGTCTGAACGTGCCCATTGGGCGGCTGCGCAAGCTCGCCGAAGAGGGGCGCCTCACGGCCGACGTCGTAGTTCAGGCGCTGCTGTCGCAGAAGGACAAGCTGGCGGCGGAATACGCCAGCATGCCCGCCACGGTGTCGCAGTCCATCGAGCGTGTACGCAACGCCTTCGGGCAGTGGGTGCAGAAGATGGACGAGTCCACCGGCATGACCAAGAAGCTGTCCGAGGCGCTGACCTGGCTCGCGCAGAACATGGACACGGTGATGAAGTGGCTCACCGTGATCAAGGATGTGGGCCTGGCCGTCCTGATCTACCGCTTCCTGCCCGCCCTGGTGACCGCTTGGCAAACCGCTGGGGCCGCCGCTGTGCTCGCGGCCAATGCCACGGCATCCGCGTGGGCGACCGCCAATCTGACGATTTCGGCGGCTGTGGCGACGGTGGGTGTGCTCAAGACCGCATTCGTTGTTCTGGGCGCGTTCCTGGTCGGCTGGGAAATCGGCACCTGGCTGTCCGAGAAGTTCGAGATCGTGCGCAAGGCTGGCATCTTCATGGTGGAGGTGCTCGTCAAGGCGGTCGAGCAGCTTCAGTACCGGTGGGAAGCGTTCGCGGCCATCTTCACTTCCGACACCATTGCCGAAGCCACCAAGCGGCATGAGGCCCGCCTGGCCGAGATGAACCGCATCTTCGGCGAGATGTACGCCGATGCGACCAAGGGATCCGAGGCGGCAAAGGCCGCGATGAACACCGCTGGCACCACCGCCGAGGAAATCGCCAAGCGGCTGGAGGCCGTGCGCCAGGGCACGCAGGAAGCCGTGGGACGTGGTGTCGAGGCAGTCCACACCGCACTGGAAAAGCTCAAGTCCCGTCTGGGCGAGGTCGAGCAGGCGGTCGGTAAGGCAACGCAGGTGGTCAACGATTCGACCGCCAAAATGGCCGAGGCCTACAATGGGCTGACCTCGATCGTCGAAGCCAATCTGCAGCGGCAGATTGAGGCGGTGAAGGCGCGCTACCAGCAGGAGCAGGCCGCGCTCGACCTCAAGACCCAGTCGGAAACGGCGCTGATCACCAAGTCGACGCAGTTGCTTGGGGATGCATTGACCCAGCAGACCACGCTGCGCCGGCAAGCGACGACCGACACGCTCAAGCTCATCGATGATGAGTCCAAGGCGCGGATCGACGCAGCACGTCGAGATGGGCAGACCGAGCAGGAGCGCTCGGCCAACGTCACCCGCGTCGAGAACGAGATCCTGGCGACCAAGCGCCAGACCATGGTCCAGGCGGCGGCCGAGTACCGTCAGCACATCGACCAGCTCAACGCCGAGGCGAACCGCCACCTGGCGGAGATCAAGCGCATCGAGGAGGAGAAGCGCCTGCTGTCGATGACGACGGAGGAGCGCATCCGCGAAATCCTGCGGCAAGGCATGTCCGAGGTCGAAGCGACCGAGGACCGCAAGCGCCAGATCTACGAGTACCAGTCCAAGGCGCGAGATGCACTCGCTGCGGGCGAGTTGGAGCAGGCCCGCCAGTACGCGCAGAAGGCGATGGACCTGGCGGCGCAGGTTGCCAGCAGCCAGACCAACGAGGCCAAGCGCGCCGAGGAAGCCCGCAAGCAGTCGGAGCAGAGTGTCTCGCAGGTCACTCAGCTCGAGGCGCAGTCGAGGGAGGCTTACCGCCGGCAGGAGTACGAGAAGGCCGATGCGTTGATGCGTCAGGCCGATCAACTGCGATCGGAACTGGCCCAGCGCACCAAGGACGCTGACACGGCGATCGCGCAGGGCAAGGACGGCGTCTACCAGGCCATCCAGCGCATTCGGGACTCGGAGGAGATCCTGAACAAAGCGCTGGACGCCGAGGCCAAAGCGCACCAGACGGCCGCGCAATCGGCGCTGACCGCCCGGGACCAGATCCGAGAGACGCTGACCCAGACCGAGACCCAGATCGACCAGATCACGGCCAAGCTCAAGGACGGGCTGAAGGTCACCATCGATGCCGACACGGCGCGGTTTGACAAGGCGATCGCCGATCTGGACAAGGCAGTGGCTGAGAAGCAGTTGCTGCTGTCGATCCAGGCCGACCTGCAGGAGGCTGAGAAGAAGCTGCAGCAGTACGAGCAGCTGCTCAAGGAAGGAAAGACGCTCCCGGTCGATGCCGACGTCTCCAAGGCGAAGGACGCTCTGGCGCGGCTGAAGACCTACGCCGACCAGAACTCCCAACTGGAACTTAAGGTCGCCACCGAAAAGGCGCAGGCATCGATCACCAATGTCGAGGGCATGATCCGCGCGCTCGACCGCATTCAGACCGAGTCACGGCACCAGATCAGTACGAACGCCGATGCGGCCCGCGCCGAGGTGATGAGCCTCAACGGTGCCAACACCTCCAGCACGCACACGATCTACGTGCAGCGCGTCGAGGTGAACGCCACCGGCGGTCTGGTCGGCAGTGGCATCCGTCGATTCGCCGAAGGTGGGGCCGTGAGCACTGCGTTCGCGCGCATGAGCGGCGGCACCGTTCCCGGGTCCGGCAACCAGGACACCGTGCCACGCACGCTGGACGCCGGCGCATTCGTGATCCGCAAAGCGGCAGTCCAGAAGTACGGCGGTACGGCGTTGTCGCGCCTGGCCAATATGGCGCGCACTTCTGCTGCTGCGATTGGCGTGGCCCGATTCGCTACCGGCGGCCCGGTGTTGGGCCGACTTGGCACGTCGGGGAACAGCGACGGCGGACCCAAGCGCAATCGCGAGGCCGCCGAGGCGTTGAAGATGATCGACCTCGGCCTGGACGGCATGAACCAGTACACCAACTGGCTCCAGTGGAACTACGGTGCGTCCGTCAGCCTGGACATGCGCTGGAAGACGATGGAGAGCTACGGGAAGCAGGCCCAACAGGACCGACGCGCCATCGAAGACTTCATCGGGCGCAAGACGCTCACCTCCAACGAGCGGGGCCAGCTCGAACGCATCAAGCAGACCTGGCGTCAGGCGATGGCGCAGCCGCTGCTCTGGGGCAAGGATCTGGAGCGCGACCTGATCGACTACATGGAGCAAAACCAGGGGCAGTTCTTCCGGCGCGGTGGTGTCGCGAAATCCGACACCATCCCCGCGATGCTCACGCCGGGTGAGTACGTGGTCAACAAGGATGCGGTGTCGCGTTTTGGCGCCGGGTTCTTCGAAGCCATCAACAACCTGACGGCTCCTGCGCAAGCTCTGGCGGGGCGTGCGATGGCGGGCATCCAGGGGTTCTCTACGGGCGGACTGGTGCAACCGTCGTCGGGCTGGGTCAACGGCGCGTCGCGCCCGGTGCTGCCGGCCGACAGTGGCTCGACGCGCACGGTGCGGGTCGAGTTGTCTGCGGGTGACCGGAAGGTCAACGCCGCAATCGACGCACGAGACGAGTCGCGCCTGCTGCAAGTCCTCGATACGGCCCGCGCCAGGGCCGTCTGACAACCAAACCATGCAACTGAAGAACCTCTCCGACGAGGTGGCCTTGCTGCTGCCCGACGATTTGCTGTGGACCGATGAACACGCATGGACACCGGCGGTGGCATCCGCGTCCTACCTGATCACGGGCGCGCTGCTGATCCAGTCGGCAACCCGGCAGGCAGGCCGTCCGATCACCTTGGTGGGCGCTGCCGACATGGCGTGGGTCACCCGCGCGACGGTCGAGCAACTGCTTGCATGGGCGTCCATCCCGGTCGGCGCCGCCACAGGGCGCTTCGCGTTAACCCTGGCGGACGGACGCTCCTTCACGGTGGCCTTCCGCCACGCCGACACACCGATCGAGTCGGAGCCCGTGCTGGGTTTCCCGGCGCGGGCCGACACCGACTTCTACCGACTGACGCTGAAATTCCTGGAGCTTTGAGATGCCGATTCATTCCGGCGACGTGAAACTGTTGAAGTCCGCCGTCATGGCCGACGTCCCCGAGGGGGGTGGTGCGCCCACGGGCATCACCATTGCCGACGGCGTGTCCAACGCCATCTTCCCGGACATCTCGGAACTCGACCGCGCAGGCGGACGGGTCAACCTGCGCAAGTCCTTCGTCTCGGTCCAGACCGATGACACCGACACCTACTTCGGCGCCAACGTCATCGTGGCCGAACCGCCGAAGGACCCGCGCGTCAGCGTCACCTTGTTCTCGACCGAGCGCACCTTCGACACCCGCGAGCAGGCCCAGACTCGCATCGAGGCCTACCTCAACAAGGGGCCGGAATGGGCCGGCTACCTGTTCGAGAACCACATCGCCGGGCAGCGCGTGATCCAGTTGTTCCAGCGCACAACCGACGCGATCCCCAACGTTGGCCAGACGCTCGTTCTCATCGAAAACGAGGGACTGTCCACCCAGAAGGAGCAGTACATCCGGGCCACTGCGGTGTCGTCGGTGGAGCGCACCTTCACCTACAACAGCGACCAGGACTACAAGGCCGCCGTCGTCACCGTCGATATAAGCGACGCGCTGCGCTACGACTTCATGGGCTCGCCGGCCACGCGAACCTTCACCCGCGCCACGAACAGCACCAAGGTCCGCGACACGGTGGTCGCCGATGCCGGCACCTACGTGGGCGTGGTGCCGCTGACGCAAGCCGCTGCCGTAGGCGCATTCACCATCAAGGGCGCGTCGATCTACACCCAGCTGGTGCCCAGCGCCCAGACCGAGACGCCCATCTCCTTTGTGCCGCCCTACGCGGCCGCAGGGCTTCCTGTACCTGGCGCGAGTCCTGTCAGCTACAGCGCCACGCACGCGTGGACCACGACGATCAAGTTCAACCTTCCGGGTGGCTGTCTGCCGGGGTCGCTCACCATCCAGACCGATGGCATCACGATCTTCGATGACGCGGGTCTGCTCAAGACCGCCAGCGGCACCATTGGCACCATCGACTACGCCAACGGCATCCTGACCCTCAACTCGGGGTCGATGTCGAACTCGAAGGCGATCACCTACACGCCAGCAGCGCAGATCCTGCGCGCCCCACAAAGCTCCGAGGTGCCGGTCACGCCCGAGTCGCGCAGCCAGTCTTATGTCGGCACCGTGATGCCGATCGCCCAGCCCGGCACGCTCTCGATCAGCTACATGGCGCAGGGACGCTGGTATGTCCTGTCCGATGGCGGCAATGGCTCGCTGAAGGGACTTGACGCGAGCTATGGCGCAGGAACCTTCAATCGCAACACCGGAGCCTATGTGGTCACCCTGGGCGCGCTGCCGGACGTCGGCAGTTCGCTGATCCTCACATGGAACGTACCGACGCAGGAGACCCAGCAACCCGCGACCACGCTCAAGGCGTCGCAGAGCCTCGTGCTCAATCCGCCCACTGGCCTCGCGGTGCAGCCGGGCTCGTTGTCGGTCACCTGGGAGTTCAATGGCACCAAGACGGCAACTGCCGCGACGTCAGGCGAGTTGTCCGGCGCGGCCAGCGGATCGCTGTCGGTCGCGCAGCACCGTGTCGATTTCGCACCCACGGTTCTGCCCTCGGTGGGCACCCAACTCACGGTTAACTACGTGGCGGGTCCGAAGCAGGAAGACTCCTTCGCCCACCCGTCACGCAACGGTTCCGGCTCGGTTCCGGTCACTGCATCGCTAGCGTCGATCGTGCCCGGCTCGCTCGAAGTCGAGTGGAACACCCTGACCCAGACCACGGGCCTTGGCGTCTACACGCTCAAGCAGATCCAGGAGATGGGCATCGGGCTCAACAACTGGGTCGATCCGACGCAGATCGCTCGCGACGATGGCGCCGGCAACCTGCTGCTCAACGGCATCACCATCGGCTCGGTGGACTACGCCACCGGCGCAGTTGTGTTTAATCCCGACGTCACGGTCCGGATCCCGAGCCCGCGCTACAGCGCACAGAGCATCGGCTGGGCTTGGAGCGTAGGGATGATGTACCGGCTGAACTACGCCGGCATCCAGTACATCTCCGCCCCGTCCCTGTACCCCAACGACGAATCGGGCTACGTCAAGCTGCGCTACAACAGCGCGGGCTCAACGAGCAATCACACCGAGACCTTCCAGTTCCAGCCGGCCTTCAAGCTGGTCCCAGGCGTGAATGCTCAGGTCGTGACGGGCACGGTTCTGTTGTCGATCACCGGCTCGCAGCCTTGGGGCGACAACGGCCAAGGTACGCTGCGCGAGTTCACGACCAGTGGCTGGGTGACGCGCGGGAGCATCAACTACCTTTCCGGCGACGTTGCGCTCACCTCCTGGACGGCCGGGGCGACCAACGCCATCACGCGCGCCAGCTGCGTGACCACCGTTGGCGAGAACATCTCCAGCGAGTTCGTGTTCCGCACCGGAGCGGCGCCACTGCGACCGGGGTCACTCTCGATCCAGTACGCCCGCGCCGTTGGCGGGACGCAGAGTGTCACGGCCGGTATCGATGGAGCGATCTCGGCAACTGGGATCACCGGCAGCGTTGACTACCAGACCGGCCTGGTACGGGTTCGCTTTGGCTCCCAGGTGACGGCCACCGGCAACGAGAGTGAGCCTTGGTATGCCGCCGAGGCGGTCGGCAGCGACGGGAAGATCTTCAAGCCCGAGCCCGTGGCCGCATCCAGCCTGCGATACAGCGCGGTCGCCTACAGCTACCTGCCGCTGGATGCCGATCTGCTCGGCATCGATCCGGTGCGCCTGCCCAGCGACGGCCGCGTGCCGATCTTCCGACCGGGCGGCTTCGCCGTCGTCGGCCACACCGGGAAGATCACCACGTCGGTGAGCAACGGCCAGACGGTCGACTGCGGCCGGGTTCGACTGTCCCGCGTGCGCGTGGTCGGGCACGACGGAGCGGTGATCAACACCGGCTACACCACGGACCTCGACGCCGGCACGGTCACGTTCACGAGCGTCTCGGGCTACAGCCAGCCGGTGACGATTGAGCACCGGGTCGAGGACATGGCGGTCGTGCGCGATGTGCAGATCAGCGGCGAAGTCAGCTTCACTCGGGCGCTAACCCACGAGTACCCACTGGCCACCGGCGGTGATCCGTCATCGGGGAGCTTCGTGGCCAGTGCACTGGTGGCCGGAGACCTCTTCTCGCGGGTCAGCCTCGTATTCGATCAGGCCTCCTGGAGCGGAGCCTGGTCGGACTCGATCTCGGGCTCGGCGGCCACCGCAACCTTCAACAACACGCAGTACCCGATTCGGGTCACGAACCGTGGTGCGCTGACCGAACGCTGGATCGTGCGCTTCACCAACAGCACCTCGTTCGAGGTCATCGGCGAGAACGTCGGCGTCATCGCCACCGGCAACACCAGCACGGACTGCGCCCCGAACAACCCGGCCACGGGCGTTCCGTACTTCTACCTGCCGGCACTGGGCTGGGGCAACGGCTGGGCGACCGGCAACGTGCTGCGCTTCAACACCATCGGCGCGCAGTTCCCGGTCTGGGTCGTGCGCACCGTCCAGCAGGGACCCGAATCCGTCCCCGACGACAACTTCACGCTGCTCATTCGCGGGGACGTCGACACGCCTTGATGGCGCGGCGTCTCCCTCTGTTCGACCAAGGAAACCACCCACATGACCGACCTCACCGTCAAATACTTCAACAGCGGGATGACGGGCGCTCCGCAGATCTCCAACAACTGGGGCGATCTGGTGACGATGCTCGACGCCTGCCTCATCAACGGATTCGCGCTCAAGGCAATCGACTCGCTGACCTGCACGGGTGGCATCGCGACAGCCACGATAAGCACCGGCCACGCCTATCAGCGCGAGCAAGTCGTGCAGATCGCGGGTGCCGATCAGGCCGACTACAACGGCCAGTTCCGGGTGATCTCGACCACGACCACGACGTTCACTTTCGCCGTCAGTGGCACGCCGGTATCGCCTGCGACCACCAGCACCAGCCTCACGGCCAAGGTCGCGCCGCTGGGGTGGGAGAAGCCGTTCTCAGGGACCAACAAGGCGGCCTACCGCAGCAAGAACCCGCAGTCGCCGCAGAACATCCTGCTGATCGACAACAGCCTGAAAACGCCGAACTACACGACGACCTGGGCCAAGTGGGCGAACGTCGGCATCGTGGAGGACCTGTCCGACATCGACACGATTGTCGGGGCTCAGGCGCCCTATGACCCGAACAACCCGACGCAGAACTGGAAGCAAGTCACGGGCAGCCAGTGGGGTTGGTACAAGTGGTATCACGCCCGAAACACCCAGTACGAGAGCAATGGGGACGCAGGTGCTGGCGCCCGCAACTGGGTGCTCGTCGGTGATGACCGCCTGTTCTTCCTCTTCTGCACCAACGCGCCGGGCTACAACTGGTACGGACGCAATTGCTACTGCTTCGGCGACATCATTAGTTTCAAGGCCGGCGACAACTACGCAACGGTTCTGGGCGCTGATGACGCCTACTCGGGCATGAGCAATTACTGGAGCTATCCCGGGCAGTACAACGGGTATGGCCTGACCATGTCACTGGACTTCACCGGCAAGACGTTCCTGCGCAACCACACGCAGTTGGGCAACCCGGTCCGATTCGGCCTGACATCACTGAACACCAACAACGGCCAGCAGGTCTGCGGTCGGGGACCGACGCCGTTCCCGAACGGGGCGGACTACAGCCTTTGGCTGCTGCCGACCTACGTGCGCCAGGAGGACGGTCACATGCGCGGAATCATGCCCGGCATGCTGTGGATGCCGCAGGACCGCCCCTATAGCGATCAGACTATTGTCGACAACGTGGTGGGTCAGGCCGGCAAGAAGTTTCTGCTGGTGCGCACGCAGTACAGCTCGGAGACCGAGGGGGCACAGATCGCCTTCGACATCACGGGGCCGTGGAGGTGATCCGTGACGTATCCGCTGAGTGACACCTTCGCCACGGCGCCAGGTGGTGGGTACACCACGACGCTGGGGAGCATGACGGCAACCTACAACAGCAGCCAGCAGGCGATCGATATTTCCGCGCCCAATGCGCAGTCGATCCTGCGCTTCAACGAAACGGCCAGCGGGGACTTCTGGTTCGAAGCGGACATCGAGTTCCTGACCGACCCGAGCGCACGCAAGCATCTGGGTCTGTGGATGACCACGGGCAATGGCTCTGAAGGCTATCGCTTCGCCCATATCGACGGCGCGTGGAGTGTGACGCGTTGGAACAGCGGCTTCGGTGACGGTGCTGCGGTCACTGGCGGCCTGAACGACGGCGCCACACCCATCGCTGGCATCGTCGGCGTCGCCCCGACCTTCAACGTCGGTCAGCGAATGATCCTGCGTTGCGAGGTCATCGTCGGTGCCTTCGATGCCGGTGGGGTGCCCTGGGCGCGGCTGATCCAGTTCAAGGCCGCTGGCGTGCTGATGTTCCAAGTGCTGGACGCCACCTACCGGGGCAAGCTCATACCCGGTGTGTTCCTCTATGGCGCGACGGCTCGCGTGCATGCCATCGCGGGCGCGACGCCCTCGGGCTTGCCGGCATTCCCGGCCAGTGTGTCGATCAACTCCGACACCACGTTGGTTCACCTGTCAGGCGGGTCGACATCGGTGCTACCCAGCCCAGACGCCAACATCGGCGTAGCCGCGACGACGGATCTCGCGCGTCGCAATAGCCCGGCGTCCGAGCTGTGGAATCGCGTGGGTGGCTACGACTTCGACTTCCACTCCATCGGCGCAGGTCGCAAGAACATCCACTTCAGCGGCCACGGTCGGATCGTCGGGACCGTCAAGGAAAAGGGCATTCCGAACCAGCCGCTCGTTCGCCGCGTGCTGCTGTTGAGCGAGAACGCCAATACGCTCGTTGCCGAGACCTGGAGCAACGCGAGCGGCGACTACGAATTTGACTTTCTCGATCGCGACCAGCGCTACACGGTCGTCAGCTATGACTACAAGCAGATGTACCGCGCGGTGATCGCCGACAACCTTCGTCCGGACGTCATGCCATGACCGTTGCCATCACTGTCGAACACAACGAGGCACGGCTGGCAGGCACGTTGGCCTTCCTTGACGCGGGGAGCAACCCGGCGCGGCTGCGGATCTACGGTGGCACGCGGCCAGCAACTCCCGCCACGCTCCCCAGCAGCGTCATGCTGGTCGAGATCAAGCTGACCAAGCCCGCGGGCACGGTCGCGGCCGGCCTTCTGACGTTGACGCAGCAGGAGGATGGACTCATCTCTGCCACCGGGATTGCCACCTGGGCGCGCCTGGTGAATGGCAACGACGTGACAGCCCTCGATCTGGACTGCACGGGCACGGACGGGACCGGCGACGTGAAGCTCGCCAGCACCAATCTGTACCTCGGCGGAGACGCGCGCCTGGTATCGGCCATCCTGGGGTAAGCCGTGGCCGCCGATCCGACTGCGGCGACGCTGCAGGCTGCGCTTCCTGGCGTACAGGTGAACGCGGAGATCGGGCCGCCGCTGGTCGATCTGGTCTTTGATCAGCCCGCAGCGACTGACGCCGACCTCGTCTTCGGTGCGACCTATGTGGCGCCCAGAGACGACATCCGCCTGTCTGCCGGGCTGCCGCTGCCGACGGTCACCATCAAGTTCCTGCCCCCGGCGCGGGCGGAGCTGCTGGCCAGTCTTCCAGGACTGAGCGTTCGGTCGCTGGTGCTGCGGCCGAGCGTGCCGCTGAACCTGGGAACTGGCGAGGGTGCGAGTCTGCCGGGCGTCGTGTTCTCCGGTGCGGTGAACTACCTTTCCCACACCCAGCGGCCGACGGTAGGGCAATCGCGCCAGCACTGGCAGGTGGCCGGTCGGACAGAGGATGGTGCTGCCCTGGGCCAGCAGGACGCGCTGGCCTCACGCGATGGCTGGCAGAACCGATGGGAGCGTGCGTCTGGTGCGCAGCAAGGCATCGAGCACCGGTTGCCTGCCGTGCTGGTGCCGACGGCACAGCGTCGCTGGACGCTGTTTCAGTCGGCGCAGCCGTTGGTCGACCGGACTTGGTTCGGCTACCAGGATGGCACCGCGATGGCGATGCGCCAGTGGGCCGAGTTTCAGGAGGCTGGACCGGTGCGCGACAGCACCTATTTCCGCCACCAGGACGGAGATCGGACCAAGCGCGCCTCGCGCATGGGGCCATGGCAGAACGCGCGATCGCGCACGGCGAGACAGGGATCGGATTTCCAGAGTGCCACTTCGGACCGCCGGGGCTGGCGCGGCAGGTTTCAGGATGCCGTTCCGCCGCCGCCGGGGATCTCCATCTGGGTGGTCCCGAAGCCGCCGACGCCCGAGTCCTGTTATTTGCCCAGCGCCCACCTGCTGTTCGCCGCCACGGCGGCCACGGACGGGGTGCTGTTGTTCGTTTGCGAAAGGGGCACCGACCCGACGACGCCGCCCGGCGAGTCGATCGTGGTGCCCGTCCGGAGGGTGTATTTCGTGATCAATGACGTGACCCTGTACCGGGTGTCCGATGGGGCGCCGGTGCCGGTCTACAGCCTGTCGCTGTCGCTGGACGCAGCATCCTGGGCGTGGGGCTTCGAGGCTTCGCTGCCAGCCAAGGCGGAAGGCCTGGTCGCGCCGGGCAATCCGGCCGGACCAGTCGAACTGCTCGCCCGGATCAACGGGACCGACTTTCGGGTGTTCGCCGAAGGCATCAGCCGCGAGCGAGCTTTCGGGGACGCCAGCATCCGGGTATCGGGCCGAGGGCGAAACGCCGTTCTGGCGGCGCCCTATGCGCCCGTACTGTCATTCACGAATACGGAGGGCCGCACGGCTCGCCAGCTGATGGACGATGTCCTGACGGTCAATGGCATCCCGCTGGGCTGGACCGTGGATTGGGGACTCACGGACTGGAACGTCCCGGCTGGTGCTTTCGCCCACCAGGGCACTTGGATCGAGGCCCTGACCACGATCGCCAGCGCCGCCGGGGGCTACCTCATTCCCCATCCGTCGAACCAGACCTTCAAGGTGCGGCATCGCTACCCAGTGGCGCCCTGGGAGTGGGGTACGGTCACGCCCGACTTTGTGCTCCCGGTGGACGCCGTATCCCGCGAGTCGCTGCGGTGGATCGACAAACCCGCCTACAACCGGGTCTTCGTGTCGGGCCAGGACGCCGGGGTACTCGGCCAGGTGACCCGTGCGGGCACTGCCGGCAACGTGCTCGCGCCAATGGTGGTCGACCGCCTGATCACGGAGGTCGCAGCAGCCCGCCAGCGCGGCTTGGACGTGCTGGCGGACACCGGACACCAAATCGAGGTCAGCCTGCGCATGCCCGTGCTGGCAGAGACCGGGATCATCCAGCCGGGCGCCTTTGTCGAGTACCAGGATGGCACCGTGACGCGGCTGGGCATCGTTCGCGCCACGCACATCGAGGCTGGCATGCCCGAGGTTTGGCAGACGCTGGGAGTCCTGGGCTATGCATAACCTTTACGAGCAGTTCCGGCAGTTGATGCCGGAGCCCCCCTTGCAGGCGGGGACAGTGATCGACGTCGCCACGGGCGTGGTCACGGTCCAGTTGCCCGGCGGCGGTCTCGTCAAGGCGCGCGGCACTTCGACCGTTGGGGCACGTGTCTTCGTCCGCGACGACGTCATCGAGGGCACGGCGCCCAGCCTGCCCATGGAGATCATCGAGATCTGAAACCGACCTGATTCACTGATTTAACCCTGAGACCCGCCTGGTGCATGCGCATCCGGCGGGTTTCGCATTTTTGGAGAACGCCAATGACCGAAGCCGACAAACCCGCCCTCGTGGAAAACATGCTCCTGCTGCGCAAGGAGGATTTCGAAGAACTGCTCGACCGAGCTGCGGAGCGCGGCGCCGAACGCTGCCTGGCCCAGCTGGGGCTCGAAAACGGGAGTGCAGCGAAGGACATCCGCGATCTGCGCGATCTCCTGGATGCGCTGCGCGATGCCCGGCGCACGGCCTGGCGGACCGTGATCAAGCTCGTGACCACAGGCGTCCTGGCCGCACTGATGGTCGGAGTCGCCATCAAGCTCAAACTGATGGGAGGCGCCCAATGATCGAGACCTTGCTCGGTGGACTCCTGGGCGGCGTTTTCCGACTCGCGCCGGAGATCCTGAAGTGGCTCGACCGCCAGGGCGAGCGCGGCCACGAACTGGCGATGCAGGACAAGGCACTGGAGTTCGAGAAGCTGCGTGGTGCACAGCGCATGGCCGAGATCGGCGCGGCGGCCGACGCGGCATGGAACACCGGTGCCATCGAAGCGTTGAAGGAAGCGGTTGCCGCGCAAGGACGGCCTTCCGGCGTGAAGTGGGCCGATGCCCTGTCGACAAGCGTTCGCCCTGTGATCACGTACTGGTTCATGGCGCTCTACTGCGCGGCCAAGACGGCTGCCTTCGGGGCGGCCGTCACCGCCGGCGCAACGTGGGGCACGGCGATCCTGCACGCGTGGACCGAGGCCGATCAGGCGCTGTGGGCCGGCGTGCTCAACTTCTGGTTCCTTGGTCGCGTGTTCGACCGGGTGCGGCCGTGAATGGCGTGCCGCAGGCTGCGGTCGATCTGGCCAAGCGGTTCGAGGGCTTCCACCGCGTGCCAAAGTCCGATCCCGGGCGTGCCCATCCCTACGTCTGCCCGGCCGGGTTTTGGACCATCGGCTATGGCCATCTCTGCGATCCGCAGCATCCGCCGATCACGGAGGCCGAGGCCGTAGACTACCTCGCCGCCGACCTCATGACGGCGCTGAATTCGACGCTGCGCTATTGCCCGGTGCTGTCCACCGAGCCCGAAGGTCGTCTCGCGGCCATCGTGGACTTCACGTTCAACCTCGGCGCTGGGCGGCTGCAGACATCGACGTTGCGGCGGCGGGTCAATCAGCAGGACTGGATCGCGGCCGGGAAGGAACTGGGACGGTGGGTCTACGGCGGCGGAAAAGTGCTGCCAGGTCTGGTCACGCGGCGCGGAGCCGAGGTGGCCTTGCTGACCTTGTGATTCGGCTATGCAACCCAACCCATGCCGCAAGATCCCGTCTCGTGCAGCCACTCATGGCCGCAGACCTTGCAACGGTAATAGGCCTCGTCGGCGGGGCCCATCATCGACGAGACCTTCCGGCGGTCCTCGCACTCAAGATTCGCATGCGGCTTGGTGCTGCGCGAGGCACCCACCAGCGCATCGCAGTCGGCGCACATCGGCGCGGATGGCTTCGGATTCGACGTCGTCATTGCGCTACCTCGTCAGACCTCGATAGGCGTCGTTTTCCAGACATCCCGGGCCAGCGCCATGAGCATGCTGTGCCGCTTTTCGATCGATGCGGCATCCCAGCTTGGGAATGCCTCCAGCTTCTCGTTGATCCTGGAGATTGAAGTGTTCTGCCCGACACTCGTCAGCTCGACCAAGCTGCGCGTGAGATAGTTGCTGCTCTTTCGGTACTCGGCTTGCTTCGCCGCATAGAAGTCATTCCCGGCAACGATATTGATCG
>NCFZ01000019.1:0-8751 GCA_002281415.1 Burkholderiales bacterium 28-67-8 | reverse complement strand
CGGCTTCTCCAACAGAGCCAGATTGCCTAGCCGGTTCTTGTAGTCGTCATACGCAGCGTTCGGATTCTCCGTGGCCCATTTGCTCCGCAACCCTGCGGTCGGCGTGTCAGGCAGGATGTGCTCGATTTCGAGGTTGGTGTAGGGCTCCAGGCTGCCCGGTGATTTGACGCCGCTGAACGCCATGTCGACGTGCTGCGTCAACCGCGCCAGCAGATAGCGGGTCCGGTATTGCTGCATCGTGTACAGCGAGAAGCGTTTGAGCGCATCCGACAGCTCCGGGGATTTCGCTGTCATGTTGCTCTCAAATCGGTCCGCCACGAACGCGTTGAGAGCTATCCGCTGCTTCACCGGGTCCGTGACCGCAGCAATTGCCCTCAGCTCGTCAGCCCACACCGAAAAATTCCGCTCCAGATCCTTGGTCGGCGTTTTGGTGAAGATGTAATAGAAGAGGAAGCTCTCGAGCTGAGTGACGAAGTGATCGAATAGCGGCTTGGGCAAGGCGGCCGCCGCCAGCAGCAAGACGTAGTGCAAGCTGAACGCCCCACCAGCCAACCGTTTGAGACTGTCCATCGCAAGACTCGGCTTGCCATCATTGCCAAGGCCGTTACCAAAGGCGAGGTAGTTCTCGACGCTGCGAATGACCTTCCGCACAAACTCAAACGGCTTGTTCCCGTAGTCGCACAACGCCGCGTTGTCCTTGTCGACAAACCAGTCGTAGATCTCATCTTCCCGCACGACTGCGTCGCCACGGTCATTCTTGATGACATAGTTAGCCATCAGGAAATAGCGAAGGAACCGCAGCGGCTTCTCCTTTTCCTTCTCCAGCGGCTTGGTGATCTTCTTCCACTCGTCCTTGAGCTGTGTGAACTGCGTCTGCTTGACCTGCGTGAACAGTAGGTTCTTCAGCAAGTCCATTGGGTTCAGCCCGACGCCGCGCTCATTGATGGTCTCGAAGATCTTTAACGCGCTGCTCACATCCGTCGAGATCTGGATGAACACGACGTTGTTGGCCAGATAGCCCCAATACTTCTTCAGCTTGGACGCGTCGTCGTAGTTGTCCTTCAGGTAGCGGTGAAGCGTTCCGTAGGCGTTGACCAGGTTTTCCAGCGACCCAAAGCTGGCGATGCCTGCTGCTTGGATGCCGGCACGCACCGCTTGCGGGTCTGCGTCCAGCTCCACCAGCTTTGCCATGACCTCACCGGCGCTCTCGTAGCGGGGCTCAAGTTTCAGACTGGTCCTCGTTTCGCCGTCGCTGTCGGTGTAGCTGGTCGAGATCAAGCCGCTGACGGTCTGCCTTTGGGGTTCCCCTTGGAACACATGCTTCAGGGCGCAAAGCAGCAGAAAGAAGGTGGTCAGGCGCTGCTGCCCATCGATCACTTCGTAGTGATTCTTCTGATCGGTCGGCGACACCAGCACAGTGCCGATGAAGTATTCCCGAGTCGAACCCGCATCGATCTGCTCGTTGATGTCCTCAAGAAGCTGATGGACTTCCTTGTCGGTCCAGACATATTCGCGCTGGTAGTCGGGGACGATGTAGAAGCACTCCCTGAATGCCTCCTCGATGCTGTACTTGTGATTTTCGATGCGCGCCATGTTTTTATCCTGAATCGTTCCTCTTAATCTTGTCCTCTGTCATCCCCACGCCGTGCTCATCAACGTGGCGAGATCGCGCCGCGACAGCACTTCAGTGAACGCGCGCCAATCTTTTTCCGGCGGCATCATCGTGCCGGTGTAGCGCAGGTCGAAGCCCGTCGCGGTCTTCTGGGCGTTGATGTACTCGTCCAGCCGCTCGCCCAGCGTTTCGATGTCCTCGATCCATTCGTCCTTGATGGTGTCCGGCAGCGAGCCGAAGAGGTCGTAGCGGTTCTTCATGCGCTCCGATAGTCGCTCGTAGATCTTCTCGTCAACCGTCTGCTCGAACACCAGGTTGAGCATGTCGACGGTTTCGCGCCGCTGGCCGAAGCGCTTGATGCGGCCGATGCGCTGTTCAAGCCGTGTAGGGTTCCATGGCAAATCGATGTTGATTAGCGTTCCGAGGGTTTGCAGGTTCAAGCCCTCGCAGGCAGCGTCGGTTGCCACCATGACGCGAATCTGATGCTCGGCAACCATGCGTTTGAGCGTCTCGCGCTCGACGGTTACGCTGTCGCCCCGCTGATACAGGCGGCTACGTCCAGCGCCCGCGTACAGGCCAACCGCTTCATCGGGATAGCGGGCCGCAAGTGAATCGGCCAACCACTTCGCCGTGTCGTAGTACTGGCTGAAGATGATGACGCCCAAAGCCAGCCACTTCTCCTTGTCGAGGAAGTGAACGACAGCCTCCATCTTGGGATCGGCCTCCAGCTGCTCGAGCCGGGCAATCAGGCGTTGCAGCACATCACGCTCCTCGCCCGTCTCGACCTTGAGGTCGCCTTCTTGCACTTCGTCTTCCTCATGCACGGTGTCCCCCTGCAGCAAGCGCCGCGCGGTCGCCAGGCCAGCGTGAATGCTGGAACAGATTCGCTGCTCCATGAGGTTCTTCATGAAACCGCTGCCTTTTCCGCTCTTTGCCAGTGCCTTGCCAAAGGCCCGCGCCTCTCCGTACGCCTGCCGGAAGTCCTCGGAAGTACGCAGCGCCTTTCCCTCGAACAGAACGTCGAAGGCGCGCTGTGCTGTGGCCTGCTCGCGTTCCGGATGGACGTCCACGCCGACCTTGGCCAGCAATCCGGCATCTTCAAGCTGCTGTCGCTTGCGCAGCACGACATGGCGCACCAATGGGTTCTCGCGTTGGAAGAGGCTGGCTCCGGCGATCCGGCGCTCCAATTCCTCTTCCAGAATCTCCCGCGTCTCTTCCGTCAGATCGGCGAGCGGGCGGTTCGTCTGCCATTCGCCGTTAATCAAGCCCAAGTCCTGCCGGATGGCGGAAAACAAGCGTCTGGCGCGAGGCTCAGTGGTCGATTCCATGCGCGGCAACGGTGACCGCAGCAATTCCCATGCATGATCGAGTGTCAGCACGTCCTCTCGGCCGGCAAGGATGTCGAGCACATCTGCAGGCCGGTGCCACGGCGCAAGATCGTGCCCCAATACAAAGCGTCCCGTCCCCTGATGCAAGATGCGCAACAAGTCCCATAGATCGGCCGGATTGGTTTGGATCGGGGTCGCAGTGCCCAGCAGAACATGGTCTGCACGCGCCGCTATCGCCAGCATGAACGCCAGCAGTTCATTAGGCGTTCCCGCCTCTTTGCCGAAGCCCTGGCGCGTTCTGCCCTTGTGTGCTTCATCCAGAATGACGACGCCGAAACGCATACCCAGCAGATGCTGCTTTTCCAGGGAATCGCGCATCATCAGTCCAGTGGAGACGATGCCAATCCGCAACGGACAATGGGCAATCTGCTCGCGCCCCGCTGGCGACAGAACGCGTTCGTCCGCGTCTAGCCAGACCTTGCCCACAGTGTCCCAGCGCGCAGTCGGAATACCCAGCTTGTCCAGCATCTCGGTCTGCCATTGCGCGGTCAGGGTGGCTGGGGCGAAGATCACCACTGGCCGACGCTGACCATTGTCTCGGTCTGAGAGCAGGCACAGTGTCAGTGCAGCGGTGCCCAGCGAGAGCGTCTTGCCCAAGCCCACCTCGTCGGCCAGCAACAGGCGCACCGTGCCGTATAGGCGCTGGTGCCTCAGACATTCGGTCAGGAAGCCCTGTTGCCACGGTTGGAGCTGCTGCCCTTCTCGATAGAGCGGCGACTCGATCAGTGCGGCGGGCGCAACGTCCTCGTCGTCCTCGAGCTCGACGAACTCGATCTCGCGCCGGTAGCCGCGCCGATGGACCTCGCGGATGACAGCCCGGGGTAAAGGCTTGGCTGCGTTCCAGAGAAATTCGAATTCCTCCTCGATCCACGCCACGCCCTCAGGCGATTCGTCTTCCCACAGGATCTCGTAGTGGCGCTGCCAGCCGCTGCGCGTCTCATTCATTGAGCCGATGAAGCCCAGCCTGCGGTCATCCGCCAGCGTGATCACGCCGGCCTTGCCATGCACGAAGCCACAGACGTCGTCAGGCGCTACCCGCACGGCCTGCCCATGCTTTAGGAGAAAAGCGTCCAGCCGCCTGTAGCGGTCACGGTTCAGCAGCGCCTCTGCCTCCAGGCCACGCTCGTTCCAGCGGCCCAGCATCTTGCTTTCGCGCAGTTGAGCAACTTTCAGGTCGTCCGGGTGGATGTCCACGTTGCAGACGATCTTGACTTCGGGAATGTGCTCTAGAGCTTCGCCCGCCACCTCAAACAGAGAGCTGGTGAAATAGCCCGCAATGCGCTTGTAGCTCTTGGCTCCGATCAAATGCTGCATCAGGAAGCTCGCATCCAGGCGGTGCGTGCGCGAAGAGAAACGCCGGATGCTCATGCCCGCCGTGCCTCAATCGCCGAAGCGCAAGTTCTTGAGGCGCGAACCCAGCACATCGGCGACGTTACGCACCTCGGGTTCGAGTGATTTGCGCTCGACGAACACCAGCACATCTACCAGCACGGCGCGCGCTTCGAGGAAGTCCGCCATCTCGCTGCGCAGCTGATCGACGATGACTTGCGGGTCGGTGTCCTTGAGCAATTGCTGCAGGGCAATGATCAAGCGGCCCAAACGGGTCACACCAATCTCCGTGCTTTCGGTCAGATCGCGCGAGGCGTACTCGCTCACGCGCTTCAGGCGCGCATGGTTAGGCCGCATGTCGCCCATCAGGCGGGTGTAATCTTCGACGTGGAAAGCCTTGGCGAAGTTCTGGTAGTTGTCGAGCTTTGCTGAACCTGTGGTTTCCATATCCAACATCCGCAGAACGAAACGTTCGATGCCGGTGAGCTTGGCCCAGGTATCCGCTTTCAGCCCTTCGGGCACCAGCAGGCTGGACGCGGTTTCCGCTGCCTGCTGCACGATCTCGTCCACCACGGTGACTTCGCCCCGGGCGCGGGGCCTGAGCGCGAAGCTGGTGACGTCCTCTCCGCCGATGTGTGTGTAGGCGGTCAGCACCTTCAGGGCGGCCGCGTAGCCTGCCATTTGCAGGTCGGAATCGTTGAAAACCGGCTCGCCATGATGTGTCAGATGCATCATGGATTCGATCTGGCGGGCCACCTCCTGCCGCACGGCAGGCAGCAGACGCTGCTTGAAGCCGGTGCGCTCGCCAGCGGCGCGCTTCTTGAGCATCAGGATGACAGTGCCCTGAACATAGCCGCCCTTCTTAAGCTCCGAGGTGGTTTCGGTGGCGATGTACCACGCGGCCACGACTTGCAGGCCTGCCGCCCAGAAGATGCCAATTAGGTCACCCCAGACTCCGGTGTCTTGATGGGTGAACATCACGCATTGCATGCCGTGGTCAGGCATGTGTTCGGCCATCGCTTTGTAGGCAGCGACCATGCCGTATCGAAAGTCCTCGCCGGAACCTTTGATCGCCAGTGCCCGCCTTGAGTCCCACACCCAGTCCGCGAACTCTTGCGGCGGGTTCTTGCGCAGCCAGGCGATAAAGAACTCAGTAATCTCGTGGTAGTTCACCGCATCGGCATAAGGCGGGTCGGTAATGAAGATGTCACAGTCGCTCGAAATGCTTGCGGCGGGAAGACACTTCTGCTCAAGCCGTGAAGCTTCCGGTATCGGCGAGCCGCTGACCTTGGCGCTAAGTGAGTCGAGCAAATAGGTTGAAGCTCGACATCCATAGTTGAACAGGACATTCAGCGCCTGATTGTCGAAGACTTGTTTGGTTCCACCGCTGCGACCAGGGCCGTCGCCTATGGTCCAGCGCGTGAGCCGCGCACTGGTGTTGATCATCTGACAAAGACCCAGCGACAAGGTAGCGCTGGTGTGCTTCTTCAATTCGGCGTACAGAAGTAACTGTCGGGGATTGAACAAGTGATGCCAGTGCGTCCAGCCTCGGGTCCGAATTGGCTCATCGGTCTTGTCACCAGGCTCGATGGCCATGTCCGGCACCAAGCCTTGCTCCTGCCAGAGGGCCAGGTTCTTACCTACGATGGCATGGACACGTCGTTCGCGCTCCAAATCGGCTTCAGTTGGGGCCGCGAAGTATGTTTTGGGCCTTGCATCCTTAAGTGAATCCTTGGCGATCCAGTGAATGGCATACAGCCGCTCCTGAAAAACGTCACCCGGCGCAGCGGCGAAATCCGATTTTTCCCATGGGCGGAGACGATTCCCCGAGTTGCCGTGTGAGTCCCGGAAGTCACCTCGGAGGGTCCTTATAGGGACGCGGTACGTCTTGCCATTAAGCTGATAGTGCAAGTTGCTGTCTTGCACAGTCCCGGCAGCGGCTTGTCGTAACTCTTCAGCGGTGGCCCCGCTCTTGACTCGAATGTTAAATCGCTTGTTGGCAGTGTCAGGCACCAGCTGCGCAATTACATTGCCATTCTTCGAAATAACCCAAGACGGCGAAATCGGAACCATCCAACCGGACTCGGGGCAGCGCGTCTCCAGGCAATAGAGAAATGCCTTGGCTTGGTTTCCTTTGGCATCCTTTTCAATTTCAAGAGCATCAATGGCAGACCGAACCGCATTCGCGACCGCGTTGTACTCCTTTTCAATCTCGGCACGAGACTCGACACTTGCACCAACGATGTTGAACGCGCCCCACGTCAGCATGCAGGCGACGGGGTTCAAGTCGGAAGCGTAGGCATCGCAACCGATGCGCGCGGCCTCGAAGGGGATGGAGCCGCCGCCGCTGAAGGTATCGCCCACGCGGGGGCGGTGGCCGTAGCGCAGGAGGCCGAATTGCTCGACCAGTTCCGGCAGGGACTTCACGCTCACGCCCAGGTGGGCGTAGTGGCGATTGACCTCCGACCACACCGGAGCAAAGAGCCACTCCTGGTCCAATTCTTCGGGGCGTTTGCCCAGGCTGGCCTTCTCTTCGTAGCTAGTCAGCGTCGCCAGCGCACGGCGGTACAGCACAAGCTTCTCGTCTTCGGTCACGTCGCGTCGCCAGCCGCGCCCGCTGAAGTAGCGCTCCGGATCAGAGACCGGAATGGCTTCCTGAAGGGTCGTTGCCGAATATGCGTTGGCCGCCAGCGCCCGACGAGCCAAGCCTTCGTCGTCGAAGGCCATGAGCTTTTCGAAGATGGTGAGGTCGGCTTCCGCGTCGTCGGTAGGTGGCAAAAGACAGCCCAGAACGATGGCTCGCACCAGGATCAGCGGTTTGCGGCCTTTCCAGTAAGAGCCCAGACCCGTCAAGGTTTGTGCCGCCACCGCCTTGCGTTCACTCTGCGCCTCGAACGAAACCTTCTGCGCGGGAAAGACCGTCTCGATCAGCGCAGGCGCATCTTTCAAGGCCTGGGGCGTGAGCGCCGTTCTTGTCTTTGCATGCATCACGTGATCTTCTTCAATGCGCCGTGACAAATTCGGGCGACAGCCAGTTCTGAGACTTCAATCGTTCTTCTGCGATGGCGAGCTGCCGCAGCGTGAATTGCCGTTTGCGCTGATTCCAGGCATACACATGGCGAGCGACGCTCTCATGCTGCAATGCGCCCTCGCGGCTCATCACCCAATGCACCGTGGCCAGCAACTCAAGGCCATAGGGCGACTCGAAACCTTCGACCAAGCGGGTGACGCGCTCGAAGCGGGTTCGGCTGATCTCGTGCTGTTCGAGGAAGACCTTGGCTTCATCGACCGCGCCGGGTACGAGGCTAAGGGGCTTGTCGGGCGCATCGCCGCCGTCGGCATAGCCTGCAATCAAATGGCCTTCGACCGCGCGCAACACGTGACGCAGGTTTTCGGCATAAGGCCCGTAGGGCGCCTTGACGTACTGAAGCCGCAGAGGCTCGCCGGCCTCTTGCATGAAGTACATCAGCTTGTGGACTTCCAGCAAGGTGACGAACGGGTCGAGCAAGCCGCCGAGGTAGCGTTGGATGAGTTCGACCAGCGCTGCCCGTCCAGCGGTCATCGTCGGAACTTCCCGAACATGTGCCATCTTGTCGCTGGTTGGGGCGCCCGTGGGTTCAAAGACGAGAACTTGCACATCGGTTAGCTCCGCCAGCGCATGCTCAATGCGAGGGCGCACCTCGTTCCAGTCCAGGCCTCCCAACCCGCTGCCCAGGGGTGGAATGGCGATGGAGCGAATGCCCTTGCTGCGGATGACCTTGACCAGGTCAACAAGGCCTGCGTCGATATCCTCGATGCGACTCTTGCCGCGCCAGTGTCGCTTCGTTGGGAAGTTGACGATGAATCGCGGCGGCGTGAGCTGTCCCGTCTCGTAGACAAACATGCGTCCCGGCTGCACGGCTTCGCGCTGGCAGGCAGTGGCGTAGGCCTTGAAGTTGTCGGGATACATATTCTTAAACTGCAGGGCGATGCCGCGCCCCATCACGCCGACGCAGTTGACCGTGTTGACCAGTGCGTCTGCCTCGCACTTGAGGATGTCGCCGGAGGTGAATTCGATCATGGCTGTACTCCTCTCATTTCAGTAATACCACTCAGGGCGGACTTCGACTGCGGGTCGGTGCCCGTTCGCCGGGAGTGCGTTGACCACTTGGCCGTAGACGGCAGGCGAGTGAACGCCAACGCGTTCGATCAGGTGCCAAGGGAAGCGGTGCTCCAGCAAGAACTCGGCTTGCTTGCCTTCCTTGTGCGCCCGCCAGTCGCGCGCCTGTACGGCAGACCAGTTGATCTCGCCCAGAAGCGCGAGATCGTTGCGATCCTCGAAGAAGTAGGAACCTGCATTCGAGAGCGTAAATGCCCAGCGCGCGGGCTGGGCATTGGCCCAAGCAACGACGGCGTGCAGGTCAGCTTCGAAGTGCAGGATTG
>NCFZ01000195.1 GCA_002281415.1 Burkholderiales bacterium 28-67-8 | reverse complement strand
ATTCATTCCAATTTGGCGCTGTGGAAGCTGGTGCAAGCCGCGCTGGTGGAAGCCGGCCTGCCGGCCGACGCGGTGCAGCTTGTGCAGACCACCGACCGCGCCGCCGTGGGCCACCTGATCGCCTCGCCCGAAGCGGTCGATGTGATCATCCCGCGTGGCGGCAAGGGGCTCATCGAGCGCATCTCGCGCGAGGCCAAGGTGCCGGTCATCAAGCACCTGGACGGCAACTGCCACGTCTACGTCGATGCCCGTGCCGAGATGGCGCTGGCGCTGCGCGTCACCGACAACGCCAAGACACAGAAATACAGCCCGTGCAACGCGGCCGAGTCGCTGCTGGTTCATGCGGCGATTGCCGGCGAATTCCTGCCGCGTATCGGCGCGCTGTTCGCCGATAAGGGCGTCGAGATGCGCGGTGACGCAGCCAGCGTGGCGCTGCTGTCGGGCATCCCCGGCGCGCGCGTGGTGGCGGCCAGCGAGCAGGACTGGTTCGAGGAGTACCTCGCGCCCATCATCAGCGTGAAGGTGGTCGACGACCTCGACGCCGCCATCGCGCACATCAACCGCTACGGCTCGCACCACACCGACGCCATCCTCACCGAGCATCACCCGAGCGCCATGCGCTTCTTGCGCGAGGTCGATTCATCCAGCGTGATGGTCAACGCCAGCACGCGCTTTGCCGATGGCTTCGAGTACGGGCTGGGCGCCGAGATCGGCATCAGCACCGACAAGCTGCACGCGCGCGGCCCGGTCGGCATGGAAGGGCTGACCTCGCTGAAGTGGGTGGTGCTGGGGCAGGGCGAGGTTCGCACTTGAACCGGCCCGTGCCGCGGCGGGTGCGTTGAGCACACCCGCATGAGCACCACCCAGATCGCCTTGCTGGCGACTGTCGTGATCCTGGTGTTCTGGGGCGTGGGCGCCTACAACCGTCTGGTGGCCTTGCGCAACGCGATGGCCCGCGCGATCGCGCCACTCGAGTCGCAGATCCGGCAGCGCCATGATTTGCTGCTGCGCTGGTGCGAGGCGCTGGGCCCGGTGCTCGAGCCTTCCACGCAGTGGAGCGACGCCGTTCAAGCCGCGTGCGCCCAGTTGCAGGGGGCCGCTGACGCGCTGGTGGCGCAACCCACCTCCGCACCCGTGGCGGGCAGTCTGCGTCTGGCCGAGTCGGTGCTCGCCTCGGCGCGCCAGCGTCTGCAAGCCGAGTTGCCTGCTCGCCACGAGCGGTTGAGCGGGCTCGAGACCGAGGTCCTTGGCGAACAGCTCACTGCCGCCGACAACACCTTGGCGTTTGCCCGCGATCAGTTCAACGTGGCGACCAGCCACTACAACCGCGCGGTGCGGCAGTTTCCGACCTGGGTCATCGCCCGCTTGTTCGGCTTCAGGCTGGCCGGCACGCTGTGACGTAACCGGCGCTCGCGAGCGACCTCAGCCCTGGCCCATGATCGACGCGGTGGCCACCAGCTCGTTGAACAGCGCCAGCGACACCTGGCCCGAGACGGCATAGGGATCGAGCTCCGGGCGCTCCGAGTACTTCAGCAGCAGCCCCGGGTTCAGCCGGTTCAGGTTGACTTGCCCCATCGACCAGCTGGCAAAGCTGCGCTCGCTGATCTCCTCGTAGTTGAGCAGCACCACATCGTGGTGCCTCGGGTCGCTGGCGATGCGGTTGTAGAGCGCACTGACCGGCGAGCGGCCACCTTCGAGCACCTGCAGGAAGATGCCGCCCGAAAAGCACAGCACGCCGGTCACGCCGACCCCCGGGTTGTTGGCCTTGGACTTCTTGAGGATTGAAGCCAGGGCTTCCTGATCGACGGAATCGGCGGCACGGCTGGCGTACATCAAGCGCACGAGCATGGGTTTCTCCTGGGCGGCGGCGGGCGGTGGTTCGAAGGGTCAGCTCTTGGTCTGGTCGAGCAGCGACAGGAATTCGCGGCGCAGGTTGGGGTCTTTCAGGAAGGCGCCACGCATCACGCTGTTGACCATCTTGGCTGCAGTGTCCTTCACGCCGCGCCAGTGCATGCAGAAGTGGTCGGCCTCCATCACGATGGCCAGACCGTCGGGCTTGACGCGGTCTTGCAATTCGTTGGCCAGCATGGTCACCGCTTCTTCCTGGATTTGCTGGCGGCTCATGATCCAGTCGCAAATGCGCGCGTACTTCGACAGGCCGATCAGGTTGGAGTGCTCGTTGGGCAGGATGCCGATCCACACCCGACCCATGATCGGACACAGGTGGTGCGAGCACGCGCTGCGCACGGTGACCGGCCCGACGATCATCAACTCGTTGAGCCGCGAGACATTCGGAAACTCCGTGACGGACGGCATCGGCGTGTAACGCCCGCCAAACACCTCGGTCAGGAACATCTTGGCCACGCGTCGCGCGGTCTCGTTCGTGTTGTGGTCGCTCTCGGTGTCGATCACCAGCGCCTCGAGCACCTGCTGCAGCTTGTCTTGCACCTCGGCGCGCAACTCCTCGAGTTCGCCGTCCTGCATGAAGGCCGAGATGTTGTCGTTGGCGTGGTAGCGGCAGTCGGCGGCGACGAGCCGGTAGCGGATGCGCTGCGATGCGCTCATTTGCGCCAGTTGCTCTTCGCTCCTGAAAAGCGGGGTGTCCGGATCAACGGGCATGGGGCGCGTCTCCTTGATTGTTCTGGGTGGTTCGAAAGAAGCGTAACCCCATTCGACGACCCGTAGACTTCCAAGGGTGAATCCAACCGGCAACGCCCCCCCCCCGTCTGCCGGCGTTGCCGGCGGCCCCTCCGCACCCGGTCCGGCGCTGTCCCGATTGCTCGGACTGGCCGCCGAGGCGGTGGCCGCGGTGCGTGCCGGCCAGTCCCTCACCGCCGCGCTCGCGCGCTGCCCGACCGAGGCGCGACCCGGGGTTCAGTCGCTGAGCTTCCATGTCTTGCGCCGTCTCGGCCAGGCGCAGGCTGCGCGCGAGGTGCTGGTGCCCAAGGCGCCGCCCAAGGCGGTCGATGCCTTGCTGCTGAGCGCGCTGGCGCTGCTGTGGCCCGACGATCAGGCGCCGTATGCCGACCACACGCTGGTCGATCAGGCGGTCAACGCCGCGCGCCAGCGATTCCCGGCCAGCGCCGGCTTCATCAACGCGGTGCTGCGGCGCTTCCTGCGCGAGCGAGCGGCCCTGCTCGAGGCCGCGCAACGCACGCCGAGCGCTCGCCACAACCACCCTCAGTGGTGGATCGACCGCCTGAAAGCCGACTGGCCCGGGCACTGGGCCGCACTGCTCGAAGCCAACGATCTGCGCCCGCCGATGACCTTGCGCGTCAACACACGGCGCGGCAGCGTGGCGCAGTATCTGCAGCGCCTGGCTGAGGCCGGTCTGGGCGCGCGGCCGGTGGGCGAGCACGGCGTGCTGCTCGATGCGCCGTGTCCGGTGCAGCGCCTGCCCGGCTTTGCCGATGGCGATGTGTCGGTGCAGGACGAATCGGCACAGCGTGCCGCACCGCTGTTGCTCGCCGGTGCGGCGCTGCCGCCGGGCGCACGGGTGCTCGATGCCTGCGCCGCGCCGGGCGGCAAGACCGCGCACCTGCTGGAACTGGCCGACCTCGACGTGCTGGCGCTCGATCACGATGCCGTGCGCCTGGCCCGTGTGCGCGAAACGCTCGACCGGCTGCATCTGACGGCCACGCTGTGCGCGGGTGACGCCGGCGTGAGCGCCGCCTGGTGGGACGGCCAGCCGTTCGATGCCATCTTGCTGGATGCGCCGTGCTCGGCCTCGGGCATCGTGCGCCGCCACCCCGACGTGCGCTGGCTGCGACGCGCCAGCGACATCCCCGCGCTGGCCGCGCTGCAGGCGAGGCTGCTCGCCGCCCTGTGGCCGCTGCTCAAGCCCGGCGGGCGGCTGCTTTACTGCACCTGCTCGGTCTTCAAGGCTGAGGGGCAGGATCAGATCGACGTATTTTTGCAACGCAACATGGACGCCCGGCTGGCCGAACAGCCGCTCTCACCCGGTCATCTGCTGCCGCTGGCCGACAATCGATCTGAGGCGGATTCATCTGAAAAGAGGGTTCCAGCCGATGGATTTTTCTACGCGCTGCTGATCAAGAACTGACCCACGGGCACTGCTGTGGCGTGATGGGGTGCTTTGCAGTCTGGGCCGGCGAGAGCACGCCCGAACTCAGCGTGTTCGAGCTCGTGCGCAGCGACGACGGCCTGGCGGTCAACTTCGCGGCGCGTTTCGATCTGCCGCCCAGCGTCGAAGACGCCTTGCTCAAGGGCGTTCCGCTGCACTTCGTGGCCGAAGCGGCCCTGTTCCGCGAGCGCTGGTACTGGCGCGATCAACCGGTCGGTCGCGTCAGCCGCACCTGGCGGCTTGCCTACCAGCCGCTGACTCGCTCGTACCGGGTCAGCTTTGGCGGGTTGAGCCAGAACTTCGACAGCGCCGCCGAGGCGGTCTCGGTGGTGCGCCGCATGGCCGGCTGGCGGCTGGCCGAGCCGGGGCAACTCGAGGCCGGCGGCAAGTATTACGTGGAGTTCAGCTACAAGCTCGACACCACCTTGCTGCCGCGCCCGATGCAGATCGGCATCGGCGGGCAGCCCGAGTGGCTGTTGCAGCTCGAGAAGGTCCAGCGTCTGCCAGCGCACTAGGATGCGGCGATGACCAAAGCCAATCGCTGGGCATGGATCATCTCCTTGGTGGTCGTCACCGGCGCCAGCTTGGTGCTGACGTTCCTGCTGTCGATCACCACCAACAACCGTTCGTTCTACGAGCAGCACTACGAGTGGCTGTTCTGGCTCAACATCGTGGTGGCTGTGCTGCTGGTGCTGGTGATTGGCATCGCCGCCGTACGCATGTGGCTGCGAGTGCAGCGCGGCAAGTTCGGCGGGCGGCTGCTGCTCAAGCTGGCGGCGATCTTTGCTCTGGTGGGCGTGCTGCCCGGCGTGCTGATCTACACGGTGAGCTACCAGTTCGTCTCGCGCGGCATCGAGAGCTGGTTCGACGTCAAGGTCGAAGGTGCGCTGGATGCCGGCTTGGCACTCGGGCGAGGCATGCTCGACGCGCAACTCAACGACGTCTCGCACCAGACGCAACTGGCCGCCGAGCGCCTGGGTGATTCCGGTGGCGAGGTGCAGCCGCTGGCCCTTGAGCGGCGGCGCGAGCAGCTCGCGGCGAATGACCTGGCCATCGTCAATGGCGCCGGCCAGGTGCTGTTGTCGGTGACTCGTTCGGCCGGCCTCCAAAAGCCGGACAGGCCTTCGCCCGCGCTGCTGAGCAACGCCCGTTTTTTGGGTGTGGCCGCACAGATTGAGGGCCTGGACGACGACGGCTCCGGCGCGCCAGCGCCCGGCAGCGGGCCGGCACGCATCCGTGCCATCGCTCTGGTGCCCAGCGCGGACATCGCGCTCGCCCGTCAGGAGCGCTACCTGCTGGCGACCACCCTGCTGCCGGCGTCGCTGGCCACTCACGCGATGGCGGTGCAGTCGGCGTACCGCGAATACCAGCAGCGCTCGCTGGCCCGGGAGGGGCTGCGCAAGATGTACATCGGCACGCTGACCCTTACGCTGATCCTGGCGGTGTTTGGCGCCTTGCTGCTTGCGGTGACGCTGTCCAACCAGCTCGCACAGCCGCTGCTGCTGCTGGCCGAAGGCGTGCGGCAGGTGGCCAAGGGTGATCTGGGCGTCAAGCAGGTGTTCGACTCGCGCGATGAGCTCGGCGGCCTGACCCGCTCGTTCGCCGACATGACCGAGCAGCTGTCCGAGGCGCGCGCGCTGGTGCAGCGCAGCGTCTCGCAGGTTGAAGGCGCGCGCGCCAACTTGCAGACCATCCTCGACAACCTGACCGCCGGCGTGATCGTGTTCGACCGCGAGGGCCGCATCGACACCGTGAACCCGGGCGCCACGCGCATCGTGCGGCTGCCGCTGTCGGCCTATCAGGGCCGCCGCCTGGAGGAGGTCGAAGGGCTCGAGGCCTTCGGCGCCGCGGTGTGGCAGCGCTTCGAGTCGCAGGCCGACGGGCCTGACGCCGGTGAGCGCGGCCACTGGCAAGACGCGTTCGAGCTGCAGACCGGCCCCAACCGCGACACGCTGAACCTGCTGGTTCGCGGCGCCGACATGCCGCAAGGCGCCCATCTGATGGTCTTTGACGACATCACCGAGGTCGTGTCCGCGCAGCGCATCGAGGCCTGGAGCGAGGTCGCGCGGCGGCTCGCCCACGAGATCAAGAACCCGCTCACGCCGATCCAGCTGTCGGCCGAGCGGCTCGAGCACAAGCTCGCGTCCAAGCTCGAAGGCGCCGATCAGGCCATGCTGGTGCGCGCCGTGGCGACCATCGTCACGCAGGTGCAGGCGATGAAGACGCTGGTCAACGAGTTCCGCGATTACGCCCGTCTGCCGGCCGCGCAGTTGAGCCCGCTCGACCTCAACGTGCTGGTGGGCGAGGTCCTCACGCTGTACGCCACCGCGCAGGAAGACGGCACGGTGGTGTTCACTCCGGAGGCCGATCTGCCGCTGATCGTGGGCGATGCGACGCAGCTGCGCCAGGTCATCCACAACCTGGTTCAAAACGCCCTCGATGCCGTGGCAGAGCAGCCACGCGGCCAGGCGCGCGTGAGCGTCAGGACCGAAGTGGCACGCAACGAAGCCGGCGCGGTGCGGGTGGTGCGGCTGCACGTCAGCGACAACGGGCCGGGGTTTCCCGACAAGGTGCTCAAGCGCGCATTCGAGCCTTACGTCACCACCAAGGCCAAGGGCACCGGGCTCGGGCTGGCCGTCGTGAAGAAGATTGCCGACGAACATGGAGCGCGCGCGCGCCTCATGAACGTGGTCGTCACCGACAGCGAAGGAGCGCAGGGAATACCGGTGGTCCGGGGCGCTCAAGTTTCGCTATCATTTTCGAAGTTTGCGCACACACAAGCGCATGCCGTGGCAGCGTCCACCGACACCGCGCCCGCTCACTGAGGGCTCATGGCTTCCATTCTTGTTGTTGATGATGAGCTCGGTATCCGAGCCCTGTTGTGCGAGATCCTGACCGACGAAGGTCACACCGTCGAGTTGGCGGAAAACGCGGGCCGCCAGTGCCTTGCTCACCATGCCCGTGATCATGATGAGCGGCCACGGGACCATCGACACCGCCGTCGAAGCCACCCGCAACGGCGCCGTGGCCTTCCTCGAAAAACCGATCACCCTGCAAAAGCTGCTCAGTGCGGTCGCGCAAGGTCTTGCACGGCCGCTGCCCCGCGTTGCGCCGGCCCCGGCGGCGGCCATCAACGGCTCGGAACCGCAGGCAGCTGTCGACGTCGTCACCGCTGCGCCGGTGGCCATGGTGATCGGCCCGCAGCCCGAGCAGACCTTCGACCTCAACCGCCCGCTGCGCGAAGCCCGCGACGTGTTCGAGAAAAGCTACTTTGAATTCCATCTGGCGCAGGAAAGCGGCAGCATGACCCGCGTGGCCGAGAAAACCGGCCTCGAGCGTACCCACCTCTATCGCAAGCTCAAGCAGCTTGGCGTGGACCTGTCGCGCAGCAAACGCGGTGCTTTGTGAGCGGCTCGCGGGTGTCTCGCACCCCATGAGAAACGCTCCCGATACCCGCTGCGGACACGTTTCCTTTGGAATTGCCGGATTCGGGACCTACGCCCCCGAAAAAACAGTTTCTGCAGAAACTT
>NCFZ01000018.1 GCA_002281415.1 Burkholderiales bacterium 28-67-8 | reverse complement strand
GCGTTACTCGTTGCGCTCGCATTGAGGATTTCCAAATGACTGTCGCCCCGCTCGCGCGCACCAACGTGCAGTTGTTGAACCAGCTGATTGATTCCGGCATGCCGGAACCGGAGTTGCTGCAAGTGCGCAGGGCATGCGACCTGGCCGGTGACCTCTACAGCAGCCACTTCCACGCCGATGGCAAACCCTTTGTCTGCCACAGCATGGCCGTGGCGAGCATGGCTGCCCGTCTGGGGCTCCGCCCGAATGTCATCGTCGCCGCCGTGGTCCATAACGTGTACTGCAACGCCGATTTCGGTGACGGCCTGCGAGATTCAGTGACCCCGTCACGGCGCGCTCGTCTGCGGGAACGGCTGGGCACCGATGTCGAGGCCATCGTGCTGCGTTTTCGTGATCGTCGCTTGCGCACGATGCTCAGGCCCATCGACGCCGCACAGATCAGCACGCTGGATATCGGGGACATGTCCGCGCTGGATCGCGAACTGGTGCTGCTCGATCTGGCCGACCACTTCGAAAAGTTTGTCGACGGCAGCCTGGCTTACTACGGGGACTGCAGCTGGATTCTCGAGTTCGATGAGCCGAGGCTCGCGCAGTTGGCCGACCTCGCCGCCACGCTCGGCCAAGCGGAATTCGGTGCGCAATTCGTGGCGGCCGCGCGGCAACAGCGCGTGTGGATGGAGCGCGTTCCGGTCTCGCTTCGCACTGCCGGCGCACAGCGGCACGTGCAAATGCGCATGCCCGGGAACTGCGAGCGCAAGGCCGCGCTGCGGCGTGCCGAATGGTGCCGGCGCCAGCGCGACAGGTGGGTTGGCACAACCCGCTGGTTGAGGCACCGGGTTCGACTGCGCACCCGCCTGCGCCAGTGGCTGGCCTCGGCGCGGGGCTGACCATGGGTATCGAACCGAAGGTCCTGATGATCGGATTTGACGCGGCTGAACACCAGTTGGTCGATCAGTGGATGCGAGAAGGCGAGTTGCCCCACCTCAGGTCGCTGCGCGAGCGCGGTGTGCTTGGCCGGCTGCAAAGCCCGACCGGCATGGGGGACGACGCTGCGTGGGCCAGCTTCTACACCGCCGTGTCGCCGGCGAAGCATGGTCGGTACTTCTACCATTCGATCCTGCCGGGCTCCTATCGACTGCCTTTCTGGAACGACAGCCACCTGCGCGCAGAGCCTTTCTGGGACACGCTCAGTCGCCGGGGCAAACGCATCGCACTGATCGATGTTCCCAAGTCGCCCCTGTCCGCATCGATCAACGGGCTGCAGTTGGCAGACTGGCGGGTGCACGGGCGTGACCACTTGCCTTGCAGCCATCCGCCTGAACTCGTCCACGAGGTGCTGGCGCGTTTCGGCGATGACATGACCGACAGGCTGGGCACCGAGCACGCGTTGTGTGGGCACGGCTATCGCCAGCACTACGACTACCCGGGATTTGTGGGCAAGCTGTTGCAGGGCATCGACGACAAGCTCGCTCTCGGTCTCGAACTGCTCAAGCGCGAGCCGTGGGACCTGTTTCTGGTGGTGTTCAAGGAAGCGCATTGCGCCGGCCACAAGTTGTGGCACCTGCACGATGCAGCGCATCGCTCGCATCCGCCCCAGGGGAGCGGTTCAGACGCCGATGCAATGCAGCGCGTCTACAAGGCACTCGACGCAGCACTGGGCGAGTTGCTCATGCAAGCCGGACCGCAAACCAGCGTCATCGTCTTCAGCGACCTCGGCATGGCGGGTAACTTCACTGCCAACCACCTTCTGGATCGCATCCTGCAGCGGTTGGAGTGGGCACAAAGCAACTGGATTGAGCGCTGCCAGTGGGTCTGGAACCGATTCAAGCAGAGCCTTGGAACCCGTCTGCTCGGCAAGGACGGCACGAATTTCGAACGCAGAACGCGCCGCTACTTCGACGTCATCCACGGCGAACAAGCCGGCGCGGTGCGCTTCAACGTGATCGGCCGCGACCCCAAGGGTCTGATCGCGCCGGGCGCACCATTGCAAGCGCAGATTGAATGGCTGAGCGCTGCGTTGATGGAGCTGGAAGACCCCGCATCAGGACGCAAGCTGGTGAGCGATATCGTCCGCACCGATCAGGCCTTTGCCGGCGACCATCACGATCGGCTGCCCGACCTGCTGGTGGTGTGGGACCGCTGTGCACCGATCTTTGCGGCGCGCTCGCCGCGCACCGGCACCGTGAGCGCACCGGACCCCGAATTGCGCACGGGCGGCCACGTGAGCGATGGCTGGTTCGTGGCTGCGGGACCGGGCATCAGTGCCGGGGATGCCGCAACGGTGTCGCTGATGGATCTGGCGCCCAGCGTGGCCATGCTGCTCGGCGAATCGTTGGGCGAGGTGGATGGGCGGCCGGTTCCGGAAATCCGCCCCTGAATGTCGGGCGGTTTGTCAGCCCGTCACCTTCGGCCGACCGGTCATCAGCCAGCTCAGCCTTCGCATCACCTGTCGCCATGTGTAGCAGGCATAGGGGAGCAGCACGGAGCGCTGCCACTTGTGGCGCTCTTTCAACTGTGATGCCATGGTCCGATCGCGCAGCAGGTGCGTGCGCGTGGCCAGCGTCGCAAACGACATCGTGCCCACCAGCCAGCGAATCAGCCCTGAGCGTAAGACGCCGACACCCAACCGGCTGCGCAGATCCTTGGGCACGGCCACCCCGAGCCAGCAGCGCAGGCACTCCAGCGCGGCAAACACCACCGTTTCGCAACGGTGGTTGTGGGCGGTTTGGCACACGGCGTGCCAATCAACGGGCTTGAATGTCTCCAGCAGCGTTCTCAGCCCGTAAAGGTTGCGCGGATGAAAGAAACGTTTACGGCAGCAATTCATGCAGGCGAAAACCACCATGTCGGCCGGCGCCATCACCCAGGCGCTCAGCCCCTGCACATCGATCGCTCTGGCGCCGCGCCACAGCAAGGGGTAGTCGACCGGAAAGAGGTCATCCAGGTCGAGGTCGTGGTGATCTCCCAGTGACACTTCGAAGGGCCCGCTGTCGTTGAGGTCCCACAGGGATTCCGCGTCTGCCTCGGGCAAATCTTCGTGACGGCTGCGAATCAAGATGTCGATGTCGAGTGACAGCACATATTCCGGGTGCGCATAGACGACCGCATCGAGTGCGGCCCCTTTGAGCAGCATCGCGTCCTGACCGAGCCGATGTGCAAGTTCCAGAGCGCGCCGCAACTGGGGCTCGCGGCGCTTGTGTTCGGCCACCGACTGGAACAGCGCGAGCCGCAGCTGCTTGAGCAACGAGGCCGGCACGGCAATACCCGCATCGGCACAGCGCCCGAGGTTCACGTACATCAGCGCGCCAATGCCATGCTCGGTGGAAATGCGGCCGAGCACGTCCCAATCGATGGGAACGCTGGCGAATTTCTCGGCGACACCAGAGACGTCATCCGAATCGAAATGCTGCTTGAGGCAGGCAAAGATCAGTCGATCCTCAGCGGGGCAGTGTGTCGCTTCATGGGTGCTCATGACAGTCCTCGGTCGCGCCAGCTGCGATCACCTTGCGCAACAGCGTCGGGTTCGCTGGCTGGCTCGGCCACCGGCTTGACCCGCAGATAGCCCCGACGCAGCGGATGGAGCCATGGGTGCCGGCGCAGGTGCGTGAACCGTGGATCTCGCCACGCGGCGTGCGCGGCACGCAGCAGGCCACCAGGCAGCCTGCGCCACAGCAACCCCAGCACGGCGATCCGGTCACCAGCCCCGCGAGATTGCGAGAGCAGTGACCAGCTTCCCATGCTCACGGCCGCCGCGCGCAGCAGGAGTTCGTGCACGCTGCCATCGCTGCTCACTCGCGTTGGCGGCAGTGCGTCGAGGCAGTCGGGGGGCACGCACCCGGGAGCAACATCCTCGACGACGCGCAGCGCTGGCGCCAGCAGGCAAGCGGCTGGTGTGAGCAGGAACTCAGCGAGACGGCGGGCGTCGAAACCTTCGGTGCGCAGCAGCGTGACCGCATCGACCACCCAGCCTAGGGATTGCCGGCTGCCGCGCACCGCCGCGTGGCAGCACACATGCGCCACCATGTCCTCGGCGCGCAGCATGCGCACGGGCTGATCGCAAACTCGCACGCCAACGCTGTCTGCGAGCATGGACGCCTCGGGCAGGCCAAGCGGCCCGGCTTCCAGCAGGTTGGCATGCAGGCAGATGGGCAGGCCGTTTTCGTGATCCAGGCGTCGGTGCGTGGCTGTGGCGGTCGCTGTCGTGGCGTGTGGCTGGAAACCTGCCGACTCCAGCGCCAGCGCCGCGCGATCGAGGTGAGGGCTCTCGACATGGATGTCAACGTCGTGCGAGTGCCGCAACCAGGGCGCGTCGAGCACCACTTCGCCCATCGCGGCGCCCTTGAGCAAGGTCGCATCGATGCCGGCCGCGCTCAGGGCAGTCAGTGCCTGCGCCAAGGCGACACGGAACCGTCGGCTGCGCATCTGTTCGCGCGCCACAGCCGCTCGCAGGTACGGCTCGAGGTCGCGCGAGATGCTGCAGCCTGTGCCGGACAAGTTGGCGTACAGCCGCGGCAAGTGGCGCTTGATGCCCACACGATCGCGGCGCAGGCTGGCCAGCGGATCGCCGCTCAGCAACAGCCAGCTCCGCCAGGCCACCGCGGCGGCCTCGCCCTGGAGCAGGCACGCTTGCAGCAAGGCGTGCTCCACCCTGCCGGGACGCATCGCCCGGTACAGCCGCTGCAGCGAAGCGGATGCGAAACGTGTTTCGGCGGGAACGTGCGCGTGCATGGTCAGTTCTCAGCCGCGTGCCTTGAGCGCACGCAGTCGATCGAGATGCGCCTTCATGGTGGCCGCCAGGGCGGCACCCTGCATTGCCGCATCGCCGCTGGTGGCGTTGGCGTCGTGAAGCCGGCGCCAGGTGAGCGCTGCCGGCAGCGTGGCGCCACGCATCCCGCCGTCACGGCAGCGCGACAGGAAGTCGATGTCTTCGGAGTAGGTCATGCCGGGCGTGA
Source organism: Burkholderiales bacterium 28-67-8 (assembly GCA_002281415.1). GTDB lineage: Bacteria > Pseudomonadota > Gammaproteobacteria > Burkholderiales > Burkholderiaceae_C > PBB1. The sequence continues at coordinate 16,974 of NCFZ01000018.1, read as the reverse complement.
AGCCCCCCACGCTTTCGAAAAGCGAGCGACGCATCAGCCACGTGCTGATGTGACCATGATCCAAGCGATCGATGAATTCACGGTGGCGGTGTTCACGTTGCAACCGCTCGGCATCGAGTTCCGGGCTCCAGAAGTTTCGCGACTGACAATCGCAGAAGTCGAGGGCCGGCTCGGCACCCAAGCGCGCGACCTGCTGCTCGATCTTGTCGGATTCCAGCCAGTCATCAGCATCGAGAAAACACAGTATCTGCCCGCTGCTCGCCACCACGCCGGCGTTGCGCGCCACCGAAACCCCGGCATTCGCTTGCCTGAGCAGCCGCAGGCGCGGCCCATACGAGGCGGCGATTGCGGCGGATGAGTCGAGCGAGCCGTCATCCACCACCACCAGTTCGGTCGGCTGCCAGGTCTGGGCCAACACGCTGTCGATGGCCTCGCGCAGGTACTTCTCGCCGTTGAAGACCGCAATGACGCAAGACACCACCGGGGCACTCATGCGCGGCCACGCTTGCGGTCCAGGCGCATCTTGAGCAACTGCGCGATGGAGTCGAGATGGCGGTCGCGCTGGACCGTCTTGTTGGCGTCGTGCAGCCGCCGGTCCACCAGCGACAGCGGCAGATGCTTGACGGCTGCCGCCGACTCGCGCACCCGCAGGTAGATCTCGGTTCCCTCAGCGTGGCTCAGGGCACCTTCCTCCATGAACACGCCCACTGTGTCGAACAGGCGGCGGCGCGCCAGCCATGTGCAAACCTGCCCGGGGCGCGACTGCGCCACGTAGGTGTCGGTGCCATTGCGCTTCGGTAACTCCGGGGACCAGAAGTCGGTCACCTCGCACACGCTCAGATCAAGCTGCGGCTGTTCGACGAACTGCATCCACTGCAGTTCGAGCTTGTTCGCGAGGTAGCGGTCGTCTGCATCGAGGAAGGCGATCATCTCGCCGCGAGCCAAGCGCAGCCCGTGGTTGCGCGCAGCCGAGGAACCGGCGTTTTCCTGTCGTGCGTAGCGGATGACGTCGCCGAATGCGCGGGCAATTTCCGGCGTCCGATCGGTCGAACCGTCGTCGATCACGATGATCTCGGCGGGGCGCAGGGTCTGCGCCAGCAAACTGCGCAGCGCTTCCTCGAGGTAGCGCTCGGTGTTGTAGACCGGAACGATCACGCTGATGTCGGCACTGGTCATTCAGGGTGCTCCGTCTTCCAAGCGGCGTGGCCCGCTCGCGAGCCGATGGTAGAGCGCATCAAACTCATCCACCATCCGCACGCTGTCGAAGCGGCGAGCCGTGCGCTCCCGTCCCGCAGCGCCGAGAGCGTGCGCCAGCGCAGGGTCGAGCAGCAGTCGCTCGATGCAGCCGGCGAAGGCCACCGCATCGCCGGGGGGCGCCAGCAAGCCAGTCACGCCGTCCTCGATGACCTCGGGCAAACCGTCGACCTGCGAGGCGATGACCGGCTTGCCGCACTGCCCCGCCTGCAACGCCACCAGTCCGAACGGCTCCCATTCCGACGGGACCAGCACCGCGTCGGCCGCAGCCATCTGCGCCAGCATCTCGCGCTGATCTGCCCAGCCCGGCACTTCAACTCGCTCGGCGATCCCGAGTGAGGATGCCAGCGCGGTCAGCTCGTCGCGCAGCGGCCCGCCACCGACGATTCGCAGCGATGCGTCGTGACCGTCGTGCAGCACGCGCTGCAAGGCCCAGATCGCCGTCGCAAAGCCCTTTTGCTCCACCAGTCGGCCGGCGCACAACAGCCTGAACGCACCCGGCTTGCGTGGCGATGCGGGCACGACATCGATTGCGGGCAGGCCGTTGTGGATCACGCTGCTGTGGCTGCGGATCTCCGGCACCATCCAGCGGGCGTGGTCAAGCAGGGAGCGCGAACAGGCGGTGACCCAGGCGGCATCCCGGGTGGTCTCATAGGCGGGCCGCTTGAACACCACCAGCGAGGGCTCCAGCGGCACATGCAGGGACACCAGCGTCGGGCATTGCCAGGCGCTTTCGATCGTGAAGCGGTGCACGAGCAGGCTCGGACCGGGCAGGCTGACGTGCACCAGGTCGGGCTGAAAGCGCTTCTTGAGCTTCGCGATCCGCTGCCTTGCCGGCAGGATCACGCCCAGGTCGCGCTCAGTGGCCGCACGCTCGTCGACGTCGATCCTGTGCACGGGCACGCCTTGCCACTCATAGGTTGGCGATTCCTCAGCGCCACTCAGGCGCGTCACGACCTCGAAGGTGTGGCCCCGGCTGCGAAGCCCGGCCATGAGCACGGTGGCGAACGTCTCCGAACCACCGATCGATGGCCAGAAGGATTCGCACCAGAACAGGATGCGCACGCGCCGTCACTCAGGCAGCGACGGCGTGCGCCGTCATGGCAGCGCCTCGGCAAGGAGACTGTCAACGCAGGCCGGGATGTCCTCGACGTGGCGGCCGATGTTCAGGCGAAAGCACGGCATGCGGGGTATGAAGTCCGCGAGGTTGCTGAAGCCGCTGTAACCGGCGTTGAGCGGCCCGCGCAGCGATGTGGGAGCCAGCGCAATCAGCGTTTGCACCTTGGACGCCTTCTGCCAGGTGCACGGACCTTCGCCGACGACCCTCGGCATCACCACCGCGCGGATGCGCGTGGTCGCTGCGGTGCGAATGATCGGGATGCGGCTCATCAGCAGCATGCTCTTGTGGTCCCATTCGCTGGTCGCTTTGATCTCCCACGGCGCGAGCTGCGGGAATCGCACCAGGTGGTCTTCGGTGATGCGTGCCGAGTTGTAGATGCTGTGGCCGATGCATTCGCCAACTGGCGTCAGTTCGAGCCCGTTGTGATCGTCGCCAAGATAGGCGTAACCGGCCAGCGCGCATGCCAGCGTGGCGGTGGATTTGCCCGAGCCGCTGGCGCCGACAAAGATCACCCCGTCGCCGTCTTTCGAGACGAGCCCCACGTGAATCTGCTGCACGCCCTGGTCGTAGTACCAGCGCGCCAGCATCATGTCGAAGGGCTTCGCTCGCTCGTAAAGAGCCAGGTTGGTGCCGTCGGCGCGGCAGCTGAACAACCGGCTGCCTGCTCGGTCGAGCGTGGTGACGTAGTGGCCTCGCTCGTAGCGCAGGATTTCCTCGTCCGCGTAGCTGTTGATGATGCCGCCGTCGAGCAGCGTTGTGCTGTCCGGCACATAGGCCACTCCGGGGCACCCGATGCCAGTGCGCGCACGATCCCACATCTCGATGTGCAGCGCGGCGGGTGAGTCTTCGGGCTCGTCGACGCGCAACTGATCGAACGCCTCGTTCATGTGCCGGGACAACTGGGCCCCGGCCACCCGCAGCCGCACCGATTGCCCGGCGAACCGGAAGCGTGAGATCGTCACCGGCTCCTTGTCGCCTTGCATCGCGCGATCGCAGGTGCGGCGCGTCGGCTCGATCATTTGCGCCACCTCGTCGTCCTGGGGCACGCCGAGTGACAGGGCTTCCACCGCATCGAGCAGCTGCATGACCTCGCTGCTCTTCATCTGCCGCGCACCATGTACGACATCGACCCAGTGCGCGCGGTCCCAGGTGTTGCCTCCATGGAAGTGATAGACATAGACCTCGGGGCGGTCCAGCAACAACAGCTTCCCCTGCTCCTGCAGGGCCTCGATCATCGGCGTGTCTTCCTTCTTGGCCAACTCGGGGTAGGGCAGCATGGCGTCCTTGCGGCACACGATGCTGCCTTCCCAGGTGCGGTGGCGCCCGACGAACCCGCGTCGGCGTGGCACGTCGAGGCAGATCCAGCGCGACAGCACACACGCCGGCAGGCCGCTCGCTAGCAGCGCGCTCATCTGGGTTTCAAGCCGGTCATGGCGATACCAGTCGTCGTCGTCCCACTGGCAGACGTAGTCGCCGGCACTCAACCTCACGGAAAGGTTGCGCAAGGCGCCAAGGCTCAGTTTGGGCTCGACCGGCACCTCGATGGCGCGAACCCGCGAATCGGTGATGCCTGCCAGGTAATCGCGCGTGGCGGCATCGTCCGACTCGAACACCACCAGCAACTCGCCAAGGCTCCAGCTCTGTCCGAGGAAGCACCTGACTGCGCGATCCAGCAGGCGCGGGCGGTTGCGGGTGACGCAAAGGCAGGAGACAAGCGGCTGGTTCATGGCGTACCCGCGAGGGGCGGTGAAATCGGGAAGCGGATTCAGTCGAGCGCCACTTGCGGCAGCGGCGGATCGAGGGCGAGCACATCGCCCATGTCGTCATAGGCATTGAGCGTCGGTGCCACCCAGGGCAACTGCGCGATGGCCGACAGGTCGATCGTGGCAGTTGGCGCCGTTGCGGTATCCATCGGCGACACCAGCGTGTTCAGCGCGAGTTCATCGGCGAGGCGCTGCAGGTCGGCTGCGATGACCGACGCGTCCGCCTTGCAGGCTTGCGCCAGTGCGCCTGCCGACTCTGCAATGCTGTGCCCGGCAGCGAGCAGTTCCCAAGCGGCCGCCCCGAGTTGGTCCAAGCTGTAGTACAGACCGGACTCGAGGTTGATGATGATCGCCTCACCGTCGATGACGCTCGCCGTGACGTGGCGGTCATTCACGCGCAGGCGGCTGGTCGGGCTGAACATGGGCGGATCCTTCTCGTCGATTGATTTCTGGCCGCCTGCACGGCGCATTCTCGAACTGGCTCATGGACTGAGCCAGCGGATGGCAAGCACCTGCCTGCGATAATGATCCATGATAGCCACAGCGCGCCAAGCCCTCGGACTGCTCGATCGCAAGGACCGCCGCCGATTTTTCTGGTTGTTGCTGCTGTCCGTTGTGCTCGCGATGCTGGAGATCGCCGGAATCGGCTCCATCGTTCCATTCATTGGCGCGCTGGCCAGCACGGGCGACGGCCCCGCCCATCCCTATCTGGTGCGATTGCAGCACTGGAGCGGGTACGAGCAAGAGCATTCATTCTTGGTTTTTCTTGGCAGTTGCGTCATCGCGGCCATGACCTTGCGCAACGTGTTCTTCGCCTTTTCCAACTGGCTGGTTGCACTGTTCACGGCGCTGTGCCGACGCAATCTCGCCACGCGACTGCTCGAGTGCTACCTCTCACGCCCCTATGCGTACTTCCTGACCCGCAACACCAACGAGTTGCGACGCAACGTGTTCGAGGAGTCTGCGCAGGTGATCGAGGGGGTGCTGATCCCGTTCACCCGCATCGCTTCAAGCAGCTGCGTGGCGCTCGCCATCCTGACGATGCTGTTCATCACCGATCCGTCCGCGGCAGCCACCGCGTTTGTCACGCTGGGCAGTGCGTATGCGCTGATCTACTGGTACACCGGTTCGCGTGTCGACAAGCTCGGGCAACTGGGGCATGGGTACCGGCAGCAGGCCCACCGCGTCGGCAGCGAGGCCTTCGGGGGCATCAAGGACCTGAAACTGCTCAAGCGAGAGGCGCTGTTCATTGACAGCTACCGGAGCATTTCCGAGCGGCTCACCCGGGTCGATATGCGCCGCAACGCCATCGGCTTGATTCCCCGCTACGCGATCGAGACTCTGGCGATTGCCGGTGTCGTGATGTTCATCCTCTACACGTCTCGGGGCGGTGCGGCGCTGGGACAGATGCTCCCGGTGCTGGCGCTTTATCTGCTCGCGGGGTATCGACTCTTGCCCGCCTTGCAGTCGATCTACACCAACCTCGGGTACCTGCGCTTCAACCGCGTGGTGCTGCAGACACTGCATGACGACCTCGCTGATCCTGCGCAGCCTGTCGAGAGTCGCTCGACCGGTGAGACTCTTGGTTTTGAGCATGCGATCGACATCTGCGATGTGTCATTCGCATATCCCCAGGCCCAAGCCGAGGCACTGCAAGGTGTCAGCCTGCGCATCGACAAGAACACATCGGTGGCTTTCGTCGGCACGACCGGTGCGGGAAAAACGACCTTGGTCGACATGCTGATGGGGCTGCTGCGACCCACTTCTGGAAGTATCCTGATCGACGGCGTGTCGCTGACAGCAGACAACGTCGGCGCGTGGCAGCGCAACATCGGCTACGTGCCCCAGCACATCTGGCTGTCGGATGACAGCATCACGCGAAACATCGCGTTCGGCGTGCCCGATGAGGACATCGACCATGAGGCCGTTCGCGCCGCCGCCACTGCCGCGAGCCTCCATGAGTTCATCCTGACGGAGCTCGGACAAGGCTACGACACGGTCATCGGCGAGCGCGGAATACGCCTCAGCGGTGGCCAGCGCCAGCGCGTGGGCATCGCTCGCGCCCTGTACCACCGCCCGTCGGTGCTGGTGCTCGACGAGGCCACCAGCGCACTCGATGGCGCCACCGAGAAGGCCATCATCGAAGCCGTCGACACGCTATCGCGCAAGATCACGGTGGTCCTGATTGCGCACCGATTGAACACGGTGATCGACTGCGACCGGATCTTTGTGCTTGAGCGAGGCTGCGTCGTTGACGACGGCGACTACGCCAGCTTGCTGCGCGACAGCAGTGCTTTTCAGCGACTGGCTCGCTGAGTTCACAGCCCGCCGGTGGCTGCCCGCCCGAGTGAGGTGCCCACGGGTGAGTCATGCCAATGGGCTGCGTTGGATGGCTGGGTGACGGTCCCAGGAGGCGGATTCAATGGCGCGCACGCAGGCCGAACGTGAGCGATACAGCCGGCGCCAACGCATGGTCTCGCTCCGCGTCGTTCTCACGATAGCCATGGGTTGATCCGCTTGCGAACGAGCTGCGGGTCAAGCCTCAGGTTGCTTTGTATGACGAGAAACCAGGCACTCGACCTGAACGCCCGATGCAGATGCCACCAATTGAACCGTTCGCGCATCCAGATGCCGTCGCTGACCTTCTGGCCGGGGTCTTCGTAGAGCTCGCGCTCAAGGAGGTACAGCCAGTGGAGCGCGTACTCGGTCCAGGGTATGGCGGTAGAACCCATCAGGAAGAGCTCCCAGTCCGGCACCGCATTGCGAGACGCGATGGCCTCTTGCAGTTCGACGCAAGTTGCGCGGTGCAAAAACTGCGGCGTCACGTCCATGACCCTGTTGGGGCGGGGATCAAGCTGCTCAGTCGGGAAGCTCATGGGGTGAGCCAGGCCGTGCGGTTCGCGGCTCGGCGACGACCGCAACCCATCCGATCTGCAAGCGGTCTGCGAGATGAGGGACTCGGTGGTGGGTAGAAATGAAAAACGGGCCGCGAAGGCCCGTGTTCATTAGATCCCTGGCGGAGAGGGCGGGATTCGAACCCGCGGGGGGTTATTAGCCCCCACACGCTTTCCAGGCGTGCGACTTAAACCGCTCATCCACCTCTCCGGAGCCGATGAGTTTAGCCCACGGTCTTCAGTGCGTGGGCTTGCAGAGTTTCGAGAGGCACGTGATGGGTGGTGTTGATGTGGGTGCTCTCCAGCACCACGGGCGGTGCCACGCCCGCGTCGAGTGCCTCCAGCCAGCGCGTTACGCACAGGCACCAGCGATCGCCTGGTTTGAGGCCGGCAAAACGGTGTTCTGGTTGTGGTGTGGCGAGGTCGTTGTCCTGCCGCGCCGAAAACACCAGAAACTCGGCGGTCACCTTGGTGCACACCAGGTGCAAGCCGGTGTCGTCGCCTCGCGTGTTGCAGCAACCGTCGCGAAAAAAACCGGTGAGCGGCGCGTAGGAGCAGGGCACGAGCTCGGTGCCCAGGACGTTGACGGCCATGGCTCAGTTGCCTCCGGGTGGCTTGCTCTTGAGCAGCGTCATGGCCGTGGCGATCAGCGCTGAGACCTCGCTCATGTTGCCGGGCACGATCATGGTGTTGTTCTTCTGGGCCAGTTGCGCATAGGCCTCGACGGCCTTTTCGGCCACCTTTAGCTGCACGGCCTGCTCGCCGCCGGGTGAACGGATGGCCTCGGCAATCTTGGTGATGGCGCCGGCGGTGGCGTCGGCCACGGCGGTGATGGCGGCGGCCTGGCCCTGGGCGTTGTTGATCTCGGCCTGGCGCTGGCCCTCGGAGCGGGCGATGTAGGCCTCGCGCTCGCCGGTGGCGATGTTGATCTGCTCTTGCTTGCGGCCTTCGCTGGCCGCGATAAGGGCGCGCTTCTCGCGCTCGGCGGTGATCTGGGCCTGCATCGAGCGCAGGATCTCGGCCGGCGGCGTCAGGTCCTTGATTTCGTAGCGCAGCACCTTCACGCCCCAGTTGGCGGCGGCTTCGTCGAGCGCGCTGACCACCGAGGCGTTGATGGTGTCGCGCTCTTCAAAGGTCTTGTCGAGCTCCATCTTGCCGATCACCGAGCGCAGCAGCGTCTGGGCGAGCTGCGTGATGGCGATCAGGTAGTTGCTCGATCCGTAGCTCGCGCGCATCGGGTCGGTCACCTGGAAATAGATGATTCCGTCGACTTGCAGCTGGGTGTTGTCGCGGGTGATGCACACCTGGCTGGGCACGTCGAGCGGCACTTCCTTGAGCGAATGCTTGTAGGCCACCTTCTCGATGAAGGGCACCACGAATTTGAGTCCCGGCGTGAGCGTGCGGTCGTACTTGCCGAGGCGTTCGACCACCCAGGCGTTTTGCTGCGGCACGATCTTGAAGGTCTGCGATATGAAGATGGCAGCGATGACAGCGAAGATCAGGGCAAATTCCATGCGGGCGCTTTCGTAAGGTGATTCGGGTGGCTCAGGCGGTGGTGTCGGTCGGTGCCAGCACCAGCCAGTTGCCTTCGACGGCCACGATCTTGTGCGGGCCCGGTTGGGCGGCAAAGCCAGGCTGCAGCCGGGCCGTCCAGTCGGTGCCGCGGTGCTGCACGCGAGCGGTGCGATCGGCGCCCCAGGCGGACACGGCCACCGCATCGCCGATGTCGAGGTTGACGTCGCGGTTTTCGCGTGCCGGCAGGCTGCGCGGCTGGCTGTAACGCTGCCAGTGCCACAGCGCGGTGGCGCCGGCACCGACTGCGGCGGCTGATGCGACCTGGCCAGCACCGCTCAGCCCCAGATGGGCTGCCAGCGCGCCGCAGCCCAGCCCCAGCGCGATCATCAGCAGGTAGAAGGTGCCGGTGGCCAGTTCGGCCGCCACCGCAAGACCTGCGGCCACCCACCACAGGGTGGCTTGTGAAACGTCCATGTCGTCCTCGAGATCCGGGTCGCAACGGCCCGTGGGCAGTGTAGTTGGCAGCACGCAAATCCCGGTCATCGGCGCGGCCTAAACTCCGCGCTCTTCACCCCCGCCCTACCGTCAGGATTGCCATGCTGCGCTTTCGATTCCCCATCGTGATCATCGACGAGGACTACCGCTCGGAAAACACCTCAGGGCTGGGCATCCGTGCGCTGGCGCAGGCCATCGAGCAGGAGGGCTTCGAGGTGCTGGGCGCCACCAGCTACGGCGACTTGAGCCAGTTCGCGCAGCAGCAAAGCCGCGCCAGCGCGTTCATCCTGTCGATCGACGACGAGGAGTTCACTCCCGGCCCCGAGCTGGACCCTGCAGTGCTGAGCCTGCGCAAGTTCATCGAGGAAATCCGCTTCAAGAACGCCGACATCCCGATCTACCTGTACGGCGAAACGCGCACCTCGCAGCACTTGCCTAACGACGTACTGCGCGAACTGCACGGCTTCATCCACATGTTCGAGGACACGCCCGAGTTCGTGGCGCGTCACATCATCCGCGAGGCCAAGACCTATCTGGCCGGGCTGGCGCCGCCGTTCTTCAAGGCGCTGATGGACTACGCGCAAGACGGCTCTTACTCGTGGCACTGCCCGGGGCACAGCGGCGGCGTGGCGTTTCTCAAGAGCCCGGTCGGACAGATGTTTCACCAGTTCTTCGGCGAGAACATGCTGCGCGCCGACGTGTGCAACGCGGTCGAGGAACTCGGCCAGTTGCTCGACCACACCGGCCCGATCGCCGCCAGCGAAACCAACGCGGCGCGCATCTTCAATGCCGATCACTGCTTCTTCGTGACCAACGGCACCAGCACGTCCAACAAGATGGTGTGGCACCACACGGTGGCCCCGGGCGACGTGGTGGTGGTCGACCGCAACTGCCACAAGTCGATCCTGCACGCGATCATCATGACTGGCGCGGTGCCGGTTTTCTTGCGGCCCACGCGCAACCACTTCGGGATCATCGGCCCGATCCCCGAGTCGGAGTTTTCGCCCGACGCCATCCGCAAGAAGATCGCCGCCAATCCGCTGCTCAAGGGCGTGGACGTCAAGAACGTCAAGCCGCGCATATTGACGCTCACGCAAAGCACCTACGACGGCGTGCTCTACAACACCGAGACGATCAAGCACGCGCTCGACGGCTACGTCGACACGCTGCACTTCGACGAGGCCTGGCTGCCGCACGCGGCGTTCCACCGCTTCTACGGCACCTTTCACGCGATGGGCAAGAACCGGCCGCGCCCGAAGGACCAGCTGGTGTTCGCCACGCAGTCCACGCACAAGCTGCTGGCCGGCTTGAGTCAGGCGTCGCAGGTGCTGGTGCAAGACGCGCGAGAGCGCAAGCTCGACCGGCACCTGTTCAACGAGGCGTACCTGATGCACACCTCGACCAGCCCGCAGTACTCGATCATCGCCAGCTGCGACGTCGCTGCGGCCATGATGGAAGCGCCGGGCGGCCCGGCGCTGGTGGAAGAAAGCATCGCCGAGGCGATGGATTTCCGCCGCGCCATGCGCAAGGTCGACAAGGAGTTCGGCCGCGACTGGTGGTTCAAGGTCTGGGGACCGGACAAGATTGCCGCCGAGGGCATCGGCAAGAGCACCGACTGGGTGTTGAAGGCCGGCGACAAGTGGCACGGTTTCGGCAATCTGGCCGAAGGCTTCAACCTGCTCGACCCGATCAAGAGCACCGTCATCACGCCGGGGCTCGACGTGTCGGGCAAGTTCGCCAAGACCGGCATCCCGGCGAGCATCGTCACCAAGTACCTCGCCGAGCACGGCATCGTGGTCGAGAAGACCGGGCTGTACTCGTTTTTCATCATGTTCACGATCGGCATCACCAAGGGACGCTGGAACACGCTGGTGACCGCGCTGCAGCAGTTCAAGGACGACTACGACCGCAACCTGCCGATGTGGAAGATGCTGCCCGAGTTCGTGGCCAAGTACCCGCGCTATGAGCGCACCGGCTTGCGCGACCTGTGCCAGAGCATCCACGCCATGTACGCCAAGGGCGACATCGCGCGCCTGACCACCGAGATGTACCTGTCAGACCTGCAGCCGGCCATGAAGCCGAGCGATGCCTACGCCTACATCGCGCACCGCCGCACCGAACGCGTCGAGATCGACGCGCTGGAAGGCCGCATCACCACCACCTTGCTCACGCCGTACCCGCCGGGCATCCCGCTGCTGATCCCGGGCGAGGTGTTCAACAAGAAGATCGTCGACTTCCTGCGTTTCACGCGCGACTTCAACGCTGCCTTCCCGGGCTTTGCGACCGACGTGCACGGGCTGGTTGAAGAAGACATCGAAGGCGGCGGCAAGCGCTACGGCGTGGACTGCGTGCGGCAGGGCTGAGTCGCCGCTGCCGCGCGCTGGGCGACTCAGCCGCCGGCGGCGATCGAGTCGGCCTTGGCGATGAGCGCTTCGGCCATGCGGATGCTGGCGATGTCGATCAGCCGGCCGTCGAGCGAGACCGCGCCACGGCCTTGCCGCGCGGCTTCGGCCATCGCTTCGAGGATGCGGCGCGCCTTGTTCACCTCGGCATCTGACGGGGTGTAGACGCGGTTGGCCAGTTCGATCTGTGAGGGGTGGATCGCCCACTTGCCTTCATAGCCCAGCACCGCGGCGCGCTGGGCGGCCGCCACGAAGCCATCCGAGTCGCTGAAGTCGCCGAACGGGCCGTCGATCGGGCGCAGTCCGTAGGCGCGGCAGGCCACCAGCATGCGCGTTTGGGCGGCGTGCCACGGGTCGGTCCAAAACGACTGCCGCTGGCCGTGCTCGTCCTTGTCGGTGAGCACCACGCTGTCCTTGTGCACGCCACCGATCACCGTGGTGCGCGCGCGGGTGGATGCGGCGTAGTCGGCCACGCCGAAGCTCATGGCCTCGAGCCGCTTCGACGACTGCGCGATGGCCTCGACGTTGGCCATGCCCAGCGCGGTCTCGATGAGCACCTCGAAGCCGATGCGCTTGGTACGCCGCTTGGCCGCTTCGATCTGCGTGACCAGCATGTCGAGTGCGTACACATCGGCCGCCACGCCGGCCTTCGGGATCAGGATCATGTCGAGCCGCGGGCAGGCTTCGACGATGTCGATCACGTCGCGGTACATGTAGTGCGTGTCGAGCCCATTGATGCGCACCATCATCGTCTTGTGGCCCCAGTCGACGTCGTTCAGTCCGGCGACGATGTTCTTGCGAGCCTGCTCCTTGTCGTCGGGCGCCACCGCGTCTTCGCAGTCGAGAAAGATGATGTCGGCGGCCGAGCGCGCGGCCTTTTCGAACAGCTCGGGGCTGGATCCGGGAACGGCGAGTTCCGAGCGGTGCAGGCGTGGTGTGGCCTGCTCGACGAGGGTGAAGCTCATGAGGGTTCCTTGCGGGTGGGGTGCATCGAAGCGGGTCTTGAAATCAGCCGGGATGATGGCACCGAGCGCGGGTCGGATGGCGACGGGGGCGAGGCGGCGGGGCGCGGCGCGTCGACAATGCGATGTGGCCTATCTGACCGAACATCTGGTGTTTCTCGACCGCTCGACGCTGCGAGCGACGCTGCGCCGTCCCGACTTCGAGCACACCTGGCAGGAGTTTGCGGCGACGTCACCGGATCAGACCGTCGAGCGCTTGCGCGATGCCACCATCGCTTTGACCAACAAGGTGCGCCTCGGGGTTGCTGAGCTGGCGCAACTGCCGCGGCTGAAGATGATCGCGCTGGCCGCCACCGGCCACGACATCATCGATCTGGCTGCGTGCCGCGAGCGCGGCATCGCGGTGGCGAACATCCGCCATTACGCGACACACAGCGTGCCCGAGCATGTCTTTGCGCTGATCCTTGCGCTGCGGCGCCGGATGCTCGAGTACCGCGCCGACGTCGAGCGCGGGCGCTGGCAGCAGGCCGAGCAGTTTTGCTTTTTCGACCACCCGATCCGTGACATGCACGGCAGCACGATGGGCATCGTGGGTGCGGGCTCGCTGGGGCGCGCCACGGCAGCGGTGGCGCGTGCTTTCGGCATGCGCGTGCTGTTTGCTGAGCACGCCACATCGGCCGCAGCCGATCTCGATTTCGTGCCGCTGGAACGGCTGCTGGCCGAGTCGGATGTGGTGTCGCTGCATTGCCCGCTGACGAACCTCACGCGAAACCTCATCGGCCTGGATCAGTTGCGCCAGATGAAGCCGGGCGCGGTCCTGATCAACACGGCGCGCGGCGGGTTGGTCGACGAGGCCGCGCTGGTGACGGCCTTGCAGCAAGGTTTGATCGCCGGTGCGGGTTTCGATGTGCTGAGCACCGAGCCGTCCACCGCCGGCAACCCCTTGCTCGAGCTGAGGCTGCCCAATTTCATCCTCACGCCGCACGTGGCGTGGGCGTCTGACGGCGCGATGCAGTGCCTGGCCGATCAGCTGATCGACAACATCGAGTGTTTTGTGCGCGGCGCGCCGCAGCATCTGCTGAGTTGATGCACGCCGTCTGAATCTGATTCCATTGCGAGGACCCCATGAAAAAGCTCTTGTTCCAGCTCGATACCGACCCGATCCCGTCTGTCTTCGACACTGTGGTGGCCTATGACGGCGGCGCCGATCACGTGGTGCCCCACGGCGGCATCAGCGCCGCGAACGTCGGCGCGCTGGTCGAAGGCGCGATCTTCACGAGAGCGCCGAAGGACAAGAAGTCCACGGCGCTGTTCGTCGGCGGCAGCAACCTGGCTGCGGGCGAGGCGCTGTTCAAGGCGGTGCGCGGCAAGTTCTTCTCGAACTTTCGCGTGTCTGTGATGCTCGACAGCAATGGCTCGAACACCACCGCGGCGGCCGGTGTGGCCTGCTTGTTCAAGAGCGCGGGTGGGCAACTCGCCGGCCTGCGCGCGGTGATCCTGGCCGGCACCGGCCCGGTCGGTCAGCGTGCCGCGGTGATGCTGGCCAAGGAGGGCGTGTCGGTGGCGATCACCTCGCGCACGCTGGCCAACGCGCAAAAGGCGTGCGACCACCTCAAGGCGGGTTTCGGCATCGACGTGCAGGCCATCGAGGCACCCGATTGCGACTCGCGTGCGCGAGCCTGTGAAGGCGCCCACATCGTGTTCGCCACGGGCGCGGCGAGCAGCGTGCTGCTGCGCGAGGAAAACTGGAAGAACAACCCGACGATTCGCTACCTGGCCGATTCGAACGCCACGCCGCCGCTGGGCATCGGGGGCATCGACATGATGGACCGCGGCACCGACCGCCACGGCCGCGCGTGCTGGGGCGCGATTGGCTTTGGGGCGCTCAAACTGGCCGTGCACCGGGCTTGCGTCGCGCAGTTGTTCGAGGCCTCGGACCGGGTGCTCGACGCCGAAGAAATCTATGCCACTGCCAAGGCGATGGCGCTGGCCTGAACTGGAGACACCGACATGATCATTGAACAGCCCGTCACCCAATTCCTCGACGAACTCGCCAGCAGCGCGGCCACCCCGGGTGGCGGCAGCGGTGCGGCCATCATGGGCGCGCTGGGCGCCGCTCTGGTCAGCATGGTGTGCAACCTGACCATCGGCAAGAAGAACTACGCCGAGGTCGAACCCGAGATGCGCTCGGTGCTGCACGATGCCGAAGCCTTGCGCCAGCGTCTGGCTGACATGGTGGCCGAGGACATCGCTGCCTTCAACGGCCTGATGGCGGCCTACGGACTGCCCAAGCTGACCGACGAGGACAAGGCTGCGCGCGGCGCTGCGATCCAGCATGCGCTGCGCGCCGCCACTGAGGCGCCGCTGGCCTGTGCCCGCGCCTGTGCCGATGTGATCAAGCTGTCGATGTGCGCCGCCGAGGTCGGCAACCGCAACGTCATCAGTGACGCCGGGGTGGGCGCGCTCGCTGCGCAAGCTGCCCTGCGCAGCGCCGCGCTCAACGTGGACATCAACGTGCCCAGCCTGCAAGACGCTGCCTTCGCGCAGGCCTGTCGCGACGAGATCGCCGCGCTGCTCGCCAGCGCGGTGCCGCTGTCAGAGCAGGCGATCGCGCTGGTCAAGTCGAAGCTGTGAGCGCTCGAGGTCTCAGCCGATGTCAGCCATGCCGCCCATGGCGTGGCTGAAGCCGCCGTCGACGTAGGTGATCTCGGAGGTGACACCCGAGGCTAGATCCGACAGCAAGAAGGCGGCGACGTTGCCCACGTCTTCGATGGTGACGTTGCGGCGCAGTGGCGCGCTGGCCGCGACCACGTCGAGGATCTTGCCGAAGCCCTTGATGCCCGAGGCTGCCAGCGTCTTGATCGGGCCCGCCGAAATGCCGTTGACCCGCACGCCGCGAGGGCCGAGGCTGGCCGCGAGGTAGCGCACGCTGGCCTCGAGCGAGGCCTTGGCCAGGCCCATGGTGTTGTAGTTGGGCACGGCGCGCTCTGATCCGAGGTACGTCAAGGTCAGCAGAGCAGCACCCGGGCGCAAGCGGCTGGCTGCGGCCTTGGCCATGGCCGGAAAGCTGTAGCTGGAGATGTCGTGCGCGATGCGAAAGCCCTCGCGTGACAGGCCTTCGAGAAAGTCACCGGCAATCGATTCGCGGGTGGCAAAGCCGATCGAGTGAACGAAACCGTCGAATTCAGGCCAGGCCTCGCCGAGCTGGCTGAACATCGCGTCGATCTGGGCGTCGTCGGCCACATCGCAGTCAAACAGCAGCGTCGAGTTGAAATCGGCCGCGAATTCGGCCACCCGATCCTTGAAGCGCTCGCCCACATAACTGAAGGCCAGTTCGGCGCCCTCGCGGTGGCAGGCCCGAGCGATGCCGTAGGCAATCGATCGGTTGGACAGAACGCCGGTGATCAAAAGCCGCTTGCCAGTCAAAAAACCCATTCTTTTTCCCCAGATGACAGTCGACGGATTTTTGCATGGGCCCCGGTGTGGCCGAGGCTGGGCCGTGGTGCCCGCTTCTGGTGCCAAGGGCGCCGGACCCGCTCAAACAGGACTCACTTGACAGTTTTCGGTGTTGCCGGTAGCACTGTCGCAAGCTACAATCCTGGTTTTCCGAGAAGCTAGAAAATGCTCAATGGGCGGATTCTTCCAGCCCATTTTTTTTTCTTGAACTTTTTTTCTCGGTAGGCGTGGCAATCGTGGTTTGCACCTAGGTGTATCCAGAGATCAAGCAGGAAATCGATCATCAATGAACTGGCAACTCGCCATTGAAAAGACCGTGACGGGGCTGGGCTATGACCTGGTTGACGTCGAGCGCACGCCGAAGGGCCTGCTGCGGGTCTACATCGACAAGCTGCAGGCGTCGCCGCCAGCGGTGGGCGGCGACGAGTTCATCAATGTCGAGGACTGCGAGCGCGTGACGCGCCAGCTGCAGCACGTGCTGGAAGTCGAGGGTTGCGTCTACGAGCGCCTGGAGGTGTCTTCGCCGGGGCTGGATCGCCCGTTGAAGAAGCCTGCTGACTACCTGAGGTTCAGTGGTCAGCGTGTGGATGTGTCGCTGAAGGTGGCCTTCAAGGGACGCAAGCATTACCAGGGTGTGCTCGAGCCGCTGGGCGAGGGCTGGCGCGTGGTGTTCGGCGATGCCGGCAGCGAGCAGGCGCTGGACTTCACGTTTGATGAAGTACGCGAGGCCCGACTGGTGCCCGTGGTGGATTTCAAGGGGCGCCGGTTTGCCGCGCCCCCGGTGGTGCCGGTCGACACAGTCGAGACGGCCCTTGTTGAAGTAGATGGAGACCGCAAACCATGAATCGCGAACTGTTGATGCTGGTGGACGCCATTTCGCGCGAGAAGAGCGTAGACCTTGAAGTGGTGTTTGCCGCGGTTGAGGCTGCGCTCGCGTCGGCGTCGAAAAAGCTGCACGGCGGCGAGGTCGACATGCGGGTCACCGTGGACCGCGAAACCGGCGAGTACGAAACCTTCAGGCGCTGGCACGTGGTGGCCGACGAGGCCGGGCTGCAGTTGCCGGACTCGGAGATCCTGCACTTCGAGGCGCTCGAGCAGATCTCCGACATCGAG
>NCFZ01000017.1 GCA_002281415.1 Burkholderiales bacterium 28-67-8 | reverse complement strand
TAGGCGCGCGCGGTGAGCAGCATCTTGCGCACATCGGGGTGCACGATGATCGGATCGGCCGCCTTGTCGGGCGCCTTGGCGCCGGTCAGCGAGCGCATCTGGATGCGGTCCTTGGCGTAGGCCACGGCGTTCTGGTACGCCACTTCGGTGAGGCCCAGCGACTGCATGCCGACACCCAGGCGGGCGGCGTTCATCATCACGAACATCGCGTTCAAGCCCTTGTGCGGCTGGCCCACCAGCGAGCCGCGCGCGCCGTCAAGGTTGAGCTGGCAGGTGGCGTTGCCGTGGATGCCCATCTTGTGCTCGAGCGCACCGCAAAAGATGGGGTTGCGCGCGCCCAACGAGCCGTCGGCATTGACGAGAAATTTGGGCACGACGAACAGCGAAATTCCCTTGCTGCCGGCCGGCGCATCGGGCAATCGGGCGAGCACCAGGTGCACGATGTTGGCGGCCATGTCGTGGTCGCCCGCGCTGATGAAGATCTTGTTGCCCGTGATGAGATAGCTGCCATCGGGCTGCGGCTCGGCCTTGGTGCGCAGCAGGCCCAGATCGGTGCCGCAGTGCGATTCGGTCAGGCACATGGTGCCGGTCCATTCGCCGCTGGTGAGCTGGGGCAGATAGGTCTGCTGCTGCTCGGGCGTGCCGTGGGCGTGCAGGCATTCGTAGGCGCCGTGCGTGAGGCCGGGGTACATCGTCCAGGCCTGGTTGGCGCTGTTGAGCATCTCGTACAGACACTGGTTGAGCGTGACCGGCAGCCCTTGCCCGCCATAGGCCGGATCGCATCCCAGCGACGGCCAGCCGCCCTCGACAAACTGGTCGTAGGCGGCCTTGAAGCCCGCCGGCGTGCGCACCTCGTGCGTGGCCGCGTCGAGGCTGCAGCCTTCGGCATCGCCGCGGGCGTTCAATGGCGCGAGCACCTCGCTGGCGAACTTGCCGCCTTCTTCGAGCACGGCGTTGATGGTGTCGACGTCCACCTCGGCGTGCGCTGGCAGCGTCTTGAAGGTGTCGGTGACCTGGAGCAGCTCGTGCAGCACGAAGTGCATGTCTCGCAATGGGGGCGTGTACTGGGCCATGAGTGATCCTTCTAGAGGGATGGGTGCACCAAAGACAGGCGGATTCATTCTGCACAAAGCACGGAGCCCCAACCCCGCACCGGTGGGTTTATTTGCCAGCGCGCTGAGCAGCCTCTGAACCGATGAAGAAACCGGCCTGTGCCGCCATGCGAACATCTGCCTGTCATCTGCGTTCAATAGGCTTTGTCTCTCTAGGGAGGATGGACCTTGGAAGTGCTGCAACTCGACGTGTCTGGACGGCCGCAGGCCTGGCTCTCGGCCAAGGAGGCAGCGGTGCTCTACGCCAGCGACGCCATCGCCTGGACCCTGGGCGACGCGTTCTACGTGCTGCGCGGCGGCGTGCAGCGCCGCACCGGCGTGCAGTCGCTCATTGAGTTGCACCCGATCATTGCCGTGCGCGGGGCGGTTCCCTCGCGGGCTTGGCGGCAAAGCCCGGCGCTGTCCAACCCCAAGCTCTTCGTTCGCGACCGTTCTGTGTGCGCCTACTGCGGCGGGCACTTCCCCGACGAGGACCTGACGCGCGAACACATCATTCCCACGTCGCGCGGTGGCGAAGACAACTGGATGAACTGCATCACCGCGTGCCGCACCTGCAATGGCAACAAGGGCAACCGCCTGCCCGAAGAGGCCCGCATGACGCTGATGTACCTGCCCTACACGCCCAGCCTGCACGAGGACATGATCCTGCGCGGCCGGCGCATCCTGGCCGACCAGATGGAGTTCTTGCTGGCCAGCGTGCCGCGGCACAGCCGGCTGCGGGGGTGAGGGCGGGCTAGGCCGGCAAACCGAGCGGGTATTTGCATCTTGGTGCGGAACCACCGCGTGAACTGCGCGTCGAATCGGCCTGCTCGCGCGTCAACCCGACCGGGGCGTGCTGCGTTGCTTGACTGTTTCCAAGGACAATTCACCCATGAAAAAACTTCTCTGCTCCCTCAGCGTGCTGGCCGTGCTCGTCGGCTGCTCGACCACCAGCCCCGACGTGATTCAACGCGGTGACGCTCAACGGCTTTCTCAAGTGCAAGACGCCACCGTGCTGTCGGTGCGTGCGGTGACGGTCGACGGCAGCCAAACCGGCATGGGGGCTGCCACGGGCGCGGTCGTGGGCGGTGTGGCTGGCTCTCAGGTGGGCGGCAACAAGACAGGCGCTGTGGTCGGCGTGCTGGCTGCGGTGGCAGGCGCGGTGGCGGGCAACGCCGTCGAGCGCATGTCGACCAAGGAAGACGCGGTCGAGATCCTGGTTCAGTTGCGCAACGGAGAACGCCGCGCCATCGTTCAGGCCAAGGGCACCGAAGTTCTGCAGCCCGGCGAGGCCGTCATTCTGGTGACCAACGGCGGCAAGACCCGCGTGATGAAGGCGCCAGCGGTGGTGCCGGCGGTTCAGGCGAACTGAGCGCCGCCTGCGGGCTGACCGGTTCGGATCAGCCGCGCAGCCCCAGGCCCCGGCGGATGCGTTGCAATTTGGCGGCGGCCGCAGGGTCCGAATCTGCGTTGCGCAGAGCCTGCCTGGCAAACACGAACACCAGCAAGGCCACAGCGGCCGACAAGGCGGCAGCCACGGCAACGATCGCCTTCTTGGGTTTGACCGGCCGTTCCGGGAGGGACGGGGCCTGAACCACGTTGCTCGTGCTCAGTCCCTCGAGCCGCAACTGCAGCTGCGCAACGTTGGTCAGCAACGCCGTCTTCGCTCGGAGCAAATCGGAAAAGACCCGGCTTTGCGCTTCGGTGACCAGTTTGTCGGCGACCAGGCGCTTGCCCAGTTCTTTTTCGAGCGCGACCGCGGCAGCCAGGCTCGCTTTTTCGGTGTCCAGTTGAAACTGCAGCGCGGTTTTTTGCGGCCCCGCCGGTCGGGAAAATTGAACCAGTTGGTCCAGGACACGCTGGTTCAGTTGACGAGCGGACTCCGGCGTCTCGCCAGAAGCGGTCAAGGTGACCAGCTTGTCTTGCTTGCCCACGGTCACGATGACGATCTCGCGGGCCAGGCGCACGGCGTCTTCTCTGGACTTGTCCTTGAACAGCCCGAGTTCCTTCAAGACCGGAGCGAGCAGATCACCAGACGTGGCCCAGGAGCCCACGACCGCCGGATTCAAATCATCCGTCGACAGGACTGACACGCTCTCATAGGTCTTGGGCCAGGCATAGGCGCCGGCCAGTGCCAGAAGGCCCACGATCAGCGGTGCCAAGATGAGGAGCCTGACGTTTTCGGCAGCGACGACCAACAGGTCGAGCAGGTCGATTTCCGTGTCGTCCGCAGCGTCGGGATGCGGGTTCAGGTTCTCGTTCATCGGCCGGATCATAGGCGCGCAAGTCGGCTTCGGGCCTGGGTCGCCGCCGCCCGCATGGCCGATGCAGCAGGTTGCATCACAATGCGTTCAAAGTTGAACTGGCATCGCTCATCCGACCACCCTGCCCCTATCGTCATGCCTCATTCAGAAGACGCCCACCTGCGCGTGCTGCACCTCTTGCAGCAGCAACCGGAGTTGTCCCAGCGACAGTTGGCCGAAAAGCTCGGCGTCAGCCTGGGCAAGGCGAATTACCTGCTGCGCGCGCTGCTTGAAAAGGGCTCCATCAAGGCCAGAAACTTTCGCAACAGCCAGAACAAGCTGGCCTACGCCTACTTCCTGACCCCCCAGGGACTCGCCCAGAAAACGACGATGGCGCAAGACTACTTGCAGCGCAAGACGGCCGAATACGAGGCACTGCGCTCGGAGATCGAGAGCTTGCGGCAGGAAATCGCAGCGGAGGCGGGCAATGTCTGACATGCCGCCGACCCCACGCTCGCGCATTCTTATCACCGGCCACCGCGGCATGGTGGGCTCGGCCCTCGTGCGCAGGCTGCAAGCGGGCGGCTACACCGAACTCATCACGCGCAGCCGCGCCGAACTGGACTTGCTGGACCAGCGCCTGGTGCATGAGTTCCTGGCCCGCGAGAAGCCCGACTACATCTTCATCGCTGCGGCCAAGGTGGGTGGCATCCAGGCCAACAACGAATACCGCGCCGACTTTCTGTACGACAACCTGCAAATTCAGAACAACCTGATTCACGGCGCCCACCGGGCCGGGATACAACGGCTGATGTTCCTGGGCTCGAGCTGCATCTACCCGCGCGACTGCCCGCAGCCGATCCGCGAAGAGTATTTGCTCACCGGCCCGCTGGAGCAGACCAACGAGCCGTATGCCCTCGCCAAGATTGCCGGCGTGAAGTTGTGCGAGAGCTTCAATCGCCAATATGGCCGGCAGTACGTGAGCGTGATGCCCACCAACCTGTACGGCCCCAACGACAACTACGACCTCGCCAACAGCCACGTGCTGCCGGCGCTCATCCGCAAGGCGCACGAAGCCAAGGCGCGAGGGGATGCCGAATACGTCGTCTGGGGGTCTGGCACCCCGAAGCGTGAGTTTCTCTATGTGGACGACCTGGCCGATGCCTGCGTGCACCTGATGGAACAACACTACGACGGCCCGCTCGTCAACGTGGGCACGGGACAGGACATCACCATCCGCGAACTCGCCCAAACCGTCATGCAGGTCGTGGGCTTCACGGGCCGCATCGTTTTCGATGCCGACAAGCCTGACGGCACGCCGCGCAAATTGCTGGATGTGAGCCGCCTTTCGGCGCTGGGCTGGCGGGCCAGGACCTCCCTGAACGACGGCATCCGCCAGGCCTACCAAGCCGCGACATGGCCGGGCAAGTGCTGAGACCTCAAGAGATCGAACCCATGACCACCCCCAAAGTAGCCCTCATCACCGGCGTCACCGGACAGGACGGCGCCTATCTGGCCGAGTTGCTGCTGGACAAGGGCTACGAAGTCCACGGCATCAAGCGGCGCAGCAGCCTGTTCAACACCGACCGCATCGATCACCTGTACCAGGACCCGCACGTGGATCACCAGCGCTTCAAGCTGCATTACGGTGATCTGACGGATTCGACCAACCTCATCCGCATCGTGCAACAGGTGCAGCCTGACGAGATCTACAACCTGGCCGCCATGAGCCACGTGGCAGTGAGCTTTGAGGAGCCGGAGTACACCGCCAACGCCGATGGCCTCGGCACGCTGCGGCTGCTTGAAGCCATACGAATACTCGGGCTGTCCCGAAAGACGCGCTTCTATCAGGCCAGCACCAGCGAGTTGTACGGGCTGGTGCAGGAAACGCCGCAAAAAGAGACCACCCCTTTTTATCCGCGCAGCCCCTACGCGGTGGCCAAACTCTACGCGTACTGGATCACGGTGAACTACCGCGAGGCCTACGGCATGTACGCCTGCAACGGCATCTTGTTCAACCACGAGAGCCCGGTGCGCGGAGAGACGTTCGTCACGCGCAAGATCACCCGCGCCATCGCCCGCATCGCGCTCGGCCTGCAAGACTGCCTGTACCTTGGCAACCTGAGCGCGCTGCGTGACTGGGGTCACGCCAGGGACTACGTCGAGATGCAGTGGCTCATGCTGCAGCAGGAGGTGGCCGAGGACTTCGTCATCGCGACAGGCGTGCAGTACAGCGTGCGGCAGTTCGTGGAACGCTCGGCTGCCGGTCTGGGCATCAGCCTTGAATTCCGGGGCGATGGCGAGACCGAGGTGGGCGTCGTGGTCCGAGTCGAAGGTGATCGCGCACGCTGTCAGCCTGGCGACGTGATCGTCAAGGTGGACCCGCGTTACTTCCGTCCCACCGAAGTGGAGACGCTGCTGGGAGACCCCGGCAAAGCCAAATCGAAGCTCGGCTGGACACCGACCACGAGCTTCAATGAACTGGTCCGGGAAATGATCGAGAGTGACTATGCGTCGGCCCAGCGCGATGAGTTGGTGACGCGTGCCGGCTATCAGGCGTTCGACCATCACGAGTGACCATGCCCGCCGGAACCCTCCATCGGATTGTTTTTTTGGGACGCAGATGATCCGTTTTTGCATCGTCGGCTGCGGCCGAATCGCCAAGCGCCACGCGGAACTGCTGGGTACTGGCCAAATCAATGGCGCCTCGCTTGTGGCGGTCTGCGACACCGACCCCGAACGTGCCAAAGCCTACGCAGAACGGTTCGGTGTTCCAGGCTTTACCTCGTTCGACGAAATGCTTGGGCGCTCAGATATCGATGTGGTGTCGGTGCTGACCCCCAGCGGCACGCACGCCGAGCTCGCCATCAAGGCGGCACGCTCCAAACGTCATGTGGTGGTCGAAAAGCCGATGGCGCTGACATTGGAAGATGCGGACCGCATGAACGCCTGCGCTGACGAAAACGGCGTGCGTCTTTTCGTCGTCAAGCAAAACCGATTCAACGTGCCGGTCGTGAAAGCGCGCGAGGCGCTTGACGCGGGGCGGCTGGGCCAACTGGTGCTGGGTACGGTGCGCGTGCGCTGGTGCCGCGATCAGGCTTACTACGACAACGACTCATGGCGGGGCACCTGGGCTCAGGACGGTGGTGTCATTGCCAATCAGGCGAGCCACCACGTCGACATGCTCGGCTGGTTCATGGGGCCGGTGGAAAGTGTCCACGCCCGCTCCTTGCGCGCCTTGGTGGACATCGAGACCGAGGACACCGCAGTGGCCACCTTGAAGTTCCGCAGCGGCGCGCTCGGCATCATCGAGGCCACCAACGCCACCCGACCCAAGGATCTTGAAGGGTCGCTGTCCTTGCTGGGCGCGGGTGGCACGATAGAAATCGGTGGCTTCGCGGTGAACCAGATCCGGCACTGGAATTTCGTCGAGCGTGACCCTGCAGATCAGGATGTGATGGAGCGCTTCTCGGTCAACCCGCCCAACGTGTACGGCTTCGGGCACCAGGCGTACTACGAGCACGTGATCGATTGCCTGACCACCGGCGCGACAGCGTTGGTCGACGGCCATGAAGGCCGCGCCAGCCTCGAACTGGTCGCAGCCTTGTATGAATCGATGGCCAGCGGCCGGGAAGTCACGTTGCCTCTGAAAGTCGAACACAGCAGGCTGGGGCGCAGCTGAGCATGGCGGCCCCCACCTTGCGGCAGGTTCAAGTGCGCGATGTCATCTGCGGCGACAACGTGCGCATCGTCGAGCCGGCCAACATCTATGAGTGCCAGTTGGGCGATGACTGTTTCGTCGGTCCGTTCGTCGAAATCCAGAGCGGCGTGAAGATCGGCGCGCGCTCGAAGGTGCAGTCGCACGCCTTCATCTGCGAACTGGTGGAGATCGGCACCGACTGCTTCGTGGGGCATGGCGTGATGTTCGTCAACGATCTGTTCGCGACGGGTGGCCCGGCGCGCGGCCGCCGTGAGCTCTGGCGCGCCACCCGCATCGGCGACCGGGTGTCGATCGGCTCCAACGCCACCATCCTGCCCGTTCAGATCTGCAGCGACGCCGTGATCGGCGCGGGTGCCGTCGTCACCCATGACATCGCAGCCCCAGGCATCTACGCCGGCAACCCGGCGCGCCTCCTGCGCCCCCTGCCCGCTGCCGACAGCGCCGGAGACTGATCCCATGAACACCGCCAACGCTCACCTGCCCGTACCGTTTGCGGACCTGCATGCGCAGTACCTCAGCATCCAGCCGCAGATCGATGCGGCCATCGCCGAGGTCATCCGCACGTCGGCCTTCATCCGCGGTCCCTTCGTCGAGCGCTTCGAACAGGAGTTCGCCGCGGCCATGGGCGCTGCGCACTGCGTGTCGTGCGCCAACGGCACCGATTCGCTCTACATCGCGATGCGCGCCCTGGGTGTGAAACCCGGTGATGAGGTGATCGCGCCCGCCCACAGCTGGATCTCGACGACCGAGACCATCACGCAAGCCGGTGCCAAGGTCGTGTTCTGCGACACCGACCGCGACACCTTCACGATGGATCCGGCGCACCTCGCTGCGCTGGTGACGCCGCGAACCGTGGGCGTCGTTCCGGTTCACCTGTATGGCCAACCGGCCGACATGGACGCCATCATGGCCGTGGCACGCCGTCACGCGCTGTGGGTGCTGGAGGACTGCGCGCAATCGCACATGGCGCGCTACAGGGGCCGCCTGGTCGGCACCTTCGGCGACGCCGCCTCGTTCTCCTTCTACCCTGGCAAGAACCTCGGTGCGATGGGCGATGCCGGCGCGCTGACCACGAGCGACCCTGCTCTGGCTGAGCGGATGGCGATGATCGCCCGGCACGGCGGCCTGCGCAAAGGAGACCATCAGATCGAGGGCATCAACAGCCGGCTCGACGGTCTGCAGGCCGCAGTGCTGTCGGTCAAGCTGCCGCACCTGCCCGCATGGACGAAGCGCCGCCAGGAGATCGCCGAGGAATACAACCGCCGCTTGGCCGACGCGCCAGGCCTCACGCTGCCCGCCCTGGCCGGCGGCCGCGAACACGTCTATCACCTGTATGCGGTGCGCCACGAGCAGCGCGATGCACTGGCGCGCCATCTGGGCGCGCTCGGCATCCAGACCGTCATCAACTACCCGGTGGCGCTGCCCTTCCTGCCGGCGTACCGGCG
The DNA here is from genome assembly GCA_002281415.1 of Burkholderiales bacterium 28-67-8. Classification (GTDB taxonomy): domain Bacteria; phylum Pseudomonadota; class Gammaproteobacteria; order Burkholderiales; family Burkholderiaceae_C; genus PBB1. The sequence continues at coordinate 13,601 of NCFZ01000017.1, read as the reverse complement.
TCTGGGCCATACCAGCGCCGACTTCCCCAACGCCTTCCACAACCAGTCGCGGGTCCTGTCTCTGCCCATCTTTCCCGAGATGACGCCACAACACATGGCCGCCGTGATTCAAGGCATCGCCAGTTTCGACGCGGACAAACCCGCCTGACCATGCCGGAGAGAAGCGCGGCGTCCCGCCTGATCGCCAACTCGCGCTGGAACGTCGCGTCCTTCGGCGTTGCGCTGGTCACGAACTTCCTGACCATCCCGCTGGCGATTGCTGCCATCGGGATGGATCAATTCGGATCGGCGGGTCTGGTGTTGGGCGTGCTCGCGCCGCTGGCGCTGATCGGGACCGTCATCGGCCAGGTCCTCGTGCGCGACCTTGCGCGAGAGCAGGCCGTGGCCGACGTGTCGCTGTCGCGACGCATAGTCTGGTCGGCCGTCTCATGGTGCTCAGCGGGCGCGCTGGGGGTTGGCCTGCTGGCTGCGGCATGCGGTCCGTGGGTGATGAACAACCTGAGTCGCGGCCAAGGCTCCGGCAGGAGCTGGGCCGTGCCCATCGCGGCAGGTTTTGCGGCATGGCTGCTCCAGCAGTTCTGTTTTCTTGCGCAGGCGGTGCTCGCGGCGCGACAGGCCTATCGCAGTCTGGCCATCGCCAATGCCGCTGGCGCGCTGCTGGCATCCCTGGCGGTCATCGGCCTGTCGCGTGTCTGGGGCAATGACTTCGGATTTCTGGCCGGGACCGCGCTGGGCTTCGGACTGCTCTTGCTGCTGCTGACGGCGGGCGTTGCAACCGAGTGCCCGGCGCTGCTGCGCCCGAGCCGATGGGGTCGCGCCGAGTCCGATCCGATCCTGCATTTCGTGCGCTGGCAGGGCGCGGCGCATTTCGCAGGCTCGGTTGCGAATCAGGTGGATCGCTACGTGCTCGGGGTCGTCGCGCCGCTGGCCGTGGTCGGCCAGTACAACGTCGCGATGCGTCTGCAGGAGGTGGTGCACATGGGGGTGCTGAAGGTGGGCGAAGTGCTGTACCCGCACTTCTGCGCCACGTCTGACCAGCCCGGCAGCACCCGAGCGCATTTCTTCTTGCGGGCGTCGTGGCTGGTCAACATGATCAGCGCCGCGGCACTCGCACCACTGATCCCGCTGGCAACCCCGCTGATCACGCTGTGGGTCGACGCCAACGCCGCCGCGTATGGCGGCCAGATATTGCGGACATTGGCAACAGCAGGCATCGTGGGCAGCGGCGTCAACGTCTTCACGTTCTTCGCGATGGCCACGGGACAGACCGAACGGCTGGCGTACATCAACCTGTTCCATTCCGGATTGATGGTGACGCTGACCATCCCGCTGATTTTCCTGATCGGCCCCGTGGCGGCCGGCATGGCCTATGTCGTTGGCAACTTGATACGCTGGTGCGCTGCCAACTGGGTCACGCAGGGGCACTTCGACGACAGCGTCAGCGGCCGCAGCCTGATGCGTGCTTCCGCCATGCCGCTGGTGTGCGGGCTGGTGGTGGGCTGGTGTCTTCAACTGGCCTGGCCACCGCAGGCGATCGACTGGGCGGCGATGCTGGCCTGGTACCTCGCATCCGGGTTGACCGTGCTGGGCGCAGGCATGGCGCTGGCAGCGTTGTCCGGCGAGGGGCGTGGCTGGCTGCGTGACCTCCAACGCAGCATCCTGCACCGGCGTGCGGCAGATCCAATCAAAGCCTGACCATGTGCGGCATCGCAGGAATACTCATGCAGGGCGGCGATCAGGTAGATCCTGAAGACCTGCACGTGCTGGCCGGCGCGCTTTCGCACCGCGGCCCCGATGGAGAAGGCCGCTGGCAATCGCCTGGCGGCCGGGTCGGGCTCGTCCACCGCCGCCTGGCCATCATCGACACCAGCGCCGCAGGTGACCAGCCGATGCACTCTGCGGATGGCCGGCACAGCATCGTCTACAACGGAGAGATCTTCAACTTCCTGGAGCTGCGCCTCGAGCTTCAGGCGCTGGGGGCGATCTTCCGCAGCGAGAGCGACACCGAGGTGGTGTTGCAGGCGTGGCGCCAGTGGGGCGCCGCCATGCTCGAGCGTTTCAACGGCATGTGGGCGATCGCGATCGTCGACCACGAAACCCAAGAGACCTTCCTTGCGCGCGATCGCTTCGGCATCAAGCCCCTGCACTACGCACACGACGCCAGACGCTTCGCCTTCGCCTCGGAGCTGCGCGCTCTGCGGGCGCTGCCGGGTGTGTCGTCCGAAGTCGACCCGCAGGTGGCGCGCCGGTTGCTGTTCGACCCGTTTTCGGTCGAGGCCTCCGAGCGCACACTGTTCACGGCCGTGCGCCGTCTGCCCGCAGGCCATTGCGCGACGCTGCATGCAGGCCGGCTGACGGTACGCCGCTGGTGGCGCACGGTGGACCACCTGCCCGAGGTGCCGTCCACGTTTGAAGATGCCGCCACGCGCTGGCGTGAACTCTTCGACGACGCAGTTCGACTGCGCATGCGCAGCGACGTGCCGATCGGCACTTGCCTGAGCGGCGGGTTCGACTCCAGCGCGATCGTCTGCGCGATGGCCTCTGTGGCGGCCGACAGGCCAGCGCAACTGCATGACGCGCGCGACTGGCGCCACGCCTTCGTGGCAACTTTCCCGGGCCAGCCGAACGACGAAACGCCCGAGGCCAGGGAGGCCGCGGCCTTTGCAGGCATCGATCCGCACCTGATGCCGGTGGACGAACGCGACGCGACCACCGACATCGACACCATCCTCGCCGACCTCGACGATGTCTACATCAGCCTGCCCACGGCACCCTGGCTGATCTATCGCGAGCTGCGCCGCCACGGCCTGACCGTGTCGCTCGACGGGCACGGTGCGGACGAACTGATGGGCGCGTATCGCCAGCAGGGCGACGGGCTGGGCTACCAGCTGCGCAACCTGGCTGCACGGTTCGCGGCCACGCCACGCGGCGCGGCCGTGGTCGACGCGGCGAAGTCGTCCTGGCTGTCGTCCAAGGGGCTCAACTTCCTGCGCGGCCACCGTTTGTCTGCGCCCGCGCCGCTCGGCCTGCCGTCGGATGCCGACCCGCTGCCCCGCGCGTGGGGGCCCCTGAACCAGCGCCTGTACCGCATGTTCCACGCGACCGTGCTGCCCACCATCCTGCGCAACTTCGACCGCATGTCGATGGCGCACGGCATCGAGGTCCGCATGCCGTTCATGGACTGGCGGCTGGTGACCTTCACGATGGCCCTGCCCGACGCCTGGAAGTCGTCGCAGGGCTACGGCAAGTGGATCGCACGGCAAGCGCTCGAGGGCCGCATGCCCGAGCGCATCCGCATGAATCGCCGCAAGGTGGGGTTCAATTCGCCGATGCCGGGCTGGCTCAACGGCCCGCTGCGCACCTGGGCCGAATCGATCCTCGCACGGCCGAACGAGGGTTACGACGCCTTGGTCGACCGCCCCGCATTGCTGGCGCGCGTGAAGGAACTCGGCGCCGCGGGAGACTGGGACTGGCACCGCGTCGGGCGGCTGTGGCCCTACCTTCACCTCAAGTGGGTGATGGACCGAGCGGATTCGCGTCCGCCATCCACGGGGGCTGTTGCGTGACCGCCATGAGCGGACGCCCCGGTTCAAGAGCCAGGCGCGATGCCGGTGCTGTCGCGCGCATTCTGGTCTGGACGATCGCGGGCTATCCGCTGCTGGGCATGCTCGTGACGTACACCAGCGCCCCGAGCTTCGCCGCATCGATCCCGGTGCGACTGATCGTCCTCGCAACGTCCGTGTGGCTCCTCATCCGGCTACCCCAGTCGCCGGCACGGGGTTGGGGTCGCTTGCTGATGGTCTTCTGGGCGATCTACGGGCTGCGGTTGGCGGCTGATCTCGCCACGGGTGTGCCCGGCACCCCCTTCGACGTGCTGTTTTTCGGCGCGACGGCCCTGCTGCCTGGGCTGGCCGTGTCGCGCGTGCCCTGCCAACGCTGGGACGAAGATCGAATCGCCCGCTCCCTGGCGACATTCGGTCTGGTCACGGCCGGGGCCGCACTGCTGAGCGCCGTCCTGCCTTTCGCGCAGGACCGCTCGCTGCTCGAGGAAACAGGGCGCCTGTCCTTTGACACCGTCAATCCGATCACGCTGGGCCACATCGCCGTCAGCACGCTCATTTCGATCAGCGTTCTGGTGGGCCGGCGCGGGATCAGGGCGGCGCCATGGCTGCTGGGCGTGCCACTGGCGCTGGCGCTGTTGCAAGCGGGGGCGTCGCGTGGGCCCGTGGTGGCTTTGGCAGGCGTGGGGCTGGCGTGGGTCTTCTTCTCCCGCGGGAGCGCTCGCCGGCTCATCGCGTTGGGGGCCATCGCCTTGCTCTCGCTCGGCTCTTTGGGAGTGCTCGCTGCAGATTCGGAGCTCGTTCGTCGATTCGAGGCCATCCAGGAGGACCAGTCGACGCTCGAGCGACTGCTCATGCAGGGCAACGCCATCCAGCAGTTCCTGGATCACCCCTGGACAGGCAGCGCCCATGTCGAGCTCGAGTCACTCACCTACCCGCACAGCCCGGTGATCGAATCCGCCATGGCGACGGGTGTGGTCGGCGCCACCTTGTTCGTCGCGCTGACGTTGGGCCTGCTGCTTTCGATCGCCGCGCGCCTGCGTCGCGGTGAGCGCATCGTTCCCCTGCTCGGGATGCAGTACCTGATCGGCGCCCAGCTCTCCGGTTCGCTCTTCGCTTCCTCGGAGGTTTGGGTCTTGACGGCCATGATGCTGGCCGCGCCGTCCATCGCCCCCGCGCCGCCCAAAGACTCTCAGGGCACCCGATGAGACTCTTCCAGAACTCCGGCATCTACCCCGGCTACCTGCCGCGCCTGCAGGCCCTGCGCCGCGGATGCGACACCTTCGCGGGCCTGACTGACGCCTTCTTGCAAGACCGCTACGGCGCGAGCCACTTGCTCGCGCCGGTGCTGGCCCGCGACCCGGCCGCCTTCTTCACCAACGGCGACGACGAGGGTGCGCAGCGCCGGTGGGCGGCCGAGCATGGCCTGCCCACCACGACATCGATGGCTGACATCCTGCTCAACCAGATCGAGCACCACCGCACAGAGGTGTTCTACAACCTCGACCCGATGCGCTACGGCAGCGCATTCGTGCGCCGGCTGCCTGCCTGCGTGAAGGCAGCCATCGCGTGGCGCGCAGCGCCATCGCCTGGCGCTGATTTCGCAGCCTATGACCGCATCGTGTGCAACTTCCCGTCGATCCTGCGCAGCCATGAAACCGCCGGCTGGAAGGCCGCCTACCTGCTGCCGGCCCACGACCCCGAGATGGACCCCTACGCGGCCAACGAGGAGCGCCCCGTGGATGTGCTGTTTGTCGGTGGCTACACGCGTCACCACCGCCAGCGCGCGGCGATCCTCGAGGCCGTGGCCACGCTGCGCGACCGCTTTCGCATCGTGTTTCACCTCGACCGCTCGCGCGCAACACGGTGGGCCGAAAGTCCGCTGGGCCGGTGCCTCCCGCCGCTGGCCCGCCACCGCCGGCCTGACGACATCCGTGCGGTGAGCCACCATCCCGTTTTCGGGCGCGAGCTCTACCAGTCTCTGTCGCGCTCGCGAGTCGTCCTCAATGGCGCCATCGACATGGCGGGCGAGGACCGCGGCAACATGCGCTGCTTCGAATCCATGGGCTGTGGCGCCCTGATGGTGTCCGATCGAGGTCGCTACCCCGAGGGCATGGACGACGGGCGAACGATGCTCACCTACGCCGACCCGGCGCACGCCGTGCGAGTCATCGCCGACATCCTCCAGCGTGAACCGCAGGCGCGCGCGGTCGCGCGGGCCGGTCATGCCGAGATGCGGCAGCGTTTTTCCAAGGAAGCCCAATGGTCCGCATTCGTCCACATCGTGGGAGCGATCGCATGAAGCGTGCGCTCATGGGTGCGGCGAACGCGCTGGTTGGTGCCCTGGTGCGCCGGCGGATCGACGTGGTCGCCGGCCCCCGCTCGCGGGTGCACTGGTGGTCGCTGAAGTCGGCACAAGGTGGCAGGCTCGACATCGGCGCGGACAGCCTGCTGCGCTGCCGGATCGACTTCGACAGCCCGCAAGGACACATTCGCATCGGCGAGCGCTGCTTCGTCGGCGCGAGCCACCTCGTGTGCCACACCGGCCTCACGCTCGGCGACGACGTCGTGATCTCATGGGGCGTGACCATCGTCGACCACGACTCGCACGCAGTCGACTGGAACCAGCGTCGCAACGACGTGCTCGACTGGGCGGCCGGCCGCAAGGACTGGCGCCATGTGCGCATCGCACCGGTGACGATCGGCCCCAAGGTCTGGATCGGTTTCGGAGCCACCATCCTCAAGGGCGTGACGATCGGCGAGGGCGCCGTCGTGGGCGCCCTCGCCGTCGTCACGCGCGATGTCCCCCCCTTCACCGTGGTGGCGGGCAACCCCGCTCGCGTCGTGCGGCACCTGACCAACGAGCCCTGAACGATGACACCTCAGACCACCCGATTCAGCAGTTGGGAAGACGCCGTCCACTGGCTGCGGGCCCAGCCCGACCGGCAGGGCCTTGTGCGCGATGGCTACTACGACGATCCACTGATCGACGCCGCCGAGCGCTACCGCGGCAGCGACGAATGGCAGGCGATCCGGGCCTGGCTGCCGGCACAGCGCGGCACCGCGCTGGACGTCGGCGCGGGCCGCGGCATCGCCAGCTATGCGCTGGCACGCGAGGGCTTCCGCGTGAGCGCGCTCGAACCCGACCCGAGCGCGCTGGTCGGGGCGCGTGCGATCGAGTCGCTGGCGCGCGACGCACGGTTGCCGATCGAGGTCACGCGGGAGTTCTCCGAGCGTCTGCCCTTCCCCGACGCCAGTTTCGACGTCGTTTTCGCGCGTGCCGTACTCCATCACACCCGCGACCTCGCTGCGGCGTGTCGTGAGTTCCAACGTGTGCTCAAGCCAGGCGGACGCCTGATCGCCGTGCGCGAGCACGTGATCTCACGCCGCGAGGATCTGCCGGCGTTCCTGGCCATCCATCCGCTGCACGCGCTTTACGGCGGCGAGAACGCCTTCCTGCTCGCCGAGTACCAGGCCGCGCTCGACGCCGCCGGCCTGCGAACGCGAGCGGTCCTCGCGCCGCTCGACAGTCCGGTCAACTTGGCGCCGCACACGCCGCAGACGTTCTGTCGCGAACTGACGCGGCGCACGCTGAGCCAGTGGCCACCGCTCGCCGCCGCCGTCGCCGGAATCCTGGCGCTGCCGCCGGTGTGGGCTGTGGCGCGGCGGGTGCTGCGCCTCGTCGACCACCGGCCTGGCAGGCTGTACTCCTTCATCGCGGAGCCCGCATGAGCCGCCGCATCACCTGGATCACCGGCGCGCGCGGCTTCATCGGCAGGCATGTCGCGCGCCGGTGTGCTGCCCGCGGCGACCTCGTGGCGGGCCTCGGCCACGGCGCCTGGCGCGACCCGGAGTCGCGCCCCTGGGGCATCTCGCACTGGCTCAACGGCGACATCACCGCCAGCAACCTGGCCCGGCTTGCGGAAACGACAGGCCTTCCTGACGTCGTGCTCCACCTGGCGGGCGGATCGTCCGTCGGATCGGCCATCGACCAGCCGCGCGAGGACTTCTTTCGCACGGTGGCAACGACCGTGGAGTTGCTTGACTGGCTGCGCCTGGCCTCGCCGGCAACGGTGGTGGTCGCCGCCTCCAGCGCGGCCGTCTATGGCGCGGGCCATGAGGGACCGATCGCTGAAGACGCTCGACTGACGCCCTTCTCGCCCTACGGCCACCACAAGCTGATGATGGAGTCGCTGTGCCGTTCCTACGGCGACACCTACGGTCTGCGCGCCGTGATTGCCAGGCTGTTTTCGGTGTACGGGGACGGGCTGACCAAGCAGCTCCTGTGGGACGCCTGCACTCAGCTCGAGGCGGGTGCCGGGTCACTGAGCCTGGGTGGCACCGGCCGCGAGTTGCGCGATTGGGTGCATGTCGATGACATTGCCGCCGTTCTGGCGGAAATGGATGTGCAGGCCGCCACGACCGTGCCGGTCTTCAACGTGGCCAGTGGCCGCGGCACGCCGGTGTCGGGCATCGCGGGTGCGCTCGTGTCGGCGTGGCGCGAGGCTCGTGGTGGCCCTGGCATCGGCGTCACATTCACCGGCCGCTCGCGGCCCGGCGACCCGTTCAGTCTGGTCGCCGACGTGGGCGCGCTGGCGGGCATCGGTGCGCGATGCGAATACGAAGTCACCGCAGGCATTGCCGCCTACGTTGCCTGGTTCGGACGCTACCGCTCGAGCCTCGCATGATCCGCATCGCGTTCACGCTCATCGGCGGCAAGAACTGGACGGGCGGCTACAACTACCTGCTCAACCTGTTGCGTGTGTTGGCTCAGGAAGCCCCGGGAGCGCTGCAGCCCGTTCTCTTCGCCGGCACCGATGTGCCCGCGGCGGAACTGGCACCGTTCGCTGCCATCGCAGGCTGCACCATCGAGCAGAACGCCGCCTTCAACGAGGACGCCAGGCAGCGCACCATGGTGCGCAGTCTGCTGCTGGGACGTGATGCCGAGGTCCTGTCAGCTCTTCAGCGGCAACAGGTCGATGTGGTGTTCGAGTCTGCGGTTTTTCTGGGCTGGCGGTTGCCGATCCCGGCGATCGCATGGATCCCGGATCTTCAGCACCGATTTCTTCCCCACCTGTTCAGCCGCAGGGCGCTGGTTCGGCGGGAGATCGGCTTCAAGGCGCAGATCGCGAGTGGCCGCACGATCATGTGCAGCAGCGAGGACACCCGTCGGGCCTGCGAGAACCTTTACCCGGGCTGCAAAGGCCGCGTGCATGCAGTGCGCTTTGCCGTTCGTTCGCCTTCGGCGTTGTCTGACGAGGACGCGCTCGCCACAGCACGGCGTCACGGGCTTCCTGAGCGTTTTTTCTTCATGCCCAACCAGTTCTGGGTGCACAAGAACCACCGGCTGGTGCTTGAAGCGCTGAAACTGCTTTCACAGCAGGGACAGCCGGTGACCGTGGTGGCTTCGGGTCAGCAACATGACCCCCGAGATCCATCGCACGCGAGCGCGTTGCTGGCCGATATCCGCGCCGCCGGGCTGCAGGATCGGTTCCTCACGCCAGGGCTGCTGCCTTACGCCGACCTGGCTCCACTGATGCAAGCCAGTACCGCGCTCCTCAACCCATCGCTTTTCGAGGGCTGGAGCACGACGGTGGAAGAGGCCAGGGCAGCCGGGGTACCGATGCTTCTGTCGGACCTGCCCGTACACCGGGAACAGGCTGAGGGCCTGGCCACGTTCTTTGACCCACGCTCGGCACAGTCATTGGCACAGGCGCTTGTTTCATTCAATCCCTCGGCCACCACCGATCGGCAGACGCAACGCCGCATCGCTGAGTCGGACGCGCGAGGTCGGGTGTCAAGGTTCGCTTCCGACTTCGTGAAGCTGGTTCACCGCGCCACGGACCCGGGTCGCACCTCTTGAACATCAGCATCATCACGGTGGCCTTCAATTCGGCTGCGACGATCGAGGACACGCTGCACTCAGTGGCCGGGCAGTCGCATCCCGATGTCGAACACATCGTCATCGACGGCGCCTCGACAGACAACACCGTGGCCGTTGTTCGGCAGCATGGCAAGCACCTCGCACGCGTGGTGAGCGAGCGGGACCAGGGCATCTACGACGCCATGAACAAGGGCGCAGCACTGGCGACCGGCGATGTCATCGGGTTCCTGAATTCGGATGACTGGTACGCCGATCCTGACGTGCTGGCGCGAGTCAGCGATCAATTCGATCGGGGCGCCGATCTCGTCTACGGCGACCTGGCCTTCGTGAATTCGGATCGGCCGTTCAAGGTGCGTCGTGTCTGGCGCGACCGACCGCACGCGGCACAGGATTTTTTCCAGCGCGGCTGGCAGCCGGCACATCCCACCACGTTCATCCGCAACGAGTTGTTTCACGATCTTGGCGGCTTCAACACGCGCTGGCGCATTGCCGCCGACTACGCGTTTCTGGCCGCCGCCATGCGCCACCCGGGCCTGCGCATGGCGCATGTGGGCAGGCACCTCGTCAACATGCGGCTCGGCGGCGCCAGCACCGACGGCGTCGCCGCGATCTGGCGTGCCAATCGCGAGTGCGCTGCAGCCTTGAGCGAACTCGGCATCCATTCGCCCTGGCGAACGATCGCCCGGAAGCTCGCGTCCAAGGTTCCGCAGATCGTGCGTGCCCGTCTGGGCTCTGACGCCATGATCCGCGAACCGCTGTGGCGTCCATGGGACCGCGAAAAGGCCGGGCCCTGACCGATCCGGCGCCGCATGGCGGCGAAAACCCTCCTTGCGGTGGGACCGCACCCATAGCCCCAGCCAATCCCCCCCATGCTGTCAATTCATCCCTGCCACGGGCATGCCCCCGTAGCATTCGTCCCGGTGCTAGAGCCACCCATCACAAACCCAACTGGAGATAGACATGTCTTTGATCAACACCCAAATCAAGCCTTTCAAGGCCACCGCTTATCACGACGGCAAGTTCGTCGACATCACCGAACAGAACCTGATGGGCAAGTGGTCTGCCATCGTTTTCTACCCGGCTGACTTCACCTTCGTGTGCCCGACCGAGCTGGAAGACCTGGCCGACAACTACGCCCACTTCCAGAAGATCGGCGTCGAAATCTACGGCGTGTCGACCGACACCCACTTCGTGCACAAGGGCTGGGCTGATGCTTCGCCTGCCATCAAGAAGGTCAAGTACCCACTGGTGGGCGACCCGACCGGCACCCTGTCGCGCAACTTCGAAGTGATGATCGAAGAGGCCGGCCTCGCACTGCGCGGCACCTTCGTGATCAACCCGGCCGGTCAGATCAAGGTTCTGGAAGTTCTGGACCTGGGCATCGGCCGTGACGCTCAAGAACTGCTGCGCAAGATCAAGGCTGCTCAGTACGTCGAGTCGCACCCAGGCGAGGTGTGCCCAGCCGCCTGGAAGGAAGGCTCCAAGAGCATGACGCCTTCGATCGACCTCGTCGGCAAGATCTGATTCACCCCTGAAATTGCCCGCACACCCGCGGGCTGTTGGGCCCGCCTCGATCCCACAAGGTTCGCGGCGGGTTCAAGCCCTGAAGCACACCTCACCTGGGAGCATCACCATGCTTGATTCCAACCTCAAGTCACAACTCAAGAGCTACCTCGAACGGGTCACGCTGCCCTTCGAAATCGTCGCGTCGGTCGATGCCACCGAAGCCTCGCAAGAGATGCTCGGTCTGCTCAACGACGTCGTCGAGCTGTGCGACAAGATCACCCTGAAGACCGATGGCAACGATGCCCGCCGGCCTTCTTTCACCCTGAGCCGCATCGGCGAGGCGCCGCGCATTCGATTCGCCGCGGCCCCGATGGGCCATGAATTCACATCCCTGGTGCTGGCCCTGCTGCAAGTGGGCGGGCACCCTCCGAAGCTCGAAGCCGAACTGGCGCAGCAGGTGCGCAACCTCGACGGCGATCTGCGCTTCGAGGTGTTCATGTCGCTGGGCTGCCACAACTGCCCGGACGTGGTCCAGGCCCTCAACCTGATGGCGGTACTGAACCCGCGCATCCAGTCGACCATCATCGACGGCGCCTTGTACCAGGACGAAGTCGCGCAGCGCGAGATCCTCGCCGTGCCCATGATCTTCCTGAACGGCGAACACTTCGGTCAGGGCCGCATGGGCGTCGAGGAAATCCTCGCCAAGGTCGACACCGGTGCCGCTGCGCGCGATGCCGTCAAGCTCAGCGCCAAGGAGCCGTTCGACGTGCTGATCGTCGGCGGTGGCCCGGCCGGCGCCGCTGCGGCGGTGTACGCCGCGCGCAAGGGCATCCGCACCGGCGTGGTGGCTGAACGCTTCGGCGGCCAGACGCTCGACACGCTGGGCATCGAGAACTTCATCTCGGTGCTCGAGACCGACGGCCCCAAGTTCGCGATGGCGCTCGAGCAGCACGCCAAGCAGTACGGCGTCGAGATCATGAATCTGCAGCGGGCCGAAAAGCTGATTCCGGCCGGCGCGGGCAGCGACCTGATCGAAGTCCAACTGGCCAACGGCGGCTCGCTCAAGAGCAAGACCGTGATCCTGTCGACCGGTGCGCGCTGGCGCGAAGTCAACGTGCCCGGCGAAAAGGAATACCGCAACCACGGCGTGGCGTACTGCCCGCACTGCGACGGCCCGCTGTTCAAGGGCAAGCGCGTGGCGGTGATCGGTGGCGGCAACTCGGGTGTCGAGGCGGCGATCGATCTGGCCGGCATCGTGGGCGCGGTGACGCTGATCGAATACGGCGACAAGCTGCGCGCCGACGCGGTGCTGGTCAACAAGCTCAAGAGCCTGTCCAACGTGACCATCCACACCCAGGCGCAAACGACCGAGATCACCGGTGACGGCGCCAAGGTCAATGGCCTGACCTACACCGACCGGGCTTCGGGCGAGTCGCACCACGTCGAGCTCGAAGGCGTGTTCGTGCAGATCGGCCTGGTGCCCAACTCCGAGTGGCTGCAAGGCACGCTCGAACTCACGCGTCACGGCGAGATCGTCGTCGACTCGCGCGGCCAGACCTCGGTGAGCGGCGTTTTTGCCGCGGGCGACGTGACCACGGTGCCGTTCAAGCAGATCATCATCGCCACCGGCGATGGGGCCAAGGCGGCGCTCGGGGCGTTTGACCACCTGATGCGCACATCCGCTCCGGCGCCTGCGGCGCCGAAGGTCGCTGAGGCAGCCACGGTCTGACACCACGGCGGCGCGGGCCGCCAGCCGGACAGCAAAAAGCCGGCGATGCCGGCTTTTTGCCTGGTGCAGCGGCTGACCTCAGGATCGAAGCCGAGGCCCGCCTCAACCGTTCGTGGCCGACCGCGCCAACACCCCCCGCAATGCCACCCCGGTGTGCGAGCCGCTGGTCACCACCTGCTCGGGCGTGCCGGTGGCCACCACCTGACCGCCGTGGGTGCCGCCTTCGGGGCCAAGATCGATGACCCAGTCGGCTTCGGCGATCACGTCCAGGTCGTGCTCGATCACCAGCACGCTGTGACCGGCGTCGACCAGGCGGTGCAGCACGCGGATGAGCTTTTCGACATCGGCCATGTGCAGGCCGACCGTGGGCTCGTCGAGCACGTACAGCGTGTGCGGCGCCTTGTTGCCGCGCTTGCCGACGTCGTCGCGCACCTTGGTGAGTTCGGTCACCAGCTTCATGCGCTGCGCCTCGCCACCGCTCAGCGTGGGTGACGGCTGGCCCAGCGTGAGGTAGCCCAGGCCCATGTCCTTCAGCAACTGCAGCGGGTGGCTCACGGTGGGCATGGTCGCGAAGAAACCCACCGCCTCGTCGATCTCCATGCGCAGCACGTCGCCGATGTTCTTGCCGCGCCACGTCACCGCCAGCGTCTCGGGGTTGAAGCGCTGGCCGCGGCACTGGTCGCACAGCACCTTCACGTCGGGCAAAAAGCTCATCTCGATGGTGCGCATGCCCTGCCCTTCGCAGCCCGGGCAGCGTCCCTCGCCGGTGTTGAAGCTGAAGCGGTTGGGCGCATAGCCCCGGGCGCGCGACTCGAGCGTGTCGGCAAACAGCTTGCGGATGGTGTCCCAAAAGCCGATGTAGGTGGCCGGGCAGCTGCGCGGCGTCTTGCCGATGGGCGTTTGATCGACTTCGAGCACGCGG
>NCFZ01000194.1 GCA_002281415.1 Burkholderiales bacterium 28-67-8 | reverse complement strand
GGCGTTGCAGGGCGGCCGCGATGCCGCCCTTTTTTGTGAGGGTCACGCCGCAAGGGTGCTGGCGGGCACCGCAAAATCCCGGACTCCGATCCCTCCACCGAGACTCGACATGAAACAGTACCAATGCCTGGTGTGCGGCTTCGTCTACGACGAAGCCTTGGGCCTGCCCGATCACGGCATTCCTGCCGGCACCCTGTGGGCCGACGTGCCCGCCGACTGGGAGTGCCCTGACTGCGGCGTGGGCAAGGCCGAATTCGAGATGGTGGCACTCTGATGGCTGCCGCGCCGCTGGTGGTGGTGGGCAGCGGGCTCGCCGGCTATGCGGTGGCGCGCGAATTCCGCAAGCTCGACAAGGACACGCCGCTGGTGGTGCTGAGCCGCGACCACGGCGGCTACTACTCCAAGCCGATGCTGTCAAACGCGCTGGCCGGCCAGAAGACCGCCGCCAGCCTGTTGATGAAGCCTGCCGAGAAGATGGCTGCCGAGCTCAACGCCGACGTGCGCGCTGGCGCGTCCGTGCAGCGCATCGACACCGTGGCTCGCCAGCTCACGCTCGCCAGCGGCGAAGTGCTGGCCTACCGCGATCTGGTGCTGGCGCTGGGCGCCGACCCGATCCGCGTGCCGCTGGACGGTGATGCCGCAGGCACGGTGTGCTCGGTGAACGACCTCGACGACTACGCACGCTTTTCGCAGGCGCTGGAAGGCGCCAAGAGCGTGGCCATCCTCGGCGCCGGGCTGATCGGCTGCGAGTTCGCCAACGACTTGCTGCACCGCGGCATCGCGCCCACGGTGCTGGATCTGGCGGACGGGCCGCTGTCGCGTCTGCTGCCGCGCGAGGCCAGCGACTGGCTGCGAGCCCGGCTCGAATCGGCCGGAGTGGCATTTCGCTTCGGCGCCGCGGCCAGCCGCGTCGATCACACCGGCGACAGCCTGACCGTGACGCTGGCCGACGGCAGCTCGCTCAGCGCCGACCGGGTGCTGTCGGCCGTCGGCCTGCAACCGCGCGTGGCGATGGCCCAGGCCGCAGGGCTGACGGTCGGCCGCGGCATCAGCGTCGACCGGCTGCTGGCGACCTCGGCCGCCCATGTGTGGGCCGTGGGCGACTGCGCCGAGGTGCTGGGATTGAACCTGCCGTACGTGATGCCGCTGATGCAGCAATCACGCGCACTGGCCGCCACGCTGTGCGGCCAACCCACCCCGGTGGTCTATCCGGCGATGCCCGTGCTGGTGAAGACGCCGGCGTGCCCGACCATCGTGTGCCCGCCCCAACCCGGTGCTGCAGGGCGCTGGGAAGTCGAAGCCAGCGCCGACGCCTGCGAGGCGCGGTTCGTCGGTGCCGAGGGTGTGCTGCTCGGCTTCGCGCTGCTGGGCGCGGCCACCGCGAAGAAGCAGGCGATGGCGGCACTGGTGCCGGGAGCCTGGCCCGCCTGAGCGTTGGTGGCTCGGGGCGTCAGATCGCCAGCGGGTCGACGTCGACCGCCCAGCGCAAGATGCGCTCGTCGCCCGTGCGGGTCTGGCGCTCGTAGTGCAACTGCGGCAGCCACCACGCCAGAAAACGCTGCATCGACTGGCGTGACGGCGACTCGAGCAGCATTTGCATGCGCTCGACATCGGCCACCCGCGCGATCGGCGTGGGCACCGGCTGATACAGCATCACGCCGGCCGCTTCGGCATCGGCCTCGGCAAGCCGTGACGCCGCCTGCAGGAAACCGCGAGCCGCCTCGGCCGTTTTCGCTTCGGCGCGCAGCAGCGCCAGATGCGAAAACGGCGGCAAGCCCGCCATGCGGCGCTCCTCGAGCTGTGATGCCGCAAAAGCGTCGAAGTCATGGCGGCGCAGTGCCGCATACAGCGCGTGCTGCGGGTGCCAGGTCTGCACCCACATCTCGCTGCGCTCGGCCTGTGCCGCGTCGCGCCCGGCGCGCCCGCCAGCTTGCATCAGCAACGCGAACAACCGCTCGGGCGCGCGGAAGTCGCTGCTGAACAGCGATGCATCGGGGTTGACCGCCGCCACCAGCGTGATGCGACGGAAGTCGTGGCCCTTGGTGATCATCTGCGTGCCGACCAGCACATCGACATCGCCCGCATGCACGGCGCCCAGTTGCGCTTCGAGGGAACCCTTGGCGCGGGTGCTGTCGGCGTCGATCCGCGCGATGCGCGCCGGCGTGCCGTCGGGGCGCTTGAGCAGCTCGGCCAGTTGCTCCTCGAGCCGCTCCGTGCCGCGCCCCATCGGCGCGATGTCGAGGTTGCCGCAGTCGGGACAGGCGCGCGGCACCCGCTCGGTGTAGCCACAGTGGTGGCAGCGCAGCGTGCGGTCGAGCTTGTGAAACACGCGCCACGCGCTGCAATGCGCGCAAGCGCTCTTCCAGCCGCAGTCGCCGCAATGCAGCACCGGGGCATAGCCGCGGCGGTTGAGAAACACCAGGCTCTGATCACCGCAGGCGATGCGCTGGTTCAGCGCGTCGAGCAGCGGCGGCGACATCACCGCGCCGCCCTTGACGCGCGGCTGCAGGTTCATGTCGACCAGCCGCACCCGGGGCAGCGCGCCGTCACCGATGCGCGCGGGCAGTGACAGGCGCAAGTAGCGACCTTCCTGGGCGCGCTGCCAGGTCTCGAGCGACGGCGTGGCCGAGCCCAGCAGCACCGTGGCGCCTTCGAGCTTGCCGCGGTAGATGGCCAGATCGCGGGCCGAGTAGCGCGCGCCTTCTTGCTGCTTGTACGACGGGTCGTGTTCTTCGTCGACCACGATCAGACCCAGCCGCGGCATCGAGGCGAACACCGCCAGCCGCGTGCCCAGCACCAGATCGGCCAACCCCAGATGCGCCGCCAGCCAGCTGCGCAGCCGCTGCGCCGGGGTCAGTGCGCTGTGCATCGACACGATGTGGCGCCCGGCGAACCGCTCGGCAAAGCGCGCCTCGAGCTGCGGCGTCAGGTTGATCTCGGGCACCAGCACCAGCGCCTGCCGACCCGCGGCCAACGCCTCGGCCGCGGCTTGCAGGTAGATCTCGGTCTTGCCGCTGCCCGTGATGCCGTGCAGCAGCACGGTGGGTGCGGCGGCGGTTGATGTCGCTTGCGAGAGTTCGCTGAGCACGCGCTGCTGCGCCTCGCTCAACGTCGGAGCCGCCTGCGCAGCGGCTGAGGCGCCGGATGCCGCCGCCGCGGCCAGGGCCTTGTGCAATCGAGCGATGCGCTGGCGCACCTGGCCGTCGTCGAGCTTGCGCAATTCGGGGGGCAGAACCGACAGCGCCACCTCGCCGATCCCGCGCTGGTAATAGGCGGCGGTGAACGCCACCAGTTCCAGCCACCGCTGCGGCAGCGGCGGCAGCGCAGTGAGCGCGTGCAGCACCTGCTTGAGCTCGACCGCCCCGTCAGGCTCGGGCGCGTCGCTCGCGCTCCACACGATACCTGTCACCTCGCGTCGGCCCAGCGGCACGCGCACCAGGGTGCCCACGGGCAGCGCCGGATCACCGAGGTAGGTCAGAGGTTCGCCGATGGCCGTGTGCGCCGGGGTGTCCACCGCAACCCGCAACGAGGTGCTTTCAGACATCGCTGTCAACCACCCGTTTAAGTGGGGAACCTAAAGTTTTACTGAGACTCCGCGAGTAAGTGCCTGATTCAATTGGGGTTTTTGATCTATCCACCCAATGTGTGGATAACTTTGTGTGCAACCTGCACAAACCAGCGCTAACGTCTTGATTCAACTGGGACAGCCTTACGTTGCCCGCTTTCGCGGCATCATTGACACTTCAATGAAATCAATAACTTAGGCGACTTTTAATAAACCCTCAAGTGGCACGACACCAGAGGGGGTGCAAAAAGGCAGATCCCTGAAAAATGGGGATAAGTCAATACCCACAACCGATTTGATTGAGGCCCTGAACGCATTAAAGGCACTTTATCGAGCCCACAGCCGGACCAAGGCAAGACCACTGACGGGTCAACGGGCAGGCCTACATGAGCGCTCACTCACGAAACAACCCAAGGCCCTGAAGGACCTACAACTCAGTGAGCCGCTGGTCTGGCTAGCGCGGCTGACGCAAACGGCGCGACACCTCGTGTACGGCATCGACCAGGGCCGTGACGTGATCCGGAGGTGTGTGCTGGCTGATACCGTGGCCGAGATTGAAGATGTGACCATCCACCAGCCCATTACGGGGCTCGCCGGGAGCACCAAAACTCTCCAAAGTTTTGGTCACTTCGGCACGGATTTGATCGGGATTCGCGAACAGCACGTTCGGATCCAGGTTGCC
>NCFZ01000193.1 GCA_002281415.1 Burkholderiales bacterium 28-67-8 | reverse complement strand
CGACGACTCCTGATAGATCAGGAACGCGCCCTTGCCCGCCTTGGAAGCGCCGTCGATGGCGTCCCACAGCTTGAGCATGTAGTTCAGGTCCCACTGCAGCTCG
This sequence comes from Burkholderiales bacterium 28-67-8, assembly GCA_002281415.1. Taxonomy (GTDB): domain Bacteria; phylum Pseudomonadota; class Gammaproteobacteria; order Burkholderiales; family Burkholderiaceae_C; genus PBB1. Next base: position 4,799 of record NCFZ01000193.1, on the reverse strand, counting down.
GGCGCGGTGCGGCCGATGCCGGCGGTGCGGGCGATCAGGCTCATGCCCTTGGGGTACTCGAGCTGGTCGAGGTTTTCCTTGAGCTCTTCGCGGTCCTCGCCCTCGACACGCCGGCTGACGCCGCCGCCGCGCGGGTTGTTGGGCATGAGCACCAGGTAGCGGCCGGCCAGGCTGACCATGGTGGTCAGGGCGGCGCCCTTGTTGCCGCGCTCTTCCTTGTCGACTTGCACCAGCAGCGAGTCGCCTTCGCGGATCGCGTCCTGGATGCGTGCGGTGCGCACGTCGACGCCTTCACGGAAGTAGTTGCGCGAGATTTCCTTGAACGGCAAGAAGCCGTGGCGGTCCTCGCCGTAGTCGACAAAGCAGGCTTCGAGCGAGGGCTCGACGCGGGTGACTACTGCCTTGTAGATGTTGCCCTTGCGCTGTTCGCGCCCTTCGATCTCAGTCTCGAAGTCGAGCAGTTTTTGACCATCGACGATGGCCAGGCGACGCTCTTCGGGCTGCGTCGCATTGATCAGCATGCGTTTCATGTGTACTCCTGTACCGCGGCCGTCTGGCCAGCGGATCCGTCAACATGCCGACACCGATCACCGGTGCCAGCTCATCGATGCACGAGAAGTGCCGGTGGAGCCCAAAAGGAATCGCCCTGGACTGCACCGACCCGACCGTGATGGTCGGCGGCGCAGCGTTGGCGCTTGCGTGGTCGTGGTGGCGGCGGAGCCGAAGGCCAAGGCACTGGCCCACGCACCGCAAGGGTGTGAGGGCTGGCCTGGCCGGGTGAGCGTCTACGGACAACAACCCGGTCGTTCGACTGAGACGATGGCCGACAGTCGCACAAGGCACCGTGGCGGTCTGACTCAGAGTGAGCGAGGGGGGTGTGGAAGACGACATCCGCGTGGTCACTGGACGCGGGCAACAGCTGAGACACAACCGGCCGCAAAGCGGACCTGCTGTACCGGTCTGTCACCGGAAAACCTTGGTTGAATCCGAAGCGGAACTTCGGGGGCTCGATGGACGATTTCTCTGCCGCCATCAACCGTGGGCTGCCAGGACTCTTGGGGTCGGGGCCCGCCACACGCTGAGAGCGTTGCATCACCTGGGGCCGCAACTTGCGCTGCGGTCGCCACATCTTGCTGCAAGTGCGCGAGTAAACTCAAGTAAATCAAACACTTACAGCGCAAACGTGGTGCAACCGATTATAGGGGCCAAAAGGTCTCGCACGACCACGATGGCCAGCCCGCCTGCCGCTAAAACCGCTCCCCCGGCCGTCGTCAGGCTGCTTGTGGATGAAGGCTGCGAAGGTCAGCGGCTCGACAACTTCCTGATCCGGCTGCTCAAGGGCGTGCCCAAGACGCACGTCTACCGGGTGATCCGCTCGGGCGAGGTGCGCGTCAACAAGGGCCGTGCCTCGGCCGACACCCGGCTGGCGCTTGGTGACGAGGTGCGCGTTCCGCCGGTGCGCACCGCACCGAGCGCCGCCGAACGCGGCGAGGCCCCTGCGCCGGCACGCGAGTTCCCGGTGGTGTTCGAAGACGAGCACCTGATCGCCATCGACAAGCCCGCCGGTGTCGCGGTGCACGGCGGCAGCGGCGTGAGCTTCGGGGTGATCGAGCAGCTGCGCCAGGCGCGGCCGGGGGCGAAGTTTCTCGAGCTGGTGCACCGGCTCGACAAGGAAACCTCGGGGCTGCTGCTGATCGCCAAGAAGCGCTCGGCGCTGCTCGCCATGCAGGATCAGTTCCGTCAGCACACCGGGCAAAAGACCATCGCCAAGACCTACAGCGCGCTGGTGCTGGGCCGCTGGCCGGCGTCCAAGAAGGTCATCGACGTGGCGCTGCACAAGTACCTGTCGGCCGATGGCGAGCGCCGCGTGCGCGCGGTCGATGCCGACGACGCCGACGGCCGGCGCTCGATCACGCTGGTCAGGGTGCTGAAGTCGTTTGCCGACTACAGCTTGCTCGATGTCACCATCAAGACCGGGCGCACCCACCAGATCCGCGTGCACCTGCTGCACGAGGGCCACGCTATCGCCGGCGACGACAAGTACGGCGATTTTCCCGCCAACCGGGCGCTGGCCCGCGGCGAGGCGGTGCCGGGGGTTCGGTTCGACCGCATGTTCCTGCACGCGCGGCGGTTGCAGTTCCAGCACCCTGCGAGTGGCGAGGTCATCGAGTTGCTCGCGCCGCTGCCGCCAGAATGTCTGATCTTGCTGCATCAACTGAACCAGCAAACCCCCACCGAGCCCGACGCCACGCCGCCATGACCCGATCCCCCAACTTCGACCTGATCGTCTTCGACTGGGACGGCACGCTGTTCGATTCGACCGCGCTGATCGCGCGTTGCATCCAGGCGGCCTGCGCCGATCTGGACCAGACCGTGCCCAGCTTGCGCGACGCCAGTTACGTGATCGGCATGGGCCTGGCCGAAGCGCTGCAGCACGCCGCACCGGCGCTGCCCGCCCACCGCTACCCGGAGCTGAGCGACCGCTATCGCCACCACTACCTCGCGCGCCACGACGAACTCACGCTGTTCGACGGCGCCTTGCCGATGCTCACCGCGCTCAAGGCCCGCGGCCACCGGTTGGGCGTGGCCACCGGAAAGTCGCGGCGCGGTCTCGACGAAGTGCTGCGCAGCGTGCAGTTGCGCGGCATGTTCGACGCCACCCGCACCGCCGACGAGACCCGCTCCAAGCCGCATCCACAGATGCTCGAGGAGCTGATGGAGGTGCTCGGCGTGGCGCCCGAGCGCACCTTGATGGTCGGCGACACCACGCACGACCTGCAGCTCGCGCTGAACGCCGGAGCGGCCCGCGTGGGCGTGAGCTACGGCGCGCACGAACACGAGACCTTCACCGAGCTCGCGCCGCTCTTCGTGGCGCATTCGGTGCCCGAACTCGACGCCTGGCTGGCCGAGCATGGCTGAATCCGCTGCCCCATCCACGCCGGTGCGCCTGTGCGCGTCCGACGAGCTCGTCGAGCGTGGCGATGCCGTGGTGTTCGACGTGATCCAGTGGCGCGACAAGACCACCGCCTTCGCGATGCGCTTCGAGGGCGAGGTGGTCGCCTACCTGAACCGCTGCGTGCACGTGCCCACCGAGATGGACTGGCAAGAAGGCAAGTTCCTTGACTCCGACCGCGAGTTCATCCTGTGCTCGATCCACGGCGCCAGCTACAACCCGCGCGACGGCCGTTGCGTGGGCGGGCCGTGCGGGCGCGGGCGGCTCACCGCGCTGCGCGTCGAAGAGCGTGATCAGCAGGTGTATTGGTATCCTTCCCCGGACACCCAACCCGCCCCCGTGACCTGAGCGTTGCGCGGCCCTCGCGCCGACGAAAGCCATTGATGAGCCCCGAAAACGATCAGCCAGCACGCCCTTCCTCCGAGCGCAGCGGTTGGGACCGAGCCGCCGAGGAATTTGCGCGCGTCTACGCCCAGGACCGCCGCAGCGAGCGGCGCTGGCGGCTGGTTTCGCGCGCGCTGTGGCTGTCGGTGCTGATCGCCGTGGCCTGGACGGCGTACGGCGATCACTTCCACGCCGCGCCGCCGAGCAGTCCGCACACCGCGCTCATCGAGGTGCGCGGCGAGATCGCGTCCGACACCGAAGCCAGCGCCGAAAACCTGCTGCCCGCGCTCAAGGACGCCTTCGAGGACGAGGGCGCGCAAGCGGTGGTGCTGCGCATCAATTCGCCCGGCGGCAGCCCGGTGCAAGCCGGCATCGTCTACGACGAGATCAAGCGCCTGAAAGAGCTGCACCACAAGAAGGTCTACGCCGTGGTCGAAGAGGTGTGCGCCTCGGGCGCGTACTACATCGCCGCGGCGGCCGACGAGATCTACACCGACAAGGCCAGCGTGGTCGGCTCCATCGGCGTGCTGATGGACGGCTTCGGCTTCACCGGCGCGATGGACAAGCTCGGCATCGAGCGGCGGCTGCTGACGGCCGGCAGCAACAAGGGCATTGGTGACCCGTTCACGCCGCTGGGCGAGCGCCAGCGCGCCTACCTGCAGGCCACGCTCGACCAGATCCACCAGCAGTTCATCGCGGTGGTCAAGGAAGGCCGCGGCGAGCGCCTGACCCGACACCTTCACCGGCTTGTTCTGGAACGGCGAGGAAGCCATCAAGCTCGGTCTGGCCGATCACCTGGGCAGCCTCGACTACGTGGCGCGCGAGGTGGTCCACGCCGAAGACGTCATCGACTACACGCCGAAGGAAAACATCGCCGAGCGCTTTGCTAAGCGCTTCGGCGCGTCGATCGGCGCGGGTGCCGTGCGCGCGCTGCACAGCGCGGGCACGATTCGCTGAGCGGTCGATCCGCCCGGCGCGCCGCCCTCAGGCGATGGCGGCGGTGAGCATGCCCTTGGCCTCGATGAAGCTCACCACCTCGGCGAGCCCCTGACGCGTCTTGAGGTTGGTCATCACGAACGGGCGCAGCCCCTGCGGGCCTGTGCGCATGCGGATCGTGTCGGCGCGCATCACTTCCAGGTCGGCGCCCACGTGCGGCGCCAGATCGGTCTTGTTGATGACGAACAGGTCGCTCTTGGTGATGCCCGGCCCGCCCTTGCGCGGGATCTTCTCGCCGGCGGCCACGTCGATCACGTAGATCGTCAGGTCGCTGAGCTCGGGGCTGAAGGTGGCGGCGAGGTTGTCGCCACCCGACTCGATGAACACCACGTCGGCATCGGGAAACTTCTCGAGCATGCGGTCGACCGCCTCGAGGTTGATCGAGGCGTCCTCGCGGATCGCCGTGTGCGGGCAACCGCCGGTTTCCACGCCCATGATCCGGTCGGCACTCAGCGCCCCGGCCACC
>NCFZ01000016.1 GCA_002281415.1 Burkholderiales bacterium 28-67-8 | reverse complement strand
CACCATCGAGCGCAGCTTGCTGTGCTTGGCGTAGGCCTTGACGTTGTTGGCCACCTGATCGGCGAGTTCGCGGGTCGGCGCCAGCACCAGCGCGCGCACAGGGTGGCGCGCCGGCGAGGCGCTGCTGTTCTCGTGCCGGAGCATCTTTTGCAGCAGCGGCAAGGTGAATGCCGCCGTCTTGCCCGTGCCCGTCTGTGCCGCGCCCATCACGTCGCGCCCGTCGAGCACGATCGGAATGGCCTTGGCCTGGATCGGCGTCATCTTCGTGTAGCCGGAATCGGCGACCGCGCGCAGCAACTTCGCATCGAGGGCGAGCGTGTCAAAACTCACCGGCGCCTCGACCGGTGCCTCAGCCGGTTCGGCTGACGGAGGGATGGGAGTGTCTTCGCGGGGGGATTCGGTCATTCAATGATTATCGCCGCTGGGCCCGAGCCGGTGGGAACACCTAGAATTTGGAGCCGCCCGAGGTGTCAGCGGCGCCCCACCACTCACCGCAAGCACTCCATGATCCTCGTCACAGGCGGAGCCGGCTTCATCGGCGCCAACTTCGTTCTCGACTGGCTGGCCGAGTCCAGCGAGCCGGTGCTCAACCTCGACGCGCTGACCTATGCGGGCAATCTGGAAAGCCTGAGTTCGCTCCAGGGCGACAGCCGCCATGTCTTCGTGCACGGCGACATCACCGACCGAGCGCTGCTCGATCAGTTGTTCGCGACGCACAAGCCGCGCGCCGTGGTTCACTTCGCGGCCGAAAGCCACGTCGATCGCAGCATCCACGGCCCGGGCGCGTTCATCCACACCAACGTGCAGGGCACCTTCACCTTGCTCGAAGCCGCCCGCGCGTTCTGGTCGACGCTGGCCGGGTCCGAGCGAGAGCAGTTCCGCTTCCACCATGTGTCCACCGACGAGGTCTACGGCTCGCTGGGCGCGGGCGATGCGCCGTTCACCGAGACCCACCTCTACGAGCCCAACAGCCCGTACTCGGCCAGCAAGGCGGCCAGCGATCACCTGGTGCGCGCCTGGCACCACACCTACGGGCTGCCGGTGCTGACCACCAACTGCAGCAACAACTACGGCCCGTTCCACTTCCCCGAGAAGCTGATCCCGCTGATGATCGTCAACGCGCTGGCCGGCAAGCCGCTGCCGGTCTATGGCGATGGCCAGCAGGTGCGCGACTGGTTGTTCGTGAAGGACCACTGCGCGGCCATCCGCGTGGTGCTGGCCAGCGGGCGCGTCGGCGAGACCTACAACATCGGCGGCTGGAACGAGAAACCCAACCTCGACATCGTGCACACGGTGTGCGCGCTGCTCGACGAGATGCGGCCCGACCCCGCCGGCAGCCACCGCCGGCTGATCACGCACGTGACCGACCGCCCCGGCCACGACCGGCGTTACGCGATCGACGCGCGCAAGCTCGAGCGCGAGCTCGGCTGGAAGCCCGCCGAGACGTTCGAGAGCGGCATCCGCAAGACCGTGCGCTGGTACCTCGATCACGCCGACTGGGTCGCCCGGGTGCAAAGCGGCGCCTACCGCGAGTGGGTCGCCACTCAGTACGCCGCCCCATGAAGATCTTGCTGTTCGGCAAGAACGGGCAGGTCGGCTGGGAGTTGCAGCGCGCGCTGGCGCCGCTGGGCGAGGTGATCGCGCTCGATGCCGACAGCCGCGAGCTCAGCGCCGACTTTTCCAACCCCGAATCACTGGCGGCCACGGTGCGTGCGGTGGCGCCGCAGTGGATCGTCAATGCAGCGGCCCACACCGCGGTCGACAAGGCCGAGAGCGAGCCCGACCTGGCACGCGCCATCAACGCCGGCGCCCCGGGGGTGCTGGCGCGTGAGGCCGCCGCCATGGGCGCCTGGCTGATGCACTACAGCACCGACTACGTGTTCGATGGCAGCGGCTCTGCCGCGCGGGCCGAAGACGCCCCCACCGGCCCGCTCGGCGTGTACGGCGCCACCAAACTCGAAGGCGAGGAGCTGATCCGCGCGAGCGGCTGCCGGCACCTGGTCTTTCGCACGAGCTGGGTCTATGCCGCGCGCGGTGGCAACTTCGCCCGCACCATGCTCAAGCTGGCTCAGGAGCGCGACGCCCTGAAGGTCATCGACGACCAGATCGGCGCGCCCACCGGGGCCGACCTGCTCGCCGATCTGAGCGCCCACGCCATGCGCAGCGTGGCGCTGCAACCGCAGCTCGGCGGCACCTATCACGCAGTGGCTTCGGGCCACACCAGCTGGCATGGCTACGCGATGCACGTGATCGACAACGCCCGCGCGCGCGGCCTGCCCATCCGGGTGGCGGCCGAGGCCATCGCCGCGGTGCCAACGAGCGCGTTTCCGACGCCGGCGCGGCGCCCCGCCAACTCACGTCTCGACACCAGCAAGCTTCGCAACACCTTCGGCCTGCATCTCCCGGACTGGCAAAGCGGCGTCGACCGCATGCTGGCCGAGGTGCTGGGCTGACATCCACGGAACCACCCATGAACACCTCCCCCCGCAAGGGCATTGTGCTGGCCGGCGGCTCCGGCACCCGGCTGCATCCGGCCACGCTGGCCATCAGCAAGCAGCTGCTGCCGGTCTACGACAAGCCGATGGTTTATTACCCGCTGAGCACGCTGATGCTCGCCGGCATCCGCGACATCCTGCTGATCAGCACGCCGCAAGACACGCCGCGATTTGCGGCCCTGCTGGGCGACGGCAGCCGCTGGGGCGTGAACATCAGCTACTGCGTTCAGCCCAGCCCCGAGGGACTGGCGCAGGCCTTCATCCTTGGCAAGGACTTCGTGGGCGGAGCCCCGAGCGCGCTGGTGCTGGGCGACAACATCTACTACGGCCACGACCTGCAAGGGCTGCTGCACGCGGCCAACGCCCGCGACAGTGGTGCCTCGGTGTTCGCGTATCACGTGCATGACCCCGAGCGTTACGGCGTGGTCGCCTTCGATGCGCACAAGCGCGCGCTCAGCATCGAGGAAAAGCCCAAGGTGCCCAAGAGCAACTACGCCGTCACCGGCCTGTACTTCTACGACTCACAGGTGTGCGACATCGCCGCCGACATCCGCCCGTCGCCGCGCGGCGAACTCGAGATCACCGACGTCAACGCGCGCTACCTCGAGCAAGGCCAGCTGAGCGTCGAGATCATGGGCCGCGGCTACGCCTGGCTCGACACCGGCACCCACGACAGCCTGCTCGAAGCGAGCCAGTTCATCGCCACGCTCGAAAAGCGCCAGGGTCTCAAGGTGGCCTGCCCCGAGGAGATCGCCTATCGCTCAGGCTGGATCACCACCAGCGAACTCGAGGCGCTGGCGCAGCCGATGCTCAAGAACGGCTACGGCCAGTACCTGATGCAAATCGTCAAGTCACAGGTGTTCTGATGAAGATCACCACCACCGCCATCGAAGGCGTGCTGATCCTCGAGCCCGAGGTGTTCGGCGATGAGCGGGGCTTCTTTTTCGAGAGCTTCAATCAGCGCGCATTCAACGAGGCGGTCGGGCACGTGGTCGACTTCGTGCAGGACAACCACTCGCGCTCGGCCCAGGGCGTGCTGCGCGGGCTGCACTTCCAGCGCGCGCCGTACGCGCAGGGCAAGTTGGTGCGCGTGACGCAGGGCAGCGTGTTCGACGTGGCGGTCGACATCCGACCCGACAGCGCCACCTTCGGCCGCTGGGTCGGTGTTGAATTGAGCGGCGTGAACCACCGGCAGTTGTGGATCCCGCCTGGGCTGGCCCACGGTTTTCTGGTCACCAGCGACAGCGCCGACTTCCTCTACAAAACCACCGACTACTACCGCCCTGAATCCGAAGGCAGCGTGCGCTGGGACGACCCCGATCTGGCGATCGCCTGGCCGCTCGAAGGCCTCACGCCATCGCTGTCGGCCAAGGATTCGGCCGCACCCCGGCTGCGCGGTTGAGGCAGCCCGACAGTCGACTTGCGCTGACCGGCGCGGGTTTTGCTTGCCAGAAAGACCGAGTGCCGCATCGCGTGGCCACCACGTTCAGCCGCGGTTGAGCCTCCCTCCCATGGGTGGGTGAGGCGGTGGCCACAGCCGGGTGACGCGGCATAGCATCGGTGCTCCTCCGACAAGCAGTCCATGACCTTCTTTTTCCTGAGTTTCATCGTTTCGTTGGCCGCCACGCTGCTGGTGATCCGCTCTGCCGACCGGCACGCTCACCTGTCGGCAGACCACGAACTGGATGGCCCGCAAAAGTTTCACGCCCGGCCGGTGCCGCGCATCGGCGGGTTGGGGCTCGCGATCGCCCTGGTGGCCGGGGCGCTGATGGCGCAGCTCACGCAAAGTCCGCTTGCGGGCTCGCTGTGGCTGCTGCTGGCCTCGGCCCTGCCGGCTTTTTCTGCAGGCTTGATTGAAGACCTGACCAAGAACGTCTCGCCGGCCAAGCGCCTGTGTGCCACGGCGGTGTCGGCGGCGCTGGCCGCCTGGTGGCTCGATGCCGTGATCCGCCGCACCGACATTCCGGGCGTCGATCTGCTGGTGCACATCCCGCTGGGCGCCGTCGCCTTGACGATGCTGGTGGTGGCGGGCGTGGCCAATGCCACCAACATCATCGACGGCTTCAACGGGTTGGCTTCCATGTGCGTGATGTTCATGCTGCTCGCGCTGGCCTATGTGGGGCTGCAGGTGGGCGACAGGCTGGTCGTCACGTCGGCGCTGATGACCGCCGGGGCGGTGCTGGGCTTTTTCCTGTGGAATTTTCCGGCGGGGCTCATCTTTCTGGGCGACGGCGGCGCCTACCTGCTGGGCTTCTTGGTCGCTGATCTGGGCGTGCTGCTGATCGCGCGCAACCCGGGTGTGTCGCCGCTGTTTCCGCTGCTGTTGTGCGCCTATCCGATCTTCGAGACGGTCTTCACCATCTACCGGCGCAAGCTCAAGGGCACGTCAGCCTCGCATCCCGATGGCATCCACCTGCACTCGCTGGTGCACCGCCGGCTGATCAGGCCGCTGCTCGGCGAGCCGCCGGAAGACAGCCTGCGCGCTCGCAACTCGATGACGTCGCCCTATCTGTGGCTGCTGTGCAGCCTGTCGGTGATCCCCGCGATGGTGTGGTGGCGCAGCAGCGCGGTGCTCGCGCTGTGCATCGGGCTGTTCATGGTGGCGTACACCGCGGTGTACTGGAGCATCGTGCGGTTCAAGGTGCCGCACTGGCTGGTGGCGCGGCACTGACTCGCCCGTGCGGCTTGCGGGCGCGTTACCGGGGTCGGTATTCGGGCACGAAACGACCCAGTTGCTCGCGCCACACCGCCGGTGAGACACCGTCTTGCGGCGCGTGCAGCCAGCCCAGCAACTCGCCCAGCCACGCCGCAGTCGCCTCGTCGTTGAGCCGCGCAATGCGCAACCTCGGGTGAGCCGATGGCTGCGTGGTGTCCGCGTCGGCCAGCAGCTCCTCGTAGAGTTTTTCGCCCGGGCGCAGGCCGCAAAACACGATGCCGATCTCGTTGTCGCGGTGACCGCTCAGACGGATCAGGTGGCGTGCGAGCTCGACGATCTTCACGGGCTCGCCCATGTCGAGCACATAGACCTGCCCGCTTTGCGCCAGCACCGCCGACTGAAGCACCAGCCGCACCGCTTCGGGGATGGTCATGAAGTAGCGGGTGATGTCCGGGTGCGTGACCGTCAGCGGCCCGCCGCGCGCGATCTGCTCCTTGAACTTGGGGATCACGCTGCCGCTCGAGCCCAGCACGTTGCCAAAGCGCACCGCCGAGAACACGGTTGCCGCATGCCGCGTGGCCAGGTGCGACAGCACCCGCTCGGCAGCGCGCTTGCTCGCCCCCATCACGTTGGTGGGGTTGACCGCCTTGTCGGTGCTGATCATCACGAAGCGCTCGGCGCCGCATTCGGCCGCAGCCAGCGCTGCGTGATACGTGCCCAGCGTGTTGTTGTGAAGCGCCGCCCAGGCGTTGTCGTCTTCCATCAGCGGCACGTGCTTGAAGGCGGCCGCGTGAAACACCAGGTGCGGGCGCTGCGCGGCAAAGGTCGCGCGCAGGTGCGTCAGGTCCTTCACGTCGCCCATCAATCGCACCAGTGGCAAGCCGGGGTGCAACTCGCCAAGCTGCTGCTCGATCTGGTACAGCGCGAACTCGCTCAGCTCGTAGAGCACCAGTCGCGCCGGGCCGTACAGCGCCAGCTGGCGGCACAGCTCGCTGCCGATGGAGCCGCCCGCACCCGTGACCAGCACCGTCTTGCCCGACACCAGCTCGGCGATGCCGGCCTCGTCGAGCACCACCGGTTCGCGCCCCAGCAGGTCTTCGGGCTCGACCGCGCGGATGCGTTCGATGCGCGCAGCGCCCGACTGCAGTTCGCTGATCGACGGCACGGTCAGCACCGGCAGCCCGGTGGCCGCGGCCAGCTCGATGGCGCGGCGCCGCTGCGCCGCGGTCGCATTGGGCAAGGCGGTGATGAGGTGCGTGGCGCCGGCCGTCACCGACGGTTTGAGCACGTCATCGAAGGTGCCCAGCACCGGCGCATTGGCGATGCGGGTGCCACGCTTGGCCGGGTCGTCGTCGAGCAACCCGAGCACCGTCCAGCCCTGCTGCGGCAGGCCGGCCACCAGCAGCCGTGCGGCCTCGCCGGCCCCCATCACGATGGCTCGGCGCACCTCGTCGTGCCCACCGGTGATGCGCACACGGGTGTGCTCGTAGAGCATGCGATAGGCGATGCGCGTCATGCACAGCCCCATCAGCGTGACGACCGGGTGCAGCGCCAGCACCGCGCGCGGCACCGCGTAGAGCTGCATCATCAGCACGGCCACCGCGCTGATGGCCCCGGCCACGGCGCACGAGAAGGTCAGCCGCTGCACCTCGCCAAACCCCGAGAAGCGCCACAGCCCTTCGGGCACGCGGGCGATCACGAACACCGTCAGATAGACCGTCACCACGCCGAGCAGCACCCAGCCGTCATAGGCAGGGCGGTCGCTCCACCAGCGCTCGAAGCCCAGCCGGAACAAGTAGGTGAAGTTCCAGCACACCACGATGGCGATGGCATCCAGCAGCAGCGTGAGCGGCCGGCGGTGCGGTCGCCAGCGGGCGAGGAAGCGATCGAATCGGTGCCAGAACATGGGGGTCTTGAAAGCCTCGGGGCGGGCGCCAGGCGAACTGCGGGGAGCGCCGAAGATTATGTTGGCCGGCGCGTCCACATCGTGCGCACGGTGGCCGCGATGCACTGCAGATCGCTGAACCACGAGGCCTCGCTGATGTAGCGCGCCGAGATCGCCAGCTTGGCGGGCATCACCACCTCGAGGTACTCGCGCTGCGGGTCGGCGGCGCGGGCGAGCACTTCACTTTCATGGCGAAACGCGAGCGACGCCGGATCGGTGATGCCGGGGCGCACGCCGAGCAGCGTGGCGCGCAAGGCCGGCGGGTACATCGCCACGTAGCGCGGCACCTCGGGGCGCGGGCCGACCAGGCTCATGCAGCCGCGCCACACGTCGATCAGCTGCGCGAGTTCGTCGAGCTTGGTGCGGCGCAGCAGCGCGCCCACGCGGGTGATGCGCGGGTCGTCGCCCACGGTGATCTGCGCGGCCGCCCCTGCCCCATCGTTCACGTCGGCATGCCGCATGGTGCGCAGCTTGTGGATGCGGAACTCGACGCCATGGCGCCCGACGCGCGTCTGCCTGAAGAACACCGGCCCTGGCGAGTCGAGCTTGATCGCCAGCGCCACCAGCAGCAGCACCGGTGCGAGCAGCAACAGGCCGAGGCCCGAGCCCAGCAGGTCAATCAGGCGTTTGGCCATGCGCTCCCGCCCGCCGCGCGCTCAGCCCAGCAGCGCGCGCACGGCCGCGATGACGCGCTCGACTTGGCCGTCATCCATGCGCGTGTACAGCGGCAGGCTGAGCATGCGCTCGTAGGCATGCTGACTGTGCGGAAACCGCTCGGGCGTGAGTGCGTAGCGCTCGCGCCAGTACGGCTGCAGGTGCAGCGGGACGTAGTGCACGCTGCAGCCGATGCCCGCGGCGTACAGGCCGTCGATGAGGCCGTCGCGCGTGAGCCTGGCGCCATCGGCCAGCCGCAGCACGTACAGGTGCCACGCGTGCGTGTCGCCGCTCGCGGGCTGCGGCGGCGTGATCAGCGGCAAGTCAGCGAAGGCCACGTCATAGCGTGCGGCAATGGCCGCGCGCGTGGCCTGGAATCCGCGCGAGCGGCGCAGCTGGTGGATGCCCATCGCCGAGGCCATGTCGGTCAGGTTGTACTTGAAGCCCGGGGCCACGATCTCGTAGTACCAGCTCGGCGCCTTGGCGGTGAAGCGGTCGAACGCATCGCGGTTGATGCCGTGCAGCCGCATCACCTGCACGCGCTTGGCGATGGCCGCATCGCGCGTGACCACCATGCCGCCTTCGCCAGTGGTCATGGTCTTGTTGGCGTAGAAGCTGAACACCGTGACATCGCTGCCCAGCGTGCCCACCAGCTGGCCGCCACAGGTGGTGGGCAGCGCGTGCGCCGCGTCTTCCACCACCTTCAGGCCGTGCCGGCGCGCCAGCGGCAGCAGCGTGGCCATGTCGGCGGCGAGGCCCGCGTAATGCACCGGAATGACCGCCTTGGTGCGCGGCGTGATGGCCGCTTCGACTGCGGCCACGTCGATGCACAGCGTGGCCGGATCGATGTCGACCAGCACCACGTCAGCACCCAGGTAGCGCACCACCTCGGCGGTGGCGGTGAAGGTGTGGGTGGTCGTGATGACCTCGTCGCCCGGCCCGATGCCCAGCGCCTCGAGCGCCAGGTGCAACCCCGCGGTGGCCGAGTTGACGGCCATCGAATGCAGGCCCGGATCGCCCAGGTACGCGGTGAAGTCCTCCTCGAAACGCCGCGTCTTCGGGCCGGTGGTGATCCAGCCGGAACGCAGCGTGTCGACCACCTCGGCGATCTCGTCGTCACCGATGTCGGGCAAGGCAAAAGGGATGAAAGGCACGGCGGGTTCAGACATGGGAAGCGAGGGTATCAGCCGGCTGGCGGGCCTTGAGAGCGACGCACGGGACGGGTTCGCCGTCGGGGGCGTCAGCCGGTGTTTCGGGTGCCGCGCTCATCGGGTCAGCCGGGCGAAGCGTTCGCGGCCGCGGCCGTGCCGCCAGGCGTCCCACACGCCGGCCAGCGTGCCCACGCCGTAGCCGATCTGCTGCGCGGCCACCACCAGCGGCAGTCGCCACAGCAAGGCCCAGGACGACGCGCTGGCCACCGCCAGCGACAGGCCCGCCAGCACCAGCGCATACGCACCCAGCAGCGCGAGCAGCGGCGCCACGCCGGCGCCGGCCAGTGCGAGCAGCGCGGTCAGCGCGAGCGCGGCAACGAACAGCCCCGGCACACGGTGCCGCCAGGCCGCGGCCTGGCCGTGCTTTTTCATCACGAAGGGCTTCCAGTAGCCGTACTGCAGCCACTGCCGCCACAGCGCGCCCAGCGAATCGCGCGGCCGGTACACCGAGCGGATGGCCGGGCTTTGCCAGATGCGCGCGCCGCCGAGCACCAGACGCAAGTTGTGCTCGTCGTCCTGGTTGCGCACCAGGGTCTCGTCGAAGCCGCCAAAGCGATCGAAGGTCTCGCGCGGCCAGCAGCCCAGGTAAACCGTGTCGACCTCGCCCTCGTAGGTCAACGAGCGCGAGCGCGCGCCGCCGGCCACCCAGCGTGACTGGAAGGCCGCCGCGATCGCGCCGGGCCAGCCGTCACGCCCTTCGGCGCGCCACGGGCCGCCCACGTTGTCGGCACCGCTGCGCTCGAGTACCTGCAGGCACTGCGCCACGTAGTCGGCGGCGTAGCGGGTGTGCACATCCATGCGCACGATGACCGCGCCGGCCGCCACGGCCAGCGCGCGGTTGAGCCCGGCCGAGACGATGCGCTGCGGGTTGTCGACCAGCGTGAGGCGCGGCTCGACCTGAGCGAGCGCCTGCAGCCGCTCGCGCGTGCCGTCGTCGCTGCCGCCATCGGCCACGATCAACTCCAGCTGCCAGCCGTCGGGCAGCGACTGGCCCAGCGCATCGGCGCAAAACGCCTCGATGGCATCGCGCTCGTTGCGGCACGGCACGATGACGCTGACGGTACGCGCCTCAGTCATCACGCCCGCCCCGCCCGGCGGGTTGCCGGCAGCAAGCCGCGGTACAGCGCGTCCATCGCGTCCATCTGCGCGGCGCGCTGGCCATCGCGCGCGATGCGATCGAGGTTGATCGCGCCGAGCTGCTGCGCACGCGCATCGTCTTGCAGCAGCGCTTGCAGCGCACGCGCCAGCGCAGGGGCGTCGCCGGCGCTCACCAGCAGGTCGTCGGCGCCCGACAGCCACTCGCGATTGGCCGGCAGGTCGGTGGCCACCACCGCCAGGCCGCAGGCCATGCTTTCGAGCAGCGCCACCGAAGTCGCATCGCTCGCCGGCACCGACACCGACACCTTGCAGCGCGACAGCACGGACAGCATGCCTGCGTCGTCCACGCGGCCGTGGAACGTCACTCGATCGGTCAGGCCGAGAGCGCGCACCTGCTCGCGCAGCGCGGCCTCGCCGCTGCCGCCGCCCAGCAGGTGCAGATGCACCGGCGCGTCCGGCAGCCACTGGCGCAGCAGGCCCACGGCGCTCACCAGCGTGTCGATCCGGTAGTTGGGCTCCCACGAGCGCAGGCTGGCGATCTCGAACGCCGGCTTGCCGGCCCATGGCGCGGGGCGGAACCAGGCGGTGTCGGCACCCCAGTGGATGCGGTGCACCGGTGCGCGCGGCCGATAGGCCTGCGCGGCCTCGACCAGGTCGAACGAGTCGCCGGTGACCAGGTCGGCGCGGCGCAGCGTCCAGCCGGTGAGCCAGCGCATGAGCGTGCTGTGGCGCGGCGTGAGCAGCAAGTCGCTGCCCCACGCCGTCATCACCAGCGGATGACGTGCGCAGCGCGCCGCGAGGTAGCCGTAGCTGCTGATGTAGTGCGCATGAACGAGGTCGGGCGCCAGCCGCTCGACGCAGCGGCGTGCCTCGCCCACACGGCCCAGCCAGTCCACCGAGCGGCGCACCGGCGACAGCACGCATTGCTCGACCCCATCGATTTCGTGCGGGCGCGCCGTGACCACCGACACGCGCCAGCCGCGCGAGATCATCTCGCGCGCCCAGCGCTGCAGGTGCACGCTGTTGGCGTCACCGAGCAGGCACAGGTGCGGCTGGCTCACGGCGTGAGCGCCTGCGCTGCGGACGTGGCCGTGGCTGTGGCTGTGGCTGTGGCTGTGGCTGTGGCTGTGGCTGTGATCCAGGCATCGTGGTGCTCGCGCAGCTCGGGGTGCTGCACCAGCCAGGGCTCGTCGATCTCGCGCGTGTCGCCCACCACCTGCGCCGGGTTGCCGGCCAGAAAGGCGAAGTCTGCAAACTGGCCCTTGACCACCGACTGCGCCGCCACCAGGCTGCCGCGCCCGATCACCGCGCCGGGCAGCACCACGCAGTGCGTGCCCACGAAGCTGTATGCGCCGATGCGCACCGGCGCCTCGAAGTACGCCTGCTTGTGTTCGGTGTGCGCGTACTCGCGGCCGTACAGGCGGATGGCCACATGGCTCGAGTGCGTGTAGATGCCGCTGAAGCCGGCGATCTGGCAGCCCTCGCCAAGGTGCAGCCCGCCCGAGGCATCGAGCACGCTGAAGTGGCCGACGTAGACGTGGTCGCCGATGTCCAGCCGCTCGCGCGACACGATCTGGCTGTGGTTGCTCACCCGGGTGTGCGGCAGGTACACGCCGTCGCTGCGCACGAAGCCCCACACCGTGCGCGCACCCGACAGCCGCGACAGCAGCGTCTTCAGCGGCTGCCAGACACGGCGAAACAGCGATGCGGATGTCGTCATGGCGTCATGGCGTCAGGTCGGGGTCAGGGGTGCGTTCGGCTCGGGCAATGGCCAGTGCGCCAGCGACCAGAAGTAGAACCCGAAATACGGCAGCATCGCCGCCGACACCGCCCAGGCCGCGCCTTGCAGACCGCCGAAGTGCAGCCCCACGGCCACCGCCGCCAGAAACACCGCCTGGCCGACCAGCGCCAGACGCAGCGCCCAGCCCTGCGCCTGCCACGCCAGCGTGACCACCGCCAGCGGCGAAGCCACGAAGTGCACGCCGATGTAAGGCGCCAGCGCGCGCGCCAGCTCGCCGGCCTCGCGCCAGGGTTCGCCAAACAGCGCGGCGAACAGCGCCGGGCCGAACACCATCAGCACGAGCGCCAGCGGCAAGGCCAGCGCCAGCAGCACCACCATCACCTGGCGCACCGCTTGCCGCGCCGCAGCGCGGTCGGTGGTGGCGAGCTTCGGGTAGAGCACCTGCGACACCGCCCCGCCCACCAGCGTGGAAGGGGCTTTCAGGCAGCGCATGGCCAGCCCCCAGAACCCGACGGCCGCATCGCCCGACCACCAGGTCAGCAGCAGCACGCACAGCGTGTCCTGTAGCGCGCCATTGAACGCATGCGGGGCATTGAGCAGCGGAAAGTTGCGGTGCTCGCGCGCGGCAGCCAGCCACTCGGCGCGCGGCAAGCGCCACAGCGAGCGCCAGCCGCCCTCGGGCGCCGGCCGCTGCAGCAGCGCCAGCGTGGCCAGGTTGGCGATCACCGGCGCGGCGATCAGCCCGTGTCCGCCCAGCGCGGCCGCCGGCGCGCTCAGCCCGGCGCCGGCTTGCGCCAGCGCCGCACCGCCGTACTGCACGACGCGCGCACCCGACAAGGCACCAAAACGCTGGGCCCGCGTGGCCCACAGCGTCAGGCATTGCACCGCGCCCGCACTGGCCACCACCGCTGGCAGCCACAGCCAGCCCGACGCCGGGCTGCCGCGGCTCAGCCACCAGGCCACCGGCACGCTCAGCAGGCTCACCAGCAGCAGCACGCGCAGGCACAAGGCGAGCAGCGCGCGCGCACGCTGCGCATCAGACTCCAGTGGCAGCGCGTATTCGTAACGCGCGCAGGCCACCGCGCCGAGGTTGACGGCCACCGCCGCCACCAGCGTGAAGTGGCCGAATTGATCGGGCGTGTAAAGCCGCGTGAGCAGCGGCGACAGCGCCAGCGGCAGGGCCTGCGCCAACGCGCCGCCGGCCACCAGCGTGAGCGTCGAACGCAGCAGTCCCTCAGTGCGCACGGCCACTCAAGCCGTGATCTCGCTCGCCAACGCGCACACCCCATCGCGCAGCACGTAGCGCTCGCCGCTCGCCGCGCATTCGGCCTCGCCGTGGCCCTTGATGGGCAGGCTGAGCGGCTCGCCCTGGCGGCTGACCCAGCCGATCTGACGCGCCGGCACACCGACCGCCAGCGCGAAGTCGGGCACGTCGCGGCTGACCACCGCGCCTGCGCCGACAAAGGCGTGGCGCCCGATGGTGGTGCCGCTCACCACGGTGCTGTTGGCGCCCAGCGTGGCGCCGCGGCGGATCAGCGTGCGGGGGGACAGCGACGACACCGCCGGTGTGGCGCGCGGATTGAAGACATTGGTGAACACCACGCTCGGTCCGCAAAAGACATCGTCTTCGAGCGTGACCGCGTCTTGCAACGACACGTTGTTCTGGATGCGCACATTGCGCCCGATGACCACCTGGTCGCCGATGTGGACGCCTTGTCCGAGCGAGCAATCGCGGCCGATGCGAGCACCGGCACACACGCGCACGAAATGCGATACCTGAGTCCCGGCGCCCAGTTGCGCACCATCGTCGATGACGGCTGTCGGATGAATCAGCATGACGTCGATTCTAGGCACGGCACCCCGGGGGCGGCACCTAGAATCCGGCACCCTCCAGACCCGCTGCCCATGACCGACGCACACGCCCCGAACCCTGCAGAAACGAGCACTGCGGCGGTCGACGAAAACCAGCTCATCACCGAACGCCGCGAAAAGCTCGCTGCCATTCGACAGCAAGGCATCGCGTTCCCCAACGACTTCAAACCCGCGCACCGTGCGGCCGAACTCGTGCAGCTGCATGGCGAGCGCACGAACGAGGAGCTCGAGCCCCTGGGGCTGGCCGTCAGCGTGGCCGGCCGCATGATGCTCAAGCGGGTGATGGGCAAGGCGAGTTTCTGCACGCTGCAAGACGGCTCGCTCGGTGCCACCGGCGGGCGCATCCAGCTGTTCATCACCAAGGACGGCATTGGCGAGACGGGCTACGAGTCGTTCAAGCACCTCGATCTGGGCGACATCCTGGGCGCCGAAGGCACGCTGTTCAAGACCAAGACCGGCGAGCTGTCGGTGCGCGTGTCGAACCTGCGTCTGCTGACCAAGAGCTTGCGTCCGCTGCCCGACAAGTTCCACGGCATGTCCGACCAGGAGCAGAAGTACCGCCAGCGCTACGTCGACCTGATCACCGACGCCGAGGCGCGCACGCGCTTCACGGCACGCAGCAAGGCGCTGTCCTCGATCCGCCAGTTCATGGTGGACAACGACTTCATGGAAGTCGAAACGCCCATGCTGCACCCGATCCCCGGGGGCGCCAACGCCAAGCCTTTCGTCACGCACCACAACGCGCTCGACCAGGAGATGTTCCTGCGCATCGCGCCGGAGCTGTACCTGAAGCGCCTGATCGTCGGCGGCTTCGAGCGGGTGTTCGAGATCAACCGCAGCTTCCGCAACGAGGGCATCAGCGTTCGGCACAACCCCGAATTCACGATGATGGAGTTCTACGCCGCGTACTGGAACCACCACGACCTGATGGACTACACCGAGCAGGTGCTGCGCCACGCAGCGCGCGGCGCCACCGGCTCGGCCACGCTCACCTACGGCGGCAAGACGGTGGACCTGGAGTCGCCGTTCACGCGCATGACGGTGCGCGAATCGCTGGTCGCCCATGCCGGCCTGACAGTGGCCGAAGCCGACGACGCACAGGTGCTGCACGCCAAGCTGAAGTCACAGGGCGTTGAGCCACCCGCGCACTGGAAGCTGCCCGAGCTGCAGTTTGGTTTGTTCGAGGCGGTGGTCGAGTCGCAGCTGTGGGCGCCCACCTTCATCATTGATTACCCGGTCGAGGTCAGCCCGCTGGCGCGCGCGTCCGACAGCAACCCGGCCATCACCGAGCGCTTCGAGCTGTTCATCACCGGGCGCGAATACGCCAACGGCTTCAGCGAGCTCAACGACGCAGAGGACCAGGCCGCGCGCTTTCACGCCCAGGCGGCCAACAAGGACGCCGGCGACGAAGAGGCCATGTTCTACGACGCCGATTTCATCCGCGCGCTCGAGTACGGCATGCCACCGACCGGCGGCTGCGGCATCGGCCTCGACCGCTTGGTGATGCTGATCACCGACAGCCCGAGCATCCGCGACGTGATCCTGTTCCCGTCGCTGCGCAAAGAGGGCTGAAGTCAGCCCGCGCCACCCGACACGCCCATGAAATCCCTCATCGAGTTTGTGCGGCCCTTGCTGCTGGGCATCGCGCTGATCGTGCTGGTGAGCGCCGGCCTGCTGGCGCTCGACGACAGCGGCCGCAAATCGGCATCGGCCATGCCCCGGGTGGCCGTGGTGCAGCACGTCTCGCAGGCCGTGATGGACGACGCGGTGCGCGGCTACGTTGAAGGAATGGCCAGCCAGGGCTTCGTGGATGGCAAGACGGTCAGCCTGAAGTTCTACAACGCACAGGGTGACCTGCCCACCGCCAACGACATCGCCCGGCAGGTCACCAACGGATCGTTCGATCTGGTGCTCACCGCCAGCACGGTGTCGTTGCAGGCCGTGGCCAACGCCAACAAGCAAAGCAAGGTCAAGCATGTGTTCGGCACGGTGGCCAATGCCGCCTCGTCGGGCGTGGGCGTGAGCGCCAGCGATCCGCTGGACCACCCGCCCTACATGACCGGCATCAGCACGTTCTTTCCGGTAGGCCGTGCCTTGAAGCTGGCGCGCGAGATCAACCCCGGGCTGCGCCGCGTGGGCATGGTCTGGCACAGCGCCGAGATCAACTCGCAGCTCTTCACGGCTGCCGCGCGCAAAGCTTGCCAGGAACTCGGCATCGAACTGCTGGAAGCCGACGCCGAAAATTCCTCGGCCGTGGGCATGGCCGCCAAGTCGCTGGTGGCACGCGGCGTCGATGCCTTCTTGGTCACCGGAGATCAGGTGGTGATGGTGGCGATCGACACCATGGTGTCGGTGGCCCGGGCCGACCGCATTCCGGTGTTCACCATCATTCCGCCGAATGTGCGCAAGGGCACGCTGTTCGATCTGGGCGCCAATTACGTCGAGGTCGGCCATGACGTCGGCGTGCTGGCCGGCCAGGTGCTCGCAGGCTCGGACACCGCCAAGACCCCGGTGTCCAACCATGTGCCCGAATCGCTGTCGCTCAACCTGACCGCCTTGAAGGGGCTGCGCGGCAACTGGCAGATCCCGCCCGAATTGCTGGCAAGCGCCGACCGGTGGATCGACGAGGCCGGCGAACACCGCAAGGGCGGCGCGCTCACCGCGCCGGCCGCCAGCGCGGCGGCTTCCGCTGCCTCGCGTTGACTCTGAGGTCACCCACACCATGGACATCACCTCGGAACAACTCGGCGAACGCATCGTGATGCGGCTGGCGGGCCGGCTCGACGGCCGCTGGGCCGATCACCTCAGCCGTGAGCTGGACTCGCGGCTGCGTCTGGGCCAGCACCACGTCACGCTGGACATGGCCGAGACCGTCTTCCTGAGCTCGGTGGGCATCCGGGTGCTGATGAACTTCTACAAGAAGTTCAAGGCGCTGGACGGCAGCTTCGCCATCCAGACCCCGTCGCCGCAGGTGGGCGAGATCCTGCAACTGGCCGGCCTGCTGAAGTTCTTCACTCCGGCTGCGACGGTGCCATCCGCCCCGGCACGCGCCGCGAACGTGAGCCGGCAACATGCCAGCGCGTCGACGCGCTTCGAGGTCTTCGATCTGGGCGGCGGCGGCATGGTGTGCCGCACCCAGGGCGACCCGGCACGACTCGACGGCTGCCGGTTCACGGCCGACGATTGCCAGCGCCTGAGCCTGCCGGCGTCGACGCTTGCTCTCGGTCTGGGTGCGCTGGGCGGCACGTTCGACGAGTGCCGCAACGATTTCGGTGAATTCCTGGCGCTGGCCGGCTCTGCGGTGTGCCTGCCGGGCAATGGCTCGACCCAATGCGACTTTCTGGTGGCCGAAGGCGGCTATGTGCCCGAGATCCAGTCGCTGTACAGCCTGGCTTGCGATGGCCAGTTCAGCCATCTGGTGCGCTTCGAGTCGATCGACGCGCAACACCCGACCGGGCTGGCCGAGCTGACGCAAGCAGCGCTCGAACTGGTGGACGCGCCCGCCGCGTGCATCGCCATCGCTGCCGAATCGGGCGGCCTGATCGGTGCGGCCCTGCGGCGCTCGCCGGCGGCCGGCGCCCAGGCCGATGCGCCCTGGGGTTTCCCGGCGATGCGCCAGTGGCTGTCGTTCTCGACCGAACGGCTCGATGCCGGCTCGATGGTGATCGCCGCCGGGGTGGTTGCCCACGAAGCCCGCTGCCCCGCGGCCTTGTCGCCGTTCCTGCGCGCGACGGGCGTGGCGGGCAGCCCGCTCGGCCATGTGCACGCCGTGCCGTTTCGCTACAAGCCGCTGCCCGAGGGCCTGATCGACCTGCACCGTGTCATCCAGCCGTTCATCGACAGCGAGTCGGCGCACAGCGTGCTGCACCTGCTGTGCGATGACCGCGATGCGCAGCAGCCCGAGGAAAGCCGCTTCATCCGCGGAGCCTTGTGGGTCGCACCGCTCACCTTCGGGACGTCACGACCATGAGCCTGCTTCTGGGAGCGCTGACGATCGGCGTGCTGTTGTCGCTGCTCGGCATCAGCGTGTTCATCAGCTTTCGGGTGTTCAACTTTCCCGACCTGACCTGCGAGGGCAGCTTCACCCTGGGCGCGGCGGTCGCGGCCATGCTCATCATCGGTGGCAGCAGCCCGCTGACGGCCACGCTGGCGGCAGTGCTGGCCGGTGCGTTGGCCGGCACGGTCACCGGCATCACCCACACCCGCTTCAAGATCAACGACCTGCTGGCGGGCATCCTCGTGATGACCGCGCTGTATTCGATCAACCTGCGCGTGATGAGCGGCAGCAACCTGTCGCTGTCGAACTCGCACACCTTCCCCAACGCGGCCGCTCAGCTCGGCCTCACCCTGGCCGGCGGTGCCGAATCCGTGCTGGTGCTGGGCTGGAAGGTGCCGGTGCACGACCTGTCGATCCTGCTGGCCTCCGTCTTGATGGTGGCGCTGCTGGTGCTGGTGCTGCTGGCGTTTTTCGGCACCCACATCGGCCTGGCGATGCGCGCCACCGGCGACAACAGCCAGATGATTCGCGCGCTCGGCGTCAACGACGGCTCGATGAAGACGCTGGGCCTGGCGTTGTCCAACGCGGTGGCGGCGCTGTCGGGCGCTCTGCTGGCCCAGTACCAGGGCTTTGCTGACGTCCAGATGGGCATCGGCATGATCGTCACGGGCCTGGCCAGCGTGATCCTGGGTGAAGCGCTCACCGGCTCGCGACGGCTCAGTCACCTGGTGATCGGCACCCTGCTCGGCTCGATCCTGTTCCGCTTGCTGGTGGCTGTGGCGCTGCGCATGGGGCTGGAGCCCAACGACCTGAAGCTGATCACCGCGGCCTTCGTGCTGATCGCGCTGGTGTCGCCGACCGTGATCGGCAAGCTGCGCGGCCCACGTCCGACGGGAGCGGGCCATGCTTGAGCTGCGCGACATCCGCAAGACCTTCAACCCGGGCACGGTCAACGAGGTGCGCTCGCTGCAAGGCGTGAGCCTCACGCTCGAAGAGGGCTCGTTCCTGATCGTGCTGGGCACCAACGGCTCGGGCAAGTCGACGCTGCTCAATGCCGTGGCCGGTGGCTTTGCCCTCGATGCCGGCTCGATCTCGATCGACGGCCACGACGTGACCCGCTGGGAAGAGCATCAGCGCGCACGCTACATCGGCCGTGTGTTCCAGAACCCGTTCAGCGGCACCGCGCCCAACCTGTCGATCGCCGACAACCTGGCGCTGGCCGCACGGCGCGGTCAGTCACGCGGACTCGGCCGCGCCCTGAGCAGCGGCAACCTGCAAGCCCTGCACGAGGTCGTGAGCGGTCTGGGCATGGGGCTGGAGAGCCGGCTCGAGAACATGATCGGCAGCCTGTCGGGCGGCCAGCGCCAGGCACTCACGCTGCTCATGGCCACGATGCTCAGGCCCAAGCTGCTGCTGCTTGATGAGCACACCGCCGCACTCGACCCGAAGAGCGCCGATCAGGTCATCCGCATCACCGAGCGGGTGGTCCAGCGCGACAGCCTGACCACGCTGATGGTCACGCACTCGATGGCACAGGCGGTGTCACTGGGCGACCGGCTGATCATGATGCACCGCGGCCAGGTGATCGAAGACCTGCGCGGCGCCGAAAAGCGCCGCCTGCGCGCCGAAGACCTGCTCGCACGCTTCGAGGAAGTCCGCCGCGCCGACCGGCTCGACGAATCGGCCGCCGAGCTGCTCAGAAAACGCTACGTCTGACGCAGCCGCCGGCCGCGCAGATGCGGGCCGTGGGCCCTGGCTAGTTCGCCAGCTGCGGCTTGCGCTCGATCATCAAGTCGAGGTAGGTGTCCTCGTCCTGGCGGATGCGGATGCGCACCGGCAGGTAGCGCAAGCTGGGCGCGAACTACACCTCGGCGGTCAGGTCGTCGCCCTTGCGCGCCTCGCGACGCGGCTGCAGGCGCACCGTGTCGAGCTCGCCAAACGGGGTGTAGATCGTCTCGACCTCGCGCACGTCGTAGACCCACAGGCTTTGCCGGCGCGGCAGGCCCAGCGCGATCTCGACGGTGCGCCCGGGCTTGAGCAGCGCAGGGTTGCGGCTGAACAGGTAGCTCATCTGCACGAACTGGCTGGCGGTGTCTTGCACGCCCGGCATGCGCGCGACGCGATCGCCGTTGTTGAGCACCACCTCGTCGGCCTCGAAGCTCATGTGGGCACGCCGGCGATCGCGAAATGCCACCTTGCTGTCCTCGTCGTAGCGCTCGGGGGACAGCCCCGACTCGGTGAGCTGGCCTTCGCTGCTCATGCGGCGCGAGTACACCGGCGCGAACGACGGGCCGATGGTCACGTCGAGGTGCACCTGGTAGCGCGCACCCTGGCGCACCCATTCGACCTTGGCGTCACCGTGCACCTCGCCGCGGTAGTTGCCGGTCAGCTCGTAGGTGATGCGCGTGGAGGCCGGCCACGCAAACGGCTCGGCGCTGGCGGCGGGTGCCACGGGCGACGGCGCGGCGCTCGGCGCCAGGTCGGCGAGCACCTTGGGCGCAGGCGGCTCGACGACGGCCGGTGCGGCCACCGGCTCGGGCACCGGCGGCGGCTCGGGCACGGCCGCTACCGCTGAGGCCGCCTCCCGGGGCGGCTTGGGCACTCGCTTGGGCGATGAAGCGGCCGGCTCCACCGGCGACGGCGCCAGCGGTGCCGGTGGCTCGGGCTCCACCACCGGCGGAGCCAGCGGCGCTGCCACCTTGGGTGGCGCGCTGATGTCCATCTCGCGCGCGAACGTGACTTCCATGCGCGGGGGCATCGCGGCCTCGGCGCCGAAATCGATCAGGCCCTGGCCGACCTCGCGCATCACCAGCAGGTGCAAGCCGATGACGGCCAACACCATCGCGATGCGCAAGCGCGCATGCCCGCGGCCCGTCGGCGTCACCCGAGGAGGCACGGGCGGTTCAGGACTCAGCCGTCGATCCATGCCCGGCGCAAGGCCAGCGCGGCGCGCGGCGCCTTCGCATCGGCCAGCAGCGTGACGCTGCCGCTCGCCTCGCCCGCGGCGGGGCGCTCGAGCTTGAGCGTCAGCAGCCGCTGATCGCGCGCGACCAGCAGGCTCGCCGAGTGGCCCGGGGCCAGCAGCCGCTGCGCATCGTCGAGCCGGCGCAGCCGCCAGTCGTCGAGCGCCAGCACCTCGTCGCCCGGCGACAACCCGGCGCGCTCGCCTGCGCCGCCGCGCAGCACATGGCTGACCTTGATGCCGGTGAGCGCGCTCTCGTTGACGCGGATGGCCAGCTGCTGCACCAGCGTGGCGGGTTGTGCCTGCCACTGCACGCCGAACGGCCGCAGCAGCTCGGCCAGCGGCAGGTCGCCGGTGCCATGCACCCAGGCGTCGAACTTCTGCACCAGCGCCTCGGCGGCCGGCCCGGCCACCTCGCGCAGCACCGCCACGATGTCCGCCTCGCGGATCGGCCCGCCGGCGCTGCGCGCCCACAGACCGCGCATCACGTCATCGAGCGAGACCTGACGGCGCGGCGCGGCCGCGCGCAGGCTCAGGTCGAGCGCCAGCGCCAGCAGCGAGCCCTTGGTGTAGTAGCTGACGGTGGCGTTGGGCGAGTTCTCGTCGGCACGGTAGTACTTGACCCAGGCGTCGAAGCTCGCTTGCGCCAGGCTTTGCACGTGGCGCCCCGGCGCGCCGAGCACATGGCCCAGCGTCTTGCTCACCGCCTTGAGGTAGCGCGGCGCGTCGATCAGCCCGGCGCGCACCAGCAGCAAGTCGTCGTAGTACGAGGTGAAGCCCTCGAAGAACCACAGCAGCTCGGTGTAGTTCTCGCCCGTGTAGTCGTAGCGCTCGAATTCATGCGGGCGCAGCCGCTTGACGCTCCAGCTGTGGAAGTACTCGTGGCTGATCAGCCCGAGCAGCGTGACGTAGCCGTCGGTGAGCGGCTCGCTCGCGGCCCCCGCCAGCGCACGGCGCGGCAGGTCGCGGCGCGCGGCGATCAGCGCGGTGCTCGCGCGGTGCTCAAGCCCGCCGTAGCCGTCTTCGACCGCGTTGAGCAAGAACACGTAGCGCTTGAACGGCACCTCGCGGCGCGCCGGCGCTTGCCCGTGCCAGAAGGTGATGGCGGCTTCGCAGATGCGCTGGGCGTCGGCCAGCAACCGCTTGCCGTCGAAGTCGGGCAGCGCACCGGCCACGACCACGTCGTGCGGCACGCCGTGCGCGCGAAAGCTGCCGCGCCAGAACGCGCCCAGCTCGAACGGGTGGTCGACGAGTTCGTCGTAGTTCGCCGATTCGTAGGCGCCCTCGGCGACCTCGGGCATCGCCGTGGCGACTTGCCAGCCGCGCGGCAGCGAGCGCAGCTCGATGCGGTGCGACTCGGCCTCGCGCCCCTCGACGCGCAGGCACACGCTGGTGCCGTTGAAAAAACCGCGCTGCGCATCGACAAACGCCGCACGCACCGAGTTGTCGAACGCGTGGACCAGGCAGCTCACCACCAGCGCGCCGCGGCCCGAACACTCGGCCTGCCAGGTCGCCTTGTCGATCTGCGCGAGCGGCACCACCTCGGGCACGGTGAGCGTCACGCGCAGCAGGTGCGCATGGACCTGATCGAAATCGATGCGGTAGGAAATCATCGCGTGCAAAACCCCACAGGAAGCCGCGCCGCGGCGTTGGACGCGCGCCTCAGCTGCCCGCAGCGCCGATGAAGCAGCTCAGGCTGGCCACCGCCGTCAGGCGAAATCGCAGGGTCAACCAGCCGGCCGCGCCGTGCAGCGGATACACGCGCCGGTCGACCAAATAGCAAACCACCAGCATCACGCCGAGCACCACCAGCCCGGCGTAGGGCGGCATCATCACCGCCACCCAGGCCACCAGCGAGGGCACCACGCCCCACACGAAACGGCCCGGATCGGCCGGCTCGGCACGAAAGCCCAGGCCCCAGTGGATGCCACCCAGAAACGACACGATCACCGCGCCATAGGCCGACAGCGACAGCGCCACGTAGGGGTGCGCATCGGGGCGCACGATCCACAGCAGCAGCGCGCCCAGCACGAACGGCAGCAAGCCCGCGTAGCCCAGGCGCAGCGTGGCCACGCCGGGTTCATGACCGGCCGGGTGCGCGACGTGAATGAGGCCAGAAGCGCTCAAAAAAGTTCTCCGTTGAGCTGCGATTGCAGCGAGCGGGATTGTCGCTTGACCGCCTCGTAGAACACGCTGAACGAGCGGCAGGTCTCTTGCGGATTGGGCAGCAGCCGGGTGGCCTCGCGCAACTCGCCCAGCGTGCCCAGCGCCGCGTCGTAGCCGGGCATCGGCGAGCGCCGCGCCAGCACGCGATCGGGCTTGGGCCAGCCGCGCACCGAGTTCGGCAGCGTGGTCGCGTCGCCCACGAACGTGGCCTCGGTGATGGCGCCCATGCGCTGCAGCACCCAGCGCCAGCGCGCCTCGCTCCACGGCAGCGCGGCGTGCGCCGGCAGGTGGATCACGCCCAGCCGCCACGGCCCGCCCGCCCCGACACCCGCGCCACCTTCGCGCTCGCCCATCGCCCACGGGGCGACCAGCTCGATCTCGCGCCGCGAGGGCAGCGTGGTGGTCAACGGCGTCACGTGCTCGGCGATCCAATCCGGCTGCGGCGCGGCATGCAGCTGCGGCTCGACCACGCCTTCATGGCTGCCCGGCTCGGGGCCCACGTCATCGGCGTGGCGGGCCAGCTGCTCGAGCGCCGCGTAGTCCTGATCGACCACCGTGCCGGCAGCGCGCCAGGCCTCGAAGCCCTGACGCGGCACGTACTTGGCCACGTTGTCGGCATTGAACAGGTACGGCTTGCTCGAAAACGTGCCGGCCACCCATTGCCAGCTCAGGTGGTTGCTCGGCACGTCGCCGTCGAGCAGGTGGCCGTACATCCAGTCGGCACCGGCGCGCCAGTGCACCTTGCGCAGGTGCACCGCGTAGCTGGCCAGCCACATGCGGGCGTGGTTGTGCAGGTAACCGGTGGCGTACAGCTGGCGCACCGCGGCATCGATCACCGGCACGCCGGTGCGGCCCTCGCGCAGATCGGCGGGCAGCTCGGTCGCGTAGGTCCCAGCCCACACGTTGGCCGGTCGCATGTCGAGCAGCACGCGCTCGCCCTCGCGACGCCACACGTGGTGAAAGAACTCGCGCCACGCGAACTCGAACATCAGCTTGTCGTCGTAGCCGAGCCGGTGCTTTTGCAGCACGCGGGCGACCGCATCGCGCAGGCTGATGACGCCGTGGCACAGGTAGGGCGACAAGCCGGTGACCGCACCGTCGAGCGCGTTGCGGGTGCGGGCGTATTCGCCGGGGTGCACCGCGTCGAGCCGGCGCAGCAGCTCGGTGCGTGTGGGCTCGAAGTTGAGCAGGTGGGCCGGGGCGCTCAAGCCGGCTTCTTCGCGGCGACGAGCTGCTTTTCGAGTTGCTCCAGGCTGACCGCCCCGGGCACGCGCTTGCCGTCTTCGAACACCAGCGCCGGCGTGCCGTTGACCTTGTGCTTGCGGCCCAGCGCGGCGTTACGCTGCAGCGCCGAGGTGTCGCAATCGCCCATCATCTTGGCCGGCACCTTGCCCTCGACCATCCAGTCGACCCAGGTGCGCGCCGGGTCCTTCGAGCACCAGATGTTGCGCGACTTCTCGGTCGAGTCGGCGCCGAGGATCGGGTACAGGAACGTGTAGATGGTCAGGTCCCTGGCCTGGCGCACATCACGCTCGAACTTCTTGCAGTAGCCGCAGTTCGGGTCGGCAAACACCACCAGCTTGCGGCTGCCGTCGCCTTGCTTCCAGACCAGCGCGTCCTTGAGGGGCAGGCTGGCGAAGTCGATGGCCGTGAGCTTGGCGATGCGTTCTTCGGTGAGGTTGGTGCGCGTCTTGGTCTCGAGCAAGTGGCCTTCGATGAGGAAGTTGCCCGCCTCGTCGGTGTAGTACAGCTCGGTGCCCACGCGCACCTCGTACAAGCCGGCCATCGGCGTCTTGCTGACCTCGTCGATCTTGCCCAGATCGGCGAGACGCTCGCCCAGGCTCTTGCGGATCTCGGCCTCGCCCGCGTGGGCGGCGCCGAGCAGCGCCATCGACAGCCCCAGCGCCGCTGCGGCGAAGCGCCACACGGTGCGCACTTGTCTGATCGGTTGGGCATGAGTGGCCATGGGATGTGCTTTCAAGGGTGAATGTGAATGAGAGCGAAGCTCGCCCGGGCGGCGCTCAGGAATCAAGCGCACGCGACGTCAGCCAGCGCTTGAGGATCGACGCCCTGTTGACCAGACTCAGGCCGCGGTTGCGCAGTTCCCTGACCACAGGCGCCGGATGGGCAAACAGGTGCAGCAGCGCATCGGTCATCTCGACCATGGCGCGCGTGGGCGTGAGCCGCTCGCGCACATAGCGGCGCAGCAGCTTGGCGTCACCCAGCTCGCGCCACGACTCGCGCGACTCGAGCACGCCGGTGAGCGCAGCCACGTCGGCCAGCCCGAGATTCAGTCCCTGACCGGCCAGCGGGTGCACCACGTGGGCCGCGTCGCCCAGCAGCACCCAGCCCTCGCCGCACCATTGACCGGCCTGCGCGCGCATCAGCGGCCAGACCGCGCGCTCGCTGGCCAGTCGCAGCGTGCCAGCCGCACCACCCGTGGCGAGCATCAGCGCATCGGCGAAGGCGTTGTCGTCCAGGGCCATGAGTTCATCGGCGCGCGCATCGGGCACCGACCAGACGATCGCGTACGAAGACGCCGGCACCGGCGCGTCGAAAGGCAGCAGCCCCAGCACGTCGGGCGAGCGGAACCACTGCCGTGCGACGCCGGCATGCGGCCGGTCGCTGACCACACGCGCCGCGATGGCGCGGTGACCGTACGGACGGCGGTCGGTGACCACGCGATGGGCCTCGCGGGTGGCCGACCACTTGCCTTCGCAAATGGCGGTCAGGGGTGCGGCGGCCTCGGGCGCGGTCGCGCTGAGGGTGCTGATGTGCGGCGAAAAGCGCACCGCCGCGGCCAGCTCGCGCTCGAGCACGGCGGCATCGACGATCCAGGCCAGCTCGCCCACGTGCTGCTCCCACGACGAAAAGTCGAGGGCTGCGCCACTGGCATCGCCCTCGATGTGCATGTCGTGCACCGCGGTGGCGGCGTGCGGTGGCAAGGTGTCCCACACCTTCAGGCCGCGCAGCAAGGCGACCGAAGCCGCGTTGAGCGCATAGGCCCGCACGTCGGGCCCGCGCGACGCCGACACCGGCTCGGGCACCAGCGCCACGCGCAGCCCGATGCGCGCCAGCGACAGCGCCAGCGCCTGTCCGACCAGGCCCGCGCCTCGCACCTGCACATCATGGGGTTTCATCGCAGGGATTGTAGGGAGCGGCCCATGACGCCACGGGGGCAAAGGCACAATCCGCGCAGGCTGAAAACGGGCCGCGCCGCAGGCCCCGAACACGGGCCCGCCACGACCCGATCGAGCGCCACACCCCCTGAAGAAAGGCTGACATGAGCGACGCAGTGACAGCCGACGTGACGGTGCGAATCGCCGCGCTGTACGTGCACCCGATCAAGAGCTGCGGCAGCATCGCGGTGGACGACGCGCTGCTGATCGAGACCGGCTTCGAGTTCGACCGCGCCTGGATGGTGGTCGATGCGCAAGGACGCTTCGTCACGCAGCGCGATGTGCCGCGCATGGCGCTGATCCAGCCCACGCTCAAGTCCACCGGCATGACGCTGCGCGCGCCGGGCATGCTGGCGCTGCAGGTGTCGCTGGACGAGGTGCACGACGCGGTGCGGGTGACGGTGTGGAACGACGAGGTCGCCGCCTTCGACATGGGCGCGGTGGCCGCGCAGTGGTTCAGCGACTTCCTCGGCCAGCCGCTGCGCCTGGTGCGTTTCGACCCCGCGAAACAGCGCCTGGCCAGCGCGCAGTGGTGCGCGCCGGTGGCCGCCGAGGCGGCGTTCGCGGACGAGTTTCCGCTGCTCGTGACCTCGCAGGCCAGCCTCGATGAGCTGAACCGGCGCCTGGGTGCAGGCGGTGCCTCGCCGGTGACGATGCAGCGCTTTCGGCCCAACCTGGTGCTGGACGGCCTGGGCGCGCACGACGAAGACCATATCGACGAACTGCGCTTCGACACGCCCGACGGCCCGGTGCGGCTGCGGCTGGTCAAGCCGTGCTCGCGCTGCAGCATCCCCGACATCGACCCGCTGACCGCCGAGCGCGGCCATGCCGTGGGCGACACCCTGGCCGGCTACCGCGCCGACGCGCGGCTGGCGGGTGCCATCACCTTCGGCATGAACGCGGTGATCGTCGAGGGCACCGACCGCACACTGCGCACGGGCCTGGCCGGCGGCGCGACCTACCGCTTCTGATGGCACGCTTCAAGACGTGGCAGCTGTTTGCCGTGTGCGTGCTCAGCTGGGGCACGACCTGGCACGCCATCACCTATCAGCTGGGGCACACCACGCCCGAGGTCGGCGTGGCGCTGCGCTTCATGCTGGCGTGCGTGCTGGTGCTGGGCACTTGCGCCGTGCGCGGCATGAGCCTCGTCGGTGGGCGCGGGCGCGGCGTTCACGCTGGCCGCCGTGTGCCTGAGCTCGTGCGGCAGCCTGACCGCCACGCGCAACCGGGTGCGTGGCCTGCCGTTCTGGCCGTCGCTGGGCTTCGGCATGGGCTACGGCGCGCTGGCCACCTCGCTGGTGGCGCTGTTCATGGGCCACTCGTTCATGCCGCCGGCGGTGCTGTCGTGGTGGGTCTCGCTGGTGTACCTGGCGCTGGTGGGCACGGTGGTGTCCTTCGCGTGCTACCTGACCATCCAGGAGCGGCTGGGCCCGGGCCCCAGCGGCACCATCGGCGTGATGACGCCGCTGCTGGCGCTGGGCATGTCGGTGCTGCTCGAGAGCTACCGGCCCGACTCGCTCACCGGCGCGGGCGTGCTGCTCGCAGTGGCCGGCAACGTGCTGATGCTGCGCCGGGCGAAGGCCGCCACCTAGAATCGCCTCCCCCGCCTCCGGCGTGGCCCACACCCCTTTTCCCGCACTGTGAGACCTGCACCATGAGCCTGAAATGCGGCATCGTCGGTTTGCCCAACGTCGGCAAATCCACCCTCTTCAACGCGCTCACCAAGGCGGGCATCGCGGCGGAGAACTATCCGTTTTGCACCATCGAGCCCAACGTGGGCATCGTCGAGCTGCCTGACCCGCGGCTCGATGCGCTCTCAGCCATCGTCAAGCCCGAGCGCATCGTGCCGGCCATCGTCGAGTTCGTCGACATCGCCGGCCTGGTGGCTGGCGCGTCCAAGGGCGAAGGCCTGGGCAACCAGTTCCTGGCGCACATCCGAGAGACCGACGCGCTGGTCAATGTGGTGCGCTGCTTCGACGACGAGAACGTGATCCACGTGGCCGGCCGCGTCGACCCGATCTCCGACATCGAGGTGATCCAGACCGAGCTGTGTCTGGCCGATCTGGGCACCGTCGACAAGACGCTGCAGCGCTCGATCAAGTCGGCCAAGTCGGGCAACGACAAGGAAGCCGCCAAGCTGGTCGACGTGCTCACCAAGTGCCAGGCTGCGCTCAACGAAGCGCGCCCGGTGCGCAGCATCGCCTTCAGCAAGGAAGAACTCGCCGTGCTCAAGCCGCTGTGCCTGATCACCGCCAAGCCGGCGATGTTCGTGGGCAACGTCGACGAGGGCGGCTTCGAGAACAACCCGCACCTTGACCGCCTGCGCGAATACGCCCTCGGCCAGAAGGCGCCCGTGGTGGCGATCTGCGCCAAGACCGAGGCCGAACTCGCCGACATGGCCGACGAAGACCGGCTGATGTTCCTGTCCGAGATGGGCCAGACCGAGCCGGGCCTCAACCGCCTGATCCGCGCGGCGTTCAGCCTGCTCGGGCTGCAGACCTACTTCACCGCCGGCGTGAAGGAAGTGCGCGCCTGGACCATCCACATCGGCGACACCGCCCCGCAGGCTGCCGGCGTGATCCACACCGACTTCGAACGCGGCTTCATCCGCGCCCAGACCATCGCCTTCGAGGACTTCGTCGCCTTCAAGGGCGAACAAGGCGCCAAGGAAGCCGGCAAGATGCGCGCCGAAGGCAAGGAATACGTCGTCAAGGACGGCGACGTGTTGAACTTCCTGTTCAACGTGTGAGGCCTGGGGGCCTCAGCGCGAGCGCACGAACTTCAGCAAGTCGAGCGTGAGCCGGTCGCGGTGCGTGACCGGGATCGCGTGGGGCGCGCCTTCGTATTCGATCAGCGTGGCGTTGGCGATGCCCTTGGCCGCGGCGCGACCGGCGGCGTAGATGGGCACGATCTGGTCGTCGTCGCCGTGGATCACCAGCGTGGGCACCTTGAACGACGGCAGGTCGCGGCGGAAGTCGGTGCTGGAAAACGACTTCACGCACGCCAGCGTGGCCGGCAGGCTGGCCTGCATCGCCACGCTGCGTGTCCACTCCATCACCTCCGAACTGACGGTGGACAGGATCTTGAAGCCGTAGAAGTCCTTGAAGAAGTGGCCGTAGAACCTGGCGCGGTCGTCCAGCAAGGCGTCGGTCATCTTCTGGAACACCTCGGGCTCGGTGCCATCGACGTTGTCGGGCGTGGCCAGCATGAAGGGCACCACCGACGACACCAGCGCGGCCTGGGTCACGCCCTTGCCGCCGTGGCGCGACATGTAGCGCGCCACCTCGCCGCCGCCCATCGAAAAGCCCACCAGCACCGCATCGCGCGCGCCGGTCTGCTCGATCACCGAGGCCAGGTCGTCGGCCAGCGTGTCGTAGTCGTAGCCGCTCCACGGCTGCGACGAGCGGCCGAAGCCGCGCCGGTCGTAGGCGATGGTGCGGTAGCCGGCCTCGGCCAGCTTCATGGCGTGGTGGTCCCACATGTCCGACGACAGCGGCCAGCCGTGCAGCAGGATCACCGGGCGCCCGGCGCCCCACTGCTTGACGTAGAGCTGGGTGTCTTCGCGGGTGGTGAAGTAGGTCATGGCGCGCTCCGGGAGGCAAGTGACGCGCAAGTATTTGCCCTGGCCCGAGAGCCCGAGGTGATCGCGCTCAACGCCCCGGGTAGGTCAATGCGCCGCGACACCTCGGATGGATGGAGGTGCCCGTGTCAGATCACTGCCAGCCAAAGCGCCGGATGTAGAACCGCTTCATCAGCGTGGTGAGCAGCGCATAGCCCGCCAGGATGGCGGCCACCCAGCCGAAGAACGGCAGCGGCAAGGCCTGCAGCCCGAAGTCGGCGGCCAGCGGGCCCATCGGCAGCCACACGCCAGCAGCCACCACCACCACGGTCATCACCAGCAGCGGGGGCGCCGCGCGGCTCTGGATGAACGGCAGCAAGGGCGTGCGAATCATGTGGACCACCAGCGTTTGCGTGAGCAGCCCGACGACGAACCAGCCCGAATGAAACAGCCCCTGCGTGGTGGGCGAGTTGGCGCCGAACACCCACCACAGCACCGCGAAGGCGGTGAAGTCAAACAGCGAGCTGATCGGGCCGAAGAACACCATGAAGCGCCCGATGCCCGCGGCGTCCCACTTGAGCGGCCGGCTGACGAGCTCGGCATCGACACGGTCGAACGGGATGCCGGTCTGCGCGATGTCGTAGAGCAGGTTTTGCACCAGCAGCTGCAGCGGCAGCATCGGCAGGAAGGGCAGGAAGGCGCTGGCCACCAGCACCGAGAACACGTTGCCGAAGTTCGAGCTGGCCGTCATGCGGATGTACTTGAGCATGTTGCAAAAGGTGGTGCGGCCCTCGACCACGCCCTCGTCGAGCACCATCAGGCTCTTTTCGAGCAGGATGATGTCGGCGGCCTCCTTGGCGATGTCGACCGCGGTGTCGACCGAGATGCCGATGTCGGCCGCGTGCAGCGCCGGCGCGTCGTTGATGCCGTCGCCCATGAAGCCCACCACATGGCCGCGGCCACGCAGCGCCCGCACGATGCGCTCCTTGTGCATCGGCGTGAGCTTGGCGAACACCGCGTGCTGTTCGACGGCCAGCGCCAGCTGCGCATCGTCCATCGCATCGACCTGTGACCCCAGCTGCAACGCATCGGCTGCCAGCCCGACCTGCTGGCACACGCGCGCGGTCACGCGCTCGTTGTCACCGGTGAGCACCACCACGCGGATGCCGTGCGCGGCCAGCGCCTGCAGCGCCGCGGCGGCCGAGTCCTTGGGCGGGTCGAGAAAGGCGATGTGGCCGATCAGCGTGAGCGCGCTCTCGTCGGCCACCGAATAGACAACCTGACTGGGCGGCAGCACCTTCATCGCCACGGCCACCACGCGCAGGCCACTGTCGTTGAGTTCGCGCGTGGTCTGCAGCACGAGCGCAAGCGTCGCAGCGTCGAGTGGCTCGTCGCGC
This sequence comes from Burkholderiales bacterium 28-67-8, assembly GCA_002281415.1. Lineage (GTDB taxonomy): Bacteria > Pseudomonadota > Gammaproteobacteria > Burkholderiales > Burkholderiaceae_C > PBB1. The sequence goes on along the minus strand of NCFZ01000016.1, from coordinate 3,414 downwards.
GCGCTGTCGCCCTCGCCCTTGCGCACGTGGGTGCACACCGCGAGCACTTCCTCGAGCGCGCCCTTGCAGATCAGCTCGTGGTGCTCGTCGCGCGCGCTCACCACCACCGACATGCGCCGGCGCGCAAAGTCGAACGGGATCTCGTCGATCTTGCGGTAGTCCTGCTCGAGCTTGAGCTCGGTGGCCAGCTCGACGTGCTCGAGCACCGCGTGGTCGAGCAGGTTCTTCAGGCCGGTCTGGTAGTGGCTGTTGAGGAAGGCGAAGTTGAGCACAGGCTCCGACGAGCGTCCGAAGGCGTCGGTGTGGCTGGCCAGTGCGATGCGGTCTTGCGTGAGGGTCCCGGTCTTGTCGGTGCACAGCACGTCCATGGCGCCGAAGTTCTGGATCGCATCGAGCCGCTTGACGACGACCTTGCGGTGCGACAGCGCCACCGCGCCGCGGGCCAGCGTGGTGGTGACGATCATCGGCAGCATCTCGGGCGTCAGGCCCACGGCCACCGACAGCGCGAACAGACAGGCCTGCAGCCAGTTGCCCTGCGCAAAGCCGCTGACCAGCAGCACGATGGGCACCATCACCAGCGCAAAGCGGATCAGCAGCCAGCTCACGCTGTTGACGCCGGACTGAAAGGCGTTGGGCGCGGTCTCGGTCGCCGAAGCACGCAGCGCCAGCGCGCCGAAGCAGGTGCGGTTGCCGGTGGCCACCACCAGCGCGGTGGCCGTCCCCGACACGACGTTGGTGCCCATGAACACGAGGTTGCGCTGCTCCAGCGGGGCGCTGCCCTCGCCGTGGCGATCGACGAATTTCTCGAGCGGCATCGACTCGCCGGTCAGCGCCGACTGCGACACAAACAGGTCGCGCGCGCTGAGCACGCGGCAATCGGCCGGGATCATGTCGCCGGCCGACAGCGCCACCAGATCGCCGCGCACCAGTTCACGCAGCGCGATCTCGCGCGAGGGCAGCGCAGCGGCCGCCACGGCGACCGGTGCCAGTGGCGCTGGTGACGACCGGCGGATCACGGTGGCGGTGTTGCTGACCATGGCCTTGAGCCGGTCGGCAGCGCGGTGCGAGCGGCCTTCCTGCACGAAGCGGATGGCCGTGCTCATCACCACCATCACGCCAATGACGATGGTGGCCTTGGCGTCCTGGGTGAGGTACGACACCACGGCCAGCACGGTGAGCAGCAGGTTGAACGGGTTGCGGTAGCACTGCCACAGGTGCAGCCAGCGGGGCAGCGGTGCTTCGTGCTGGACCTCGTTGGGGCCTTGACTGGCCAGCCGCGCAGCGGCTTCGCGGGCGCTCAGTCCCTCGGGGTGCGAGTCCAGACGCGCGATCGCGGCGGCCGGCTCGTCGCGCGCGGCGCGCATCAGCTCGGCGGCCGTGGCGTCGGGCACCGGCGCGACCGGGCCGCGACCGGCCAGCGTGGCGAGCAGCGGATGGCGGCCGAAATGCCGCAGCGCCCGGTGCCTGCGCAGGAAGCGGCTGAACAGCCGTCTCAAGTCAAACGGCATGACGGCTCCCCGCACGACGCTGGTTCGACCGGTCCGGATGTCGCGGCTCATCCGGTCACCATGCCATCGACGACCTGGATGGTCTTGTCGCAGCGCGCGGCCAGCGCGGGGTTGTGGGTGACGAACAGCACCGTCGTGCCGTGCTCCTGATTGAAGCGACGCAGCAGCGAAAACACGTCATCGGCGCTGTGGGTGTCGAGGTTGCCGGTGGGCTCGTCGGCGAGCAGCAGCGCCGGGTTCATCGCCAGCGCGCGGGCAATGGCCACGCGCTGCTGCTGGCCGCCGCTGAGGTTGGCCGCGCCGTTGTGCTGCTGCGCGCGCAGGCCGACGCTGTCGATCAGTTCGGCAGCGCGTGCGCGCATGGCGTCGTTCGGAAAACCGGACGCACCGAGCATCGGCATCATCACGTTTTCGAGCGCGCTGAAGGCGGTGATCAGGTGGTGGTACTGAAACACGAAGCCGATCGAGTGACCGCGCAGCCGCGTCAGGGCGCGGTCGTCGAGCGTGTCGGTTTCCTCGCCGCACACCGCCACGCGGCCGGCGCTCGGGCGATCGAGCAAGCCGACGATGTTCAGCAGGGTGGACTTGCCCGAGCCCGACGGGCCCATCACCGCGCAGAACTCGCCGCGCAGCAGCGTCAGGTCGATGCCGTGCAGCACCTCCGTCTCGAACGGCTTGCCCACGTTGTAGGCCTTGCGCACGCCGCGCAGCGACACGACGACGGGACGCGCCGGTGCCACGGCAACGGCATCTGGCGCTGCGAGCTCAGCCACGGATGGCCACCACCGGATCGAGTCGGGCCGCCCGCAGCGCCGGGGCAAAGGCAGCCAGCAAGCCGGTGAGCGTGGCCAGCACCAAAGCCGCCGAAAACAGCTTGGGGTCGAACACCAGCGGAAACAACGGCGTGCCGTCGGCGTTGCGCGCATAGCGCTGCCACAGCACCAGCGCTGCCGCGCCGATGGAGCAACCGACGACCGAACCGCCCAGCCCGAGTAGCCCGCCTTGCAGCAGGAACACGCGCAGGATCTGGCCTTGCGAGATGCCCATGGCGCGCAGGATGCCGATCTCGCGCGACTTCTGCACCACCACCACCACCAGCACGCTGGCGATGCCGAAGGCCACCGACAGCGCCACGAAGAAGCGGATCGCGGTGTTGGCCGTGGTCTGCGCGCTGATGGCGGCGAAGAACTGGGCGCTGGTCTTGATCCAGCTGTCGGCCTCGACGCCGGTCGCGCGCGTGATGCGCTGCGCGACGCCTTCGGCGCCGTAGACGTCACGCACCGTGACGTCGAGGCTGGTCACGCCGCCGGGCAACCCGAGCAGGCTCTGGGCGGTGTGCAGCGCCATGAACACATTGCGCGAGTTCACGCCCTTGTTGCCCAGGTCGAAGATGCCGGTGATGGTGAGTGCGCTGGACGCGCCGTTGGCGGTGGTCACGCGCAGCTTGTCGGTGACATCCAGACCCAGATCGCTGGCCAGCTCGGTGCCGATCAGGATGTCGCTGCCGGTCAGGCGGGTGCTGCCTCGCACGAGCTTGTCGTTCAGATCGATGATGCGGAAGTACAGCTCGGGTTGAATGCCGCTGAGCGAGATCGAGCGGCTCACGCTGCCGCGCAGCACCAGCGCCGAGCCGCCGGCCACCGGCGAGACCACGAGCACCTCGGGCATGGCGCGGATCTGCTCGGCCACCGCCTGCCACTGGTCGATGGACTTCAGCCGCTGCAGCGGCGGCTGCACGATGGCCGCCTCGATCTCGGGACCACGATCGCCCGGCGCGCCGGCCGCGCCGCGCAGTGCGCGGGTCACCTCCTTGGGCGGCAGCAACTGGATGTGCGCCTGCGCCGACAGCACGCGGCGGATGAAGTTGGACTGCAGGCCGGCCAGCAGCGCCGACATGAAGACGATC
>NCFZ01000015.1 GCA_002281415.1 Burkholderiales bacterium 28-67-8 | reverse complement strand
CTCGTTCGCCTTGCTGGTCTACGCCAGCTGCTGGATCAAGTGCCACCACCCGGCCGAGTTCCTGGCCGCGATGCTCAACTCGCAGCCGCTGGGTTTTTATTCGCCGTCGCAGCTGGTGCAAGACGCCCAACGCCACGGTGTCGAGGTGCGCGCGGCCGATGTCATGCACAGCGATGTCGACTGCACGCTCGAGGGCCTGCCGCATCCGCCGGCGGTGCGCCTGGGCTTGCGGTTGATCGCCGGGCTGTCAGCCGAGGCCGCCTCGCGCATCGTCGCCGCACGCCATGAGCAGGTGTTCGACAGCGCCGACGACCTGGCCCGCCGTGCCGGGTTGCAGCACCACGAGATGCGGCTGCTGGCCGCGGCCGACGCGCTGATGAGCCTGTCGGGCCACCGACGCCAGCAGGTGTGGGACGCCGCCGCCTGGCGGGCCGCGCCGCTGCTGCTGCGCGAGGCCCCCATCGATGAAGACGTGCTCGAGTTGCCGAGCGCGCCCGAGGGCGAGGAGATCGTCTTCGACTACGCCGCGCTGGGTCTGAGCCTGCGCCGCCATCCGCTGGCGCTGCTGCGCCCGCAATTGCGCGCGCGCCGGCTGCTCAGCGCCGAACAGCTGGCCGCCGTGCCTAACGGCCGCGCGGTGCGCTGCTGCGGCATCGTCACCTTGCGCCAGCAGCCCGAAACCGCCAACGGCACCACCTTCGTGTCGCTCGAAGACGAGACCGGCGTCGTGCAGGTGATCTGCTGGAAGTCGCTGCGCGAGCGGCAGCGCAACGTGCTGCTGAGGTCGCGGCTGCTCGCCGTTCACGGCACCTGGCAGCGTGAGGGCGAGGTCAGCAACCTGATCGCCGCGCAGCTCGAAGACCTCACGCCGCTGCTCGGGCGGCTGATGACCGACAGCCGCGATTTCAAGTGAGCCCGGGGCGCGTGCACCGCCTGGCCGGGCCGCTTTCGGGTTGTCCGGGCGACCGCGGTCGTCGAACCGGCCTTAAGAAAGTCTTAAGGGTTGTTTCAGCGCGGGCTGACTCGTAACAGCAAGCAACCAGACCCCCGGTCGCGGGGCTTCGGGATCGACGCGGTGCCGCCTGCACGGAAGGCTGTGGCTCACGGGCGCCGGCGTGCTGCCGGGGCCGGCGGAGTCGCGGCAGCACGCCGCCCGGCACGTGCAGATGTCACGAACGCCCGGATACATCTGCACACCGGAAGACCCCTCTGGCGTCCAGACAATGGCTTTGCCGACCCTTGATTTGCCCGTCTGCCTTGCCACCACCACGCGTTTTCTGACCCTGCCACCCGCCGATTCCGACACCAGCGCACGCCTGCTGTGCAGCGCCGCGTTCCTGGTTGCGCTGGTCTGGCTGCTCACCCGGCAGCCGCTCGCCGTGCCGTCGTGGTCGGCCGTGTGGCTGCTCGCAGGCGCACCGGTCGTCGAGGAAGTGATCTTCCGGCTCGGCCTGCAACAAGAACTCCTGACACGTCTGAAGTCGGCGCCTGTGGCCAATGCCCTCACGGCGCTGGCCTTCGCCGTGGCTCACGGCCTGAGCCAGGGCACCTGGCAGTCGCTGCTCACGCTGCTGCCGGCGCTGGCCCTCGGTTCGGTGTTCCAGCGATCACGCCGTGTGGCGCCTTGCATCGCATTGCACGCCGCGTTCAACGCCATCTGGCTGGCGGTGCCCCTCGTTCACGCCCTTCCCACCTTTTTCAGCTGAGTAGTACCCCCATGAAAATTGCCCTTCACACCTCGAAGTTCAAGGCCTGGAAGCAACTCGTGGCCGTCGCCTGCTTCGGGTTGTTCACGTCGATGTCCGCGCATGCCGACGATCCGGTCGCAGGCGCCACCTTGTTCACCGCGAACTGCGCCACATCGGGCTGCCACCAGACGGCCACGCCGCTGACGAGCAATGCGTCCAAGATCTTCAACGCCCGTAACGCGCGCAGCTGGATCCAGAGCAACATCAACAGCAACAACAGCGGCATGGGGCGGCTCAGCAGCATGACCGCGCAGCAGGTCGCCAACGTGGCGGCCTACCTCGGCAACTCGCCCTCGAGCCTGACCTTCGCGTCGACCAACGTCGGTGTCACCGCGGCCACGCAGACCGTCACCGTCAAGGCAGCTCTGGTGAACGGCCCCGCGCTCAGCGCCCTGACGGTGAGCGCCAGCGGCGACTTCGCGCGCTCGGGCGGCACGTGCGGCACGACCCTGGCCACAGGCCCTACCGGCTGCACGGTGATCGTGTCGTTCACGCCCACGGCGGCGGGCACACGCACCGGCACGCTGAGCATCTCTCATTCCGGCACGCTCACGCCCATCGCCATTGCCCTGAGCGGAACGGGTGCCGGCGCGCCGACGCCTGCCCCCGTGGCGTCCATCACACCGACGTCGCTGACGCTGGCCTCCACCGCCATCGGCAACACCAGTGCCGCGCAAAGCGTGACCGTGAGCAACACCGGCACCGCAGCGCTCTCGCTGTCTGCGATCACGCTGTCCAACACGGCCGACTACCTCATCAGCGGCGGTACCTGCGCGGCGGGCGGCTCGGTCGCCGCCGCCGGCAGTTGCACCATCTCCGTGGCCTTCCGGCCGGCAGCAGGTGCCACCGGCGCGCGCAACGGCACGTTGAGCATCACCCACAACGCCGCCGGCAGCCCCGGCAGCGTCACGCTCACCGGCACCGCCACCGCGGCGCCGGCTCCGGTGGCCGCGCTGGCCCCCGTCTCGCTGTCGTACGGCAGCCTGAACGTGGGCACCGCAGCCTCGGCACAGACCGTCACGCTGACCAACAGCGGCAACGCTGCATTGACGCTGGGCACGCTGTCGATCAGCAGTGGCACCGAGTTCAGCATCAGCGGCGGCACCTGCACGGCGGGCGGCACGGTCGCCGCTGCCGCCAGCTGCACCATCAGCGTGGGCTTCACGCCATCGGCCGCCGGCGCACGCAGCGCCAACCTGGTCGTCACGCACAACGCGGCCGGTGGCCAAAGCACCACCAGCCTGTCGGGCACCGGCGTGGCGCTGACGCCGGTGATCGGCGTGTCGCCCACGACGCTGAGCTTCACGCAAACGGTGTCCACGACATCGACGGCCCAAACCGTGACCGTGAGCAACAGCGGCACCGGGCCGCTGACCCTCAGCGCCCTGACGCTCACCGGCACTGCCGCGGCCGACTACACCCGTGGTGGCACCTGCACGCCCAGCACGGTGGTGGCGGCCGGAGCCAACTGCACGGTGACCTTCACCTTCACGCCGGGCGCGGTGGGCGCTCGCAACGCGAGCCTGGCGATCACGCACAACGCCGCCGGCTCGCCGTCGTCGATCACGCTCAACGGCACCGGCACGGCTGCGCCGACGCCCGCGATCTCGCTCAACGCGACGACGCGCACCTTCACATCGCAAGTGGTGGCCACCACCAGCGCCAGCCAGTCGGTGACGGTCAGCAACAGCGGCACCGCGCCGCTGACGTTCAGCGCACTGACGCTCACCGGGACGGCTTCAGGTGACTTCACCCGTGGAGGCACCTGCACGCCCACCACGGTGCTGGCAGCTGCTGGAACTTGCACGGTCACGTTCACCTTCACGCCGGGCGCAGTGGGTGCACGCAGCGCCTCGCTCACGCTCACCTCCGACGCCAGCAACGGTGCCGCTTCCATCAGCTTGAGCGGTACCGGCACGGCCGCCCCGGCGCCCGCCGTCTTGTTGTTGCCGGGATCGCTGGCCTTTGGCAACCAGACCGACAGCGTCACCTCCACCGCACGCAGCATCACCTTGCAAAACACCGGCTCGGCCGCGCTGAACATCGCCAGCATCACGGCCACCTCGGGCTACGCGGTGACCCACAACTGCGGCGCCAGCCTGGCTGCAGCGGCCAGTTGCCAGTTGTCGGTGACCTTCACCCCGGCCGGCCTGGGCGCGGCGCCGGGCAGCGTGTCGGTGGCTTCGAATGCCGCCGGTTCGCCTCACTCCGTGACGCTCACCGGCACCGGTGTGGCCGCGTCGCCTGTACTGGCCTGGGTGGGAAGCACCACCACGCAGGCGTTCGGCAACCTGACCGTGGGTTCGGCCGCCACCACGCAGACCCTCAGCCTGATCAACAACGGCCCGGGCGCGGTGACGCTGTCGGGCTTCACGCTGGCCGGCGCGAATTTGGCTGACTACTCGGTCAGCGGTGGCACCTGCTCGCTGGGTCCGCTGGCGCAAGGCGCGAGCTGCACGCTCACGCTGTCGTTCGCACCCGGTGCGGTCGGCGCACGCAGCGCCACGCTCCAGGTCACCTCGACGGGCACCAACCCGCCGGATGTGGCGCTCACCGGCACCGGCACCGCACCCGCACAGCCCGCAGCCACGCTGTCGTCCACGGCGCTCAGCTTCACTGCAGTGACCGGCGCGGCTGCTGCGGATCAGACGCTGACGCTGCAAAGCTCCGGCAACGCGACGCTCAACGTCACCGGCCTGCGCATCGCTTCGGGCAACTTCACCCTGGCGCCCGCTGCGACCAACGGCTGCAGCGCGACACCGTTCGACTTGCTGCCCGGCCAGAGCTGCGCGATGTCGATCGGCTGGTCGAGCAGCGCCAACGGCACCGAAACCGGCACCGTCGAGATCGACACCAGTGCCTCGGTCTCGCCGGTGCAAGTGGCGATCCAGGCCACCCGCGCCGATCCTGTGGTGACGCCGACGCCCACGCCTGTGACCAGCAATTCGGGTGGTGGCGGCTGCTCGATCGCCCGCGGCAACACGCTGCTCGACCCGACGCTGTGGCTGCTCGCGCTCGCCGCTGCGGGGGTGCTGTGGTACCGCCGTGTGCGCCGCTGAATTGACGCCCGGCTCTGCGCATCAAACACACCCTCGCCCTTGATTCTTTTTTCGACAAGACACTTTTGGAGCCCCCCATGAAGAACAAACCCCTCACCCGCGCGCTGCGCCTGGCCACGCTGTGTCTGGCCACCCTGGCGGCCCCGGCGGCCTGGTCGCTCGAGGCCGGCACCGCCGCACCTGAGCTGAGCCTGCCCGGCCTGAAGGACGCGGTGTCGCTGGCCCAGATGAAGGGCAAGGTCGTCTACGTCGACTTCTGGGCCTCGTGGTGCGGCCCGTGCAAGCAGTCGTTTCCGTTCATGAACGAGCTCAAGGCCAAGTACGGCGCGCAGGGCTTCGAGGTGCTGGCGGTCAATCTCGACGCCAAGCGCGTCGATGCCGACAAGTTCCTCGCCGAGGTGCCAGCGCAGTTCACGGTGGCCTTCGACACCAGCGGCGACAGCGCCAAGCGCTTCGAGGTCAAGGGCATGCCGTCGTCGTACCTGGTCGGCCGCGACGGGAAAATCGCCTCGGCGCACAAGGGCTTCCGCGAGCAGGACCGCAAGGAGCTCGAGTCGCGCATCGTCCAGGTGCTGGGCGCGCCATGAAGACCACCCATCAACCCCCTGATATGGAGCCCGTGATGACACCGACCCCCCGACGTTCGCTGCGTGCCTTGTGCGCGCTGCTGGCCGCTGCCGCCCTGGGCGGCTGTGCCATGGCCCCCCCGCAACCCTGGGAGCGCGGCAACCTGGCCCGCCCCGAAATGACGATGGGCGGTGATCCGCTGGACCAGCGCTTCGTCCAGCACATCTACGGCAGCAAGGAAAACGCCTCGGGTGGTTATGGCGTCGGTGGAGGTGGCTGTGGCTGCAACTGATCGCAAACCTCTGAAGACCGCCCGCAACGACAAGGCCGGGGCGATCATCGCCGCCGCGCTGGCGCTGCCCGGCGTGATGGCCCCCGGCCTGGCGCTCGCCGATTCGGCGCCCGAGCGCGGCGAAATCGCCGTGAAGTACCTGCATTACGAGGACTCGCAGCCGGGCTTGTCGCGCATCAAGGTGAATGCGCCATCGATCTACGTGATGGTCCCGCTGTCGCCCAAGTGGTCCGTCGAGGGCTCGCTGGTGTCGGACAGCGTGTCGGGCGCCACGCCGCGCTACCACTCTGCGATCTCCGGCGCGACCAAGCGCATGAAGGACCAGCGCAAGGCCGGGGACGTCAAGATCACGCGTTACGAGGAGCGCTCGAGCTACTCGTTCGGCGTGAGCCACTCGAATGAGCACGACTACGAGAGCAACGCGGCCTCGCTCGATGCCAGTTTTTCCAGCGAGGACAACAACCGCACCTGGAACGTCGGCCTGGGCTTTGCCGACGACAAGATCAGCTCGCACAACAACGCCTCGCTGCACAAGACCAAGCAAACGCTCGAACTGATGGCCGGCGTGACGCAGGCCTGGACGGCCAACGACCTGGTGCAGCTCAACGTGTCGCACAACCGGGGGCATGGCTACTACTCCGATCCGTACAAGGATCCGGATGTGCGTCCCGACTTCCGCAACCAGTCGATCCTGCTCACGCGCTGGAACCACCATTTCGACGGGATGAACTCGACGCTGCGGACCAGTTATCGCTACTACCGCGACAACTTCGGCATCAAGGCGCACACGCTGGGCCTGGATTGGGTGCAGCCGCTGGGCGACAAGTTCACGGTGACGCCTTCGTTTCGCTACTACACGCAAAGCGCCGCCAAGTTCTATTACGACCCGGTCTATGACCCCGACGTGGGCGCGCCCTATCCCGTGGGCTACTTCACCAACCCGCCGAAGTACATCTCCCCTGACCAGCGCTTGTCGGCCTTCGGGGCGATCACCGTGGGCCTGAAGGTGGCGATGAAGGTGACGCAGGACTGGACGGTCGATGCGAAGGTCGAACGCTACGAGCAGCGCTCCGACTGGCGCATCGGGTCGCACGGTTCGCCGGGGCTGGATCCGTTTCGGGCGACCTTCTTCCAGGTCGGCTTGAGCACGCGCTTCTGAGCCATGCGCGCTCCCGCGTCAGCCCATCGAAAGCGTGCCAAGGGTGCGCCGTCGAAGGCGCACGCCTATCGCTTCGAGTTCGATGCGATGTCCAGCGTGTGCGAGATCCGTCTCGACGACGCACGGGGCGAGGGCGAACCGGTGCTCGCGTTGGCGGCCGAACAGGCCATCAACGAGGTGCGCCGCATCGAGGTGGCCTTCTCGCGCTACCGCGCCGACAGCATCGTGTCGCGCATCAACGCGGCGGCGGGCGGGCCTGATGTGGTCGGGGTGGACGACGAGACGGCCTCGCTGCTGAACTTTGCGGCGCAGCTGCATGCGTTCAGCGACGGGCTGTTCGACATCACCTCCGGCGTGTTGCGCCGGGTCTGGGATTTCAAGGCGAAGCGCGTTCCCGACGAAGCGGCGCTGCAGCAGGTGCTGCCGCTGATCGGCTGGTCGCAGGTGGAGTGGACGGGTCAGACGATCCGGCTGCCGCGTGCGGGCATGGAGGTCGACTTCGGCGGCTTCGGCAAGGAGTACGCCGCCGACCGCGCGATGGCGGTGCTGCACGCCACCGGCCAGCGCCACGGCTACGTGAACCTGGGTGGCGACATCCGGGTGCTCGGGCCGCGCGCCGACGGCAGCGCGTGGCGCTTCGGCATCCAGCACCCGCGCCAGGACGAGGGCACGATCGCCAGCGTCGAGCTGCGCGAGGGCGCGCTGGCCACCAGCGGCGACTACGAGCGCTACTTTGAACACGAGGGCCGGCGCTACTGCCACATCCTCGATCCGCACACCGGCTGGCCGGTGACCCACTGGGCCAGCGTCAGCATCACGGCGCCGGCTTGCGTGGCGGCCGGTGCGCTCAGCACGATCGGCATGCTCAAGGGCGCATCAGCGCTTGAATTCCTCGCTGCCCAGGCCGCCACCGGCCTGGTCGTCGACACCTCGATGCGCAGCACGCGCATCGGCGCCGAGCAAGACCGGCGCATCACCCCAGGAGAACAAGAATGAACCTTCCACGATGGGCCCGGTGCCTGAGCGTGACCGCGGCTGCGCTGCTGATGGCAGCCGTCTCGGGCGCGCCGGCGATGGCCGGCGAGCCCGATTTTCTCGACCCCGCGCAGGCCTTCGTGGGCAGCGCGCGCGTGGGCGACGCCAAGACCGTGGAGCTGCGCATCGACGTCGCGCCGGAGTACCACCTCTACCGCGACCGCATCAGCGTCGAGACCGAGGGCGCCGGCGCCACGTTGGGCGAGGTGGTCATTCCCGCGGGCAAGGTCGAGTTCGACACGAACTTCAACAAGAACGTCGAGGTGCTGCACGGCGCGCTGCTGATCCGCGTGCCGGTGCAGCCGTCGGGGCGTGACTTCCGCTTGCGCGTGGTCTACCAGGGCTGTGCCGACAAGGGGCTGTGCTACCCGCCGCAAACCGCCTTCGTCGACGCGGACGCGCGCGACGGCCAGTTGCTGCGCGCGCAGTGGCAAGGCGAGGATGCCGCACCGGTCACGGTCTCGGATGTGGCCGCCGCGACTGCGCCTGTCGCGCCCGCCGCGCCGGTGGCCGCACCGGTGTCACAGACCGCGAAGGTCGAGTCGGCGCTCAAGTCGGGCAGCCTGCTCACGATCGCCGGCGTGTTCCTGGTGGCCGGCTTGCTGCTCGCCTTCACGCCTTGCGTGCTGCCGATGGTGCCCATCCTGTCTTCGATCATCGTGGGGCAGGGCGCACCGGTGTCGCGCTTGCGCGGCTTTTCGATGGCGCTGGCGTATTCGCTGGGCATGGCGCTGGTCTACACCGTGTTCGGTGTGGTGGCCGGTCTGCTCGGCGAGGGTCTGGCTGCCGCGCTGCAAAACCCCTGGGTGCTGGGCGCCTTCGCGCTGATGCTGGCCACGCTGTCGCTGTCCATGTTCGGCGTGTTCGAGCTGCAAATGCCCAGCTTCATCCAGAGTCGCATCACCGAGAGCTCGAGCCGTCTGCCCGGTGGCAAGTTCCTCGGCGTGTTCGTGATGGGCGGTCTGTCGGCGCTGATCGTGGGCCCGTGCGTGGCCGCACCGCTGGCCGGCGCGCTGGTGTTCATCAGCCAGACGCGTGACGTGGTCATCGGCGGGCTGGCGCTGTTCAGCCTGGCCATGGGCATGAGCGTGCCGCTGCTGCTGGTGGGCGTGTCGGCAGGCTCGCTGCTGCCGCGTGCAGGCAGCTGGATGGAAGGCGTCAAGACCTTCTTCGGCGTGATGCTGCTGGCCGTGGCGCTGTGGATCGTCTCGCCGGTGCTGCCGGTGTGGGTGGTGATGCTGATCATCGGCAGCGGCTTGCTGGTCGGTGCGATCTACCTCAAGTTGCTCGACCGGCTGGCCGACACGGCCACCGGCCGCCAGCGTCTGGCCAAGGGCGTGGCGCTGGTGCTGGCAGTGCTGGGCACCACGCAGGTGGTGGGGGCGCTGTCGGGCAGCGACAACCCGCTGCAGCCGTTGGGTCACTTCGCGCGCGCCCCTGGATCGGCCACGGCCGCAACGCAGGCCACCAGCTTTCGCCGCATCCGCACCGTGGCCGAACTGGACGCTGCGCTGAAGGTGGCCGACCGGCCGGTGATGCTCGACTTCTATGCCGACTGGTGCGTGTCGTGCAAGGAAATGGAACACCTGACCTTCAGCGATCCGGCCGTGCAGCCGCGCATGGCCAACGCGTTGCTGCTGCAAGCCGACGTGACCGACAACTCCGCCGAGGCCAAGGCGCTGCTCAAGCGCTTCGGGCTGTTCGGCCCGCCGGGCGTGCTGTTCTTCGACAAGCAGGGCCGCGAGCAGGCCGATGCCCGCGTGGTCGGCTTCGTGCCGGCGCAGGGGTTCGTCGCATCGCTGGGGGCGGTCGGGCTGTAAGGCACGGATCTCGCCCGTCACAGGGGTCGGCCACAATCAGCGCCGGCTCAAGGTGGCCTGCAGGGTTCAGCCTTGCAGGCCATCGTGATTTTTCAGCCCGCCATTCGCTCTGAGCAGCACACAGATGAGCACTTCCGCCTCCTCGAACTCCCATGAACGCGGCTTGCAGGTGGCCGTGGCCTTCTGCCTGCTCGATGTGTGCCTGACCGGCGGGGCGGCGTTCGCCTCGACCTCGCTCACCATCATGAGCGACCTGCTCAAGGAGTCGACCGACTTCCTCGCCGTGCTGGCGGCCTACCTCACGGTGCGTGCGGTGCGGCGCGCACCCGACGAGCGCTACGCCTACGGCATCGGCAAGCTCGAGAACCTGGTCAGCGTGGCCATCGCCGTGGCGATGGTGGCGTGCGCCGGATTCATCCTCGTGCAGGCGTCGCATCATCTGCGCGACCCGCAGCCCACCGAGGGCACGCTGCCCGGCATCGTGATCTTCACGACCTACGCGGCGATTGGCTTTGGCATCTCGATGCGCAACCGGCTCGAGTTGCGCAAGCGCGAATCGGCCATCCTCGAGTCGCAGGCCAAGCTGTGGTTTTCCAAGGCGTGCTTCGACGCGCTGATGGCGATCACGCTCATCACCCAGGTGGCGTGCCACGGGCAGCGCTGGAGCTGGTATCTGGATCCGATCGCCTCGCTGCTGGGCGTGTTCTTCCTGCTGCACGCGGCCTGGTCGATCACCAGCTCATCGGTGGGTGACTTGCTGGATGCGAGCCTGTCCGAGCATTTGCAGCTGCGCATCCTGCGCCAGCTGGTCGAGCGCTTCGACGACTACGACCGGCTGCACAAGATCCGCACGCGCCGCTCCGGCCCGCGGGTCTATGTCGAGGTGTTCCTGCAGTTCGATCCGGTGCTGCTGATGGGCGAAGTGCAAAAGCGCATCGACGCGATTGCCGGCCAGATCACCCGCGAGATCCCCGGCACCGAAGTCGTCATCGTGCCGTCGAGCGAAGCGCCTGCCAGCTGAGGCGGCGGGCCGCCGACGCCGGCACACGAGCGCTCAGGGTCGGCCGGCGAGCAGCGACAGCAGCACCGCCTGATAAGTCTGCCGCTCGGCCGTGGAGCGCTGCTCGGGCGTGAGCTTTTCGCCGTTCAGGATGCGACGCGACACCTGATCCTGCGCCTCGCGCATGGCCTGGTGCTGGACTTCCTGGGGTATTTGCCTGGACTTGGCGGTCAGGCCGTTGAGAGCTGTCGGGACGTTGTTGATGCCCATCGGGAAACTGCCTTGTGCGAGCGTGTGCGGCGCGCCCTGAAACGCAGCGTTGTCAGGCACGGCCGGGCGCGATTTTGCCCTTGCCGCGGCCCGGGGCCGCTCACTCGCCGAGAAAGTGCTTTCGGTAGCGCGCCGGCAGGTCGTTCAGGCGGATGAGCATCGGCAGGTCGGCGGTGTTGAACTCGGGGTCCCAGGCCGGTGGCCCCAGCACCTTGGCGCCACAGCGCAGGTAGCCCTTGATCAAGGCGGGTGGCTCGACGGCCAGATCGCAGCGCAGCTGGTCGACCGGCAGCGGCAGGCGCGGGCGCACCTGCCAGTCGATGGGAGCCAGGTGTGTGGCGCTCAGTTGCGTCCACAGGCTGGCCGCCACGTGGCCGCCGTCGCGCATGCCCACGCTGGCGCAGCCGATCATCGTGTCGAGTTCGTTGCGCTTCATGAAGTCCGCGAGCGCGGCCCACAGCGCGAGGATGGCGCCGCCGGTGCGCCAGTCCGGGTGCACGCACGAGCGGCCCAGCTCGGCCATGCGGGTGCGCATGGCGCGCAGGCGGGTCAGATCGAATTCGGTCTCGCTGTACAGGCCACCCACGCGCTTGGCCGCGGCCGGTGTCAGCACGCGGTAGGTGCCGATCACGGGCCCGGGCTCGCCATCGGTGGTCACGCGCAGCAGCAGGTGTTCGCAGTGGTCGTCGAAGAGGTCGGCGTCATGGCCGCTGGGCGTGCCCACGGGGACCGACACGCGTGCGCCCATTTCCTCGACGAACACGCGGTGGCGCAGTTGCTGAGCCAGTCGAACCTCGTCGAGGTTTCTCGCCCACACGGCTTCGAAGGTGAGCGGCGCGGTGCGGGTGCGGGCCTGCCGGTGCAATGCCGGGTGCGACGGCGTTGGTGCAATCGGACGAAACAGGTTCTTGTGCGTGCGCAGATCGAACAGCGGCAGGGTGGGCATGGGCACGTCCCTCATCAACTTCTCCTTGGGTTTGGGAGATGCTCCGCGCTGCCGGTGAATTCCCCGTGACGGTTTCTTGACGAAGCGGTGACATGTGGCGTGGATGAGGCGGTGCGCGCAGCGGTGGGCACTGTCAACAGCGTGTCATGTCGCGGCGTGACGATGAGCGCCCATGCACACATCACCCGCCAGCATGGAAGACGCCAAAACCGATGGAGCGTTGGACGTGCGCACGGTCTGGATCTCCGACCTGCACCTCGGTACCCCGGGCTGTCAGGCGACGGCGCTGCTCGAGTTCTTGCGCACCACCGAATGCCAGACGCTGTATCTGGTGGGCGACATCATCGATGGCTGGCAGCTGCGCCGATCGTGGTACTGGCCGCAAAGCCACAACGACGTGGTGCAAAAGATCTTGCGCAAGGCGCGCAAGGGCACGCGGGTGATCTTCGTGCCCGGCAACCACGATGAATTCGCGCGCCGCTACGTGGCGCACAACTTCGGTGGCGTGGACATCGTCGAGGACTGCGTGCACACGCTGGCCGACGGCCGCCGCCTGTGGATCACTCACGGCGACTTGTTCGACGGCGTGATCCAGTGCGCCAAGTGGCTGGCCTATGCGGGCGATGCGGCCTATGAGTTCACGCTCAAGCTGAACCGCCGCTTCAACGCGGCGCGCGCGAGGCTGGGCTTGCCGTACTGGAGCCTGTCGCGCTTTCTCAAGCTCAAGGTCAAGCGCGCGGTCAGCTACATGGGCGACTTCGAGGCAGCGCTGGCCACCGAGGCACGCAAACGCGGCCTCGACGGTGTCGTGTGCGGACACATCCACCACGCCGAGATCCGCCAGGTCGAGGGCGTGCTGTATTGCAACGACGGCGACTGGGTCGAAAGCCTCACCGCGCTGGTCGAGCACCACGACGGGCGGCTCGAAATCATCGACCACAGCGCCGAAGCGCAGCACACCGTGGCGCCAGCCCAGGTGCCGCGATCCGCTCCCGCGCTGCAGCCCTTGCCGAGCGGTGTGGCGATCGGCTGCGTCGAGGTCTCGCCGGGCTCCTGAGCTCGCGCGCCCGGTCCCGCTCCCGGGCCAGAACTCATGCGGCGAGCGGGTCGCCCCGCTCCCGCAGATCGCGCACCGTCAGCCGGCCTGATCCTGCCGCATCAGCGCTTGTCCCATGCGGATGCGCTTACCCGGCGTGATGCCCTCGCACAAGCTGAACCCGGGCGGCGCGAACACCAGGATGGTCGAGCCGTGCTGGAACCAGCCCATTTCCTGACCCTTGGCAAAGCGGGCCTGACAGGCGATCTCGTTGGCACCCCGGTAGCGCAGGTGCAGCAGCACATCGAGGAAGTGCAGTCGGATGCTGGCCACCAGGATGGCGGCCACCGGCACCAGCGCGATGGGCTGGCCGCCGCGCTGCAGCCGCAGTCGCAACACGGCGCGTTCGTTCTTGCAGAACAGCCGCTCGACACGCGCCAGCGCGATCGGGTTGACGTTCCAGGTGTCGCCGCTCAGGTAGCTCAGGTGCTCGACGTCGCAGTCCTGCGGCGCATGGAAGCGGTGGTACATCGCCGAGGTCAGCCGCAAGGTCACGTAGGTGCCATTGCGGAACACGCTCGTGTCTTGCGTCGGCCCGAACAGGTCTGCGATCGCGTACGGAAAGCCCTTGGCCTGGAACACCTGACCGTCTTCGACCCGCCCGCACGCGCCGACGATCGCGTCGCTGGGGCTGCTCAGGATGTCGGTGCGCGCATCGATCGTGCGCGCGCCGTCCTTGAGCTCGCGCGTGAAGCAATCGTGCAGGCTGTCAAAGCGCTGCTGGCGTGCATCGCTGAGATCGAGGTCAGTGAACAGCCGCCACACCGCGATCGACGCGCTGGCCACCCAGGGGTGGCGGATCTGGCTGAACCAGCCCATCGCACGCGTGAGCAGCATGCGTGGCACGCGGTTGGTCAGCAGGAAATTGAGGTCTTCGTTGGCGACGAGTCGGCGCAGCGGATTCATGGTTTTCACGGTCCTGTCAATTGAGGCTAGTAAACAGCGGGTTGGGCATCAACACACACACATTCATGGACGAATCCTTTGCTCTATCTGCCCTGGCTATGGGCGTGTTCGCCTGGGCGTTTCCGCACGCGAAGCGCAGGCTCGAGCTGTCGCGGGCCAAGCACCGCTCGCTGGCCGGCCACTCGCGCATGGCCAAACGGGTGGTCGGGCTGATCCCCGGCTACGCCTACGACGAGGACGGCTTTTTCGGCTCCGACGGCGCGAGCGCCGACGTGATCGCGCGCCGGCGTGCGGGCTTCGAGCAACTGACGCGCCTGTACGACGAGCGCTATCCGCGCAGCGCCGCGATGACGGCCGAGGCGCGCGAGGGCGTGTCCGACTTGCAGTTCACCAGCAGCTACCGCGTGCCGTTCCAGTACAGCCCCTACCTGCGCTCGCACCTGAAGTCGGGCAGCTTCTTGCAGGCGTCGCACGGCGTGACGGTCGAAGACCTCGACGGCAACGCGTTCTATGACCTGACTGGCTCGTACGGCGTCAATGTGTTCGGCGTCGACTTCTACAAAGAGTGCATCGACGAGGGCGCCGAGAACGTGCGTGCGCTCGGCCCGGTGCTCGGGGCGTATCACCCCTGCGTGCTCGACAACGTGAAGCGCCTGAAGGCCATCTCCGGCCTCGACGAGGTGTCGTTCCACATGTCGGGCACCGAAGCCGTGATGCAGGCCGTGCGGCTGGCCCGGTACCACACCGGCCGAAAGAACCTGGTGCGCTTTTGCGGCGCGTATCACGGCTGGTGGGAAGACGTGCAGCCCGGCCCCGGCAACCCGCTGCCGCCGCGCGAGACCTACACGCTGCGCGACATGCACGAGAACTCGCTCAAGGTGCTGCGCACGCGGCGCGACATCGCCTGCGTGCTGGTCAACCCGTTGCAGGCGCTGCACCCGAACGTGGGCGCACCGGCCGATTCGTCGCTGGTCGACAGCGGCCGCTGCGCCGGCTTTGACCGCGAGGCCTACACCGAGTGGCTGCGCGAGCTGCGCGCGGTGTGCACCGAGCGCGGCATCGTGCTGATCTTCGACGAGGTGTTCGTGGGCTTCCGCCTCGCACCGCGCGGCGCGCAGCAGTACTTCGGCGTGGCTGCCGACATGGTGGTCTACGGCAAGACGCTCGGCGGTGGATTGCCGGTGGGCGTGGTGTGCGGCCGCGCAGCGCTGATGAAGCGCTTTCGCGAGGAACGCCCGGCCGATGTGTGCTTTGCCCGCGGCACCTTCAACGCGCACCCCTACGTCATGGGCGCGATGAACGCGTTTCTCCGCCGGCTTGACAGCGCACCCGTGCAGGCGATCTACGACGGGCTCGACGAACGCTGGAACGAGCGCGCGCAACGATTCAACCAGGCGCTCGAAGCGGCAGGGCTGCCGGTGCGCATCGCGAACCTGTCGTCGATCTGGACGGTGTTCTACACACAGCCCGCGCGCTACAACTGGATGCTGCAGTTCTACCTGCGGGCACATGGGCTGGCGCTGAGCTGGGTGGGTTCGGGTCGCATCATCTTCAGCCTCAACTACAGCGACGCCGATGTCGCCGAGGTGCAGCAACGCTTCGTGGCCGCGGCGCGTGACATGCAGGCCGCCGGCTGGTGGGACGGCGCGGCGACGAGCAACCGGTTGATCCGCCGCGGCATCCTGCGCGAGATGCTGCAGCGGCGGTTTCGAGGGTGAGGTGAGCCGGCTGACTGCCCGCAGGCAGCCGGCCGGCTCACCAGCGCCGTGGCTCAATCAGGGCGAACGTGTCGGGTCGTCTCGACCCACTCGCCGCGCAGCAGCAGCAACGGTGCGCGGTGGTAGAGCTTGATGTCGTGGAACGGGTCGGTCAGGATCTTGGTCATCCAGACCAGCCCCGTGGCCAGGCTTTGCTGGATCCACAACTGACCCACCCGCACGAACAGACCGGCCACTCCGAGTGCGAGCCAGCCGATGCCGACGTCATGCAGGTAGCCGCTGAACGACGTGGCCGGCGCGATCAGGTTGAACACCGACGGTGACGCCCACAGCAGCAGCGGGATCGCGGCCCACACGGCGAGCAGGACGATCTTGCGGCGGATGTTGTAGCCGACCTTGACCTCTTCCTTGAAGGCGTCGGTGACCTGGTTGAGTTCGTCGTAGCCGCGTGGCTCGAAGAAGAAGTGCCCGGCCTGACGGCTGGTCATCGACACGCCCCAGGCGAGGATGGCCGCCATCGCCGGATCGACGAACAGCAGACCGTACGAGATCACGAAGCAGATGGCGCTCAGCAGGTGCAGGCTCTGGTTGATGCGGCTGTGGTGGTAGTAGCGGTGGTCGTCCCAGCGCTGCTCTTCGAGTGCTTGCAGAAAGTTGTTCACGGCATGCCTTGGTGGTTGTGGTCGAAGGGGCGCGCACGCCAAAGCGCGGCTCCCGCTGGCATGTTGACGACCTTGCGTGAAAGCGGCGTGACGGCCGTACCGTGTGGCAGCGGATGTGGCGCGCTGTCATCAAGCTGTTGCGATCGGCGTGCAGCATGGTCCCGATGGACCTGTCGGACATGCAAAGCATCGAGGCCTCGAACCCGGCGGCAGATCGGCGATCACTGCGCCTGGCCGTGGTCACTGAAACCTACCCGCCCGAGGTGAATGGCGTGGCGCTGACGCTGGCGCGTGTGGTCGAGGGGTTGCACCGCCGCGGCCACGACGTGCAGCTGATCCGGCCACGGCAGAACCCGGCCGATTCGGCCCGCACGAGCCCACGTTTCCACGAGGTGCTGATGCGCGGGCTGCCGATCCCCAACTACCCGTCGCTGCGCATGGGGCTGCCGGCGCGTCGCGCGTTGATCCGCCTGTGGAGCGAGCAGCGGCCCGACGCGGTTCACATCGCCACCGAAGGCCCGCTGGGTTGGTCGGCGCTGAGCGCGGCGGCGCACCTGAAGCTGCCGGTCAGCTCGGACTTCCGGACCAACTTTCACGCCTACAGCCGCTACTACCGCATCGGCTGGCTCAACCGGCCGGTGATGGCCTATCTGCGCTGGTTTCACAACCGCACCGGCCGCACCATGGTGCCCACCGACGCGCTGCGCCGAGATCTCGAACTCATCGGGTTGCGCAACCTGAGCGTCGTGTCGCGCGGGGTGGATACCGCGTGCTTTGCACCCGCTCAGCGCAGCGACGATGTGCGCCGCAGCTGGGGTGCCGAGCCCGACGATCTGGTGGTCACCTGCGTGGGCCGGCTGGCACCCGAGAAGAACCTGGGCGTTGTCTTGCGCGCCTTCGAGGCGATCCGCGCCGTGCAGCCGCGCGCACGTCTGGTGTGGGTGGGCGACGGCCCGCAGCGCGATGAGCTGCACGCGCGGTGCCCATCGGCAGTCTTCGCCGGCCACCGCCACGGGCAGCAGCTGGCCGCGCATTACGCCTCGGCCGATCTGTTCTTGTTTCCCAGCCTGACCGAGACCTTCGGCAACGTCACCACCGAAGCCATGGCCAGTGGCCTGGCCGTGGTGGCCTTCGACCACGCGGCCGCCGCTCAACTGATCCGCCATGGCGACAACGGCATGCTGGCGCGCTGCGACGACGAGGCAGCTTTCGTGCAAGCCGCGCTCGATCTGGCCGCCCACCCCGAACGCCGCCACACCCTGGGCGCTCAGGCCCGCCGCAGCGCGTGCGAGCTCGACTGGGACGTGATCGTCGAGCGCTTCGAGGGCGTGGTCGCGTCGCTGATCCAGCCGCTGGCTGCGCCTGTGCAGCCGTTGAAGGCGGTGCTCGAGGGATGAAAAAAGCCCCTGAGCGGGGCTTTTGGTGGAAGCGGTGAGATTCGAACTCACGGTGGGGTTACCCCCACGGCAGTTTTCAAGACTGCAGCCTTAAACCGCTCGGCCACGCTTCCAGACGCCGCGAATTGTATCGGTGGGGGTGGGGCGGCCACTCAGGCGCCCCGACCGCCCCGGTCGCGTCACTCGGCCGGTCGCGACAGCGGCACGCGCTGGGCACCGGCGTAGAACACCAGCAGCACCACGGGCTGATCGCCGGTGTAGCCGCGGTGCGTCGAGTTGACCGTCTCGGGCAGCACGTCGCCGGCCACCAGTTGCCGCTTCAGGCCGCCTTCGGCCTTTTCCACCGTCAGCTCGCCCGACAGCACGTAGGCCGCGTTGGGCATCGGGTGGGTGTGCCACGGCAAGGTGGTGTGCGGCGCGATGGTGATCCTCAGCATCGTCAGCTCGGTCTGGCCGGCGGGGTAGGCCGCATACGGCACGCCGTCCCACGAGGTGGTCGATTGCATGAGCACATCGACCTTGACGCCCGAGGCTTCGGCAGCGCGGACGTTTGCGGTGGCAAAGGCGCAGAGGCACAGGGCGAGCGCGGCGAGGGTTCTGGGTAGGTTCATGGCGGTTGAAGGTGAAAGGAGTGAGGTGGGCGATCAACCCGGCCGCTGCGCCTGGTCGCAATCGACCTGGATGATCTCGGCGCCGCCTGATCCATCGAGTCGTGCCGCGCTGAGCCGCCCGCCCCAAACGCAGCCGGTGTCCAGGGCGAGCAGATCGGGGCGGTTGATCAGGCCGAGCGTGGACCAGTGGCCAAACGCCATCGGCACGCCGGCGGTGCGGCGCTCGGGGTGATCGAACCACGGCACGAGGCCGGGTGGGGCGCCGCCAGCGCTTTCTTTCGTTTCGAAGTCGAGCGTGCCGTCGGCAGCCACGAAGCGCGCCCGGGTGAGCGCGTTGACGGCAAAGCGCAGCCGGTCGTGGCCGCCGAGCGTGTCGTCCCAGCGCGCGGGCTGGTTGCCGTACATCACGCTCAAAAAGCCGTGCAGATCGGGGCCGCGCAACTGCTGCTCGACCTCGCCGGCCAGCTGCAGTGTGGTTTGAAGCGTCCAGGCGGGCGGCACGCCGGCGTGCACCATCAGCCAGCCGTGCTCGTGCAGCGCGAGGCGCCGCTGGCGGATCCAGTCGATCCAGACCTCGCGGTCGGGCGCATCCAGGATGTCACTCAGCGTGTCGCTGCGGTGCAGCTTGCGCACGCCGTGCGCCACCGCCAGCAGGTGCAAGTCGTGGTTGCCCAGCAGGCAGCTCGCTGCATCGCCCAAGCCCCGCAGCAATCGCAGCGTGCCCAGGCTGTCGGGGCCGCGATTGACCAGATCACCCAGCACGATCACGCGGTCACGCGACGGCGAGAAGTCCACCGCGTCGAGCAGCCGCTGCAGCGCGCCACAGCAGCCTTGCACGTCGCCAATCAGATAGACCATCGTTTGATTCTGCTACGCTGGCCCGCCCCCGCTCCCACCCCGCCTTGCATGGACGTCGCCCTCCTGTTTTTCCTGATCGTGCTCAACGCCTTGTTCGCCATGTCCGAGATGGCGCTCACGGCCAGCCGCAAGGCGCGGCTCCAGGTGATGGTGGAAACCGGCGATGCCGGCGCCCTGGCGGCCATGGAGCTGCACGTGGACCCGACCAAGTTCTTGTCCACGGTGCAGATCGGCATCACCTCGATCGGCGTGCTCAACGGCATCGTGGGCGATGCGGCGTTTTCCGAGCCGTTTTCGGTGTGGCTGCAAGACACCTTGGGCCTGCACGACCGGGCGGCACACGTCAGCGCCACCGCCATGGTGGTGGCACTGATCACGGTGCTGACCATCATCTTTGGCGAGCTGGTGCCCAAGCGCCTGGGCCAGATGTATCCCGAGTCGGTGGCACGTCTGGTGGCGCAGCCGATGAACTGGCTGTCCACGGCCACCCGGCCGTTCGTGTGGCTGCTGTCGTTTTGCACCGAGAGCACGCTGCGCCTGATGGGCATCCGCGGTGGCCCCAGTCGCAGCGTGACGGAAGAGGAAATCGCCGCCAGCCTCGAAGAAGGCCTCGACGCCGGCGTGATCGAAGCCCAGGAGCACCAGATGGTGCGCAACGTGTTTCGGCTTGATGACCGGCAGGTCGGCTCGATGATGATTCCGCGTACCGAGATCGTCTGGCTCGACGCGGCCGGCAGCTCCGAAGAAGTGCTCAAGATCATCTCGGGTGAGGAGCACTCGCGCTACCCGGTGTGCCGCGGCGGGCTCGACGACGTGGTGGGCGTGGTGTCGGCGCAAAGCCTGTTGCAGCAGGTGATGGGCGGCGGCGCGCTCGAGGTGACCGAGCGGCTGCAGGCGGCCGTGTTCGTGCCCGAGACGCTGTCGGGCATGGAGCTGCTCGACCAGTTCCGCGCATCAAGCACGCAGCTGGTGTTCGTGGTCGACGAGTACGGCGAGGTGCAGGGGATGATCACCGTGCGCGACGTGCTCGAGGCCATCACCGGCGAGTTCACCACGCCCAGCGATGGCGATTCCTGGGCGGTGCGCCGCGACGACGGCAGCTGGCTGTTCGACGGTCTGATCCCGGTGCCCGAGCTCAAGGACCGGCTCGACCTCAAGGAACTGCCCGAAGAAGACCGTGGTCGCTACAACACCCTGGCCGGCATGATCATGCTGCTGCTGGGCCGCTTGCCCGAGATCACCGACAGCGTCGAGTGGGAAGGCTGGCGTTTCGAGGTGGTCGATCTCGACGGCAAGCGTGTCGACAAGGTGCTGGCGAGTCTGTCGCCCACCGGCGATCACGACCGCTGAGCGGCCGCCACGATGCAACCCGAAGCGCCATCGAAGGGGCGGCTGCTCAACGACGGCGTCCTCAAGCGCGAGGTGTTCGGCTGGGCGCTGTATGACTTTGCCAACTCGGGCTACACCACCGTCGTCCTGACGGCCGTGTTCAACGCCTACTTCGTGAGCGTGGTGGCCGACGGCGCAGCCTGGGGCACGCTGGCGTGGACGCTGGCGGTTGCCGCATCGAGCCTGATCGCCATGCTGACGCTGCCGGCGCTGGGCGCCCACGCCGACCGCTACGCGGCCAAGAAACGGCTGCTCGGGTTTTGCACCGTGGCCTGTGTGGTGGCCACGGCCGCGCTGGCCGAAGCCGGCCGTGGCGACCTGTGGCTGGCCGTGGTGGCAGTGATCGTGTCGAACGTGGCCTACACCTACGGCGAGGCGCTGATCGCCGCCTTCCTGCCCGAGCTCGCGCGCCCCGAATCGCTGGGCCGCGTGTCGGGCTGGGGCTGGAGCTTCGGCTACCTCGGCGGCATGCTCGCACTCGGTCTGAGCCTGGCCTATGTGCTGAGCGCGCAGGCCCGCGGCGAGCCTGCCACGTCGTTCGTGCCGGTCACCATGCTGATCACCGCAGGCCTGTACGCCGTGGCGTCGCTGGGCACCTTCGTGCTGCTGCGCGAGCGGGCGGTGCCGCAGGCTGAGCGGGTGGCCGCTGGTGAAGGTGCCACCCAAGCCGTGGCCGACGATGCCGATGCCTCGCTGGCCCGCCTGGCGCACAGCTGGCGGCTGGCGCGCCGCTACCGCGATTTCTCGTGGCTGCTGCTGTGCGGCGCGTGTTACCAGGCCGGCATCTCGGTGGTGGTGGCGCTGGCGGCGGTGTATGCCGAACAGGCGCTGGGCTTCAAGCAGGCCGACACCATGGCGCTGATCTTCCTGGTCAACATCGCCGCCGCCGGCGGGGCCTTCGGCTTTGGCTACTGGCAGGACCGCATCGGCCACAAGCCGGCGCTGGCCGCCACGCTGGTCGGCTGGATCGTGATGACGGTGCTGGCGGTGGCGGCCACCGGGCCGGGGCTGTTCTGGTGTGCGGCGCTGCTCGCCGGGCTGTGCATGGGATCGAGCCAGTCGGCCGGGCGCGCGATGGTGGCGCAGTTCAGCCCGCTCGCCCACCGCGCCGAATTCTTCGGGCTGTGGACCTTCGCCGTGCGCGCCTCGGCCGTGCTGGGGCTGCTCACCTATGGCGCCGTCACGTGGCTCACCGACGGCAACCAGCGCTTCGCCATGGCCGCCACCGGGCTGTTCTTCGTCGGCGGCCTGCTGCTGCTGACCCGGGTGGACATCGCGCGCGGGCAGGACGCGGCGCGGGGTGAGGTGGCAGCTTGAGGCCGATGTTGCCGCGCGTGACCCCATGCGCCTGACCCACGTCCGCCAGCGCCTGCGCGATCACGGCGCCTTGCCGTGCCACGAGCACCGCGTGCTGAGGCTGTGGTCGCAGGCCTTGTCGCAAGACAGCCCTCGGCGCAAGCCGCAGGACTTCCTGCCGCTGTCGGTGCGCACCGAGCTGCCGGCGCTCGAGGCCGATCTGCACGGTCTAGCGCGGCTCATTTCCGAGCACCCAGCCGAAGACGGGTCGGCGCGCTTGCTGGTCGGGCTGCACGATGGCCAGACGGTCGAATCGGTGCTGCTGCCGCGCGACGGCCTGTGCGTATCGACGCAGGTCGGCTGCGCGGTGGGCTGCGTGTTTTGCATGACCGGCCAGGGTGGCTTGCTGCGCCAGCTGGGCAGCGCCGAGATCGTGGCGCAGGTCGCGCTGGCGCGGCGACTGCGCGTGGTCAAGAAGGTGGTGTTCATGGGCATGGGCGAGCCCGCGCACAACCTCGACAACGTGATGGAGGCGATCACGCTGCTCGGCCACGAAGGC
>NCFZ01000014.1 GCA_002281415.1 Burkholderiales bacterium 28-67-8 | reverse complement strand
CCGCATCCGTTGATCTGAAGGCAACGTCGAGCCGTGGATCAAGGCGGGGTATCGCCTCATGCGACCGACTTCAACGGTTCCCAGTTGGCGATCAACTCATGCAATTTGGAGGCATCGGGCTCCGTCTTCAGACGTTCGCGCAACTCACGGTCGCTGAGCATTTCGGCGATCTCCGAAAGTATCTCCAGATGTCTTTGCGTGGCCGCCTCGGGCACGAGCAGGAAGATCAGCAGCGACACCGCCTCATCGTCGGGCGCATCGAACGGTATGGGCTGCACGACGCGAGCGACCGCTGCCAGAGGATTTTTCAGACCCTTGATCCGCCCGTGCGGAATGGCCACGCCGTGGCCGAGACCGGTCGAGCCGAGCCGTTCGCGGGCGAACAGGTTGTCTGTCACCGTCGCGCGAGCGATGGCGTGCTGGTTCTCGAACAGCAGGCCCGCGTGTTCGAACACCCGCTTCTTGCTGGTGGCGTCCACATCGACCAGCACGTTGCTGGCAGGAAGGATGGCGGCGAGACGATTCATCGGGTGGTCAAGGCGATGGCTCCAGCATCAGCGGCGTTGAATGGCCGCAGGATGACAAAGCAAGGGATGATGAAACGAGCACTGAATAACTGAGCGGATGATGGCACGGGTGCGATTTGATTGTGCACAGGGTGCTGCATTGCAGCAACGCTGCCGCCGCAGTCAAAAGGCCAGTTGTTGCGCGGGCCACAAAAAAGCGGCCCGAAGGCCGCTTTGTTCTTGCCGGAGGGCTGGTAACCGGTCAAGGCGCCGGAGCCTCCATGCGCTTCGCAGCGACGTGGTGGTAGTCCTGAACCTTGGCCTTGTATCGGCAAACCTGCCGATCCAGTTTGTCCATCAACTGGTCGACGGCCGCGTACATGTCCTCGGCCGAGTGCTCCACGAAGATGTCCTTGCCTTTCACGTGGAGCGTGACCTCCGCCTTTTGCCGCAGGGCCTTTTCCCGCGGCTTCTCTACCGACAGCAGCACGTTGATGTCGACCACCTGATCGAAGTGGCGCGTGACGCGCTCAAGCTTGGTGAGCACGTACTCCCGCAAAGCTGCGGTGACGTCCAGATGGTGGCCGCTGATAGTCAAGTTCATGGGAACTCCTTTCGCACAGATGAAAGACAGAGAGCTCTGCGAACGACCGGGACGCCACCGTGAAACTGACGTTTCCGACCGACCGCGGGCCCATCTTGCTCCTGAACTCCGGCGCATGCAAGTTGGCCGCGTCAGGCGGCATCCAAGGCCACGATGGCCAAACCCCCGGTGCGATAATTTTCGGGTTTCGACCGGTCGATTTCTCGATAGACATCCCCGCCATGGCGCGCCCGGCGCACCGGTTTTGCTGGAGTTCGCATGCTCAATGTCTTCTCGTTGGCCCTCGGCCGGCTGGTCCAGGAGGAAATCGAAAGTCTCGATGCCCTGGCTCATGTGCAGCCGGTGTGGGTCGACCTCGATGCGCCGACCCCGGAGGAGAAAGGCTGGATCGCGCAGCACTTCGGCGTGACGATCCCCGATGACGCCGTCGACGACGACCTGGAAGAGTCCGCTCGCTTTTACGAAGAAGACAACGGCGAACTGCACATTCGAAGCGACTTCCTGATCGACGACGACGAGAACCCGCGCAACGTGCGCGTGGCGTTCATCCTGTTTCGCAACGTGCTGTTCTCGATGCACGACGAGGAGTTGCCCGTGTTTCGCCTGCTGCGCCTGCGCGCGCGGCGCATCCCGGCGCTGATCGAGGATGCGAAGGACGTCTTGCTCAAGCTCTATGCGGCGGACGCCGAGTACAGCGCCGATGCACTCGAGGGCATCTACGACGCGCTGGAAGTCGTGGGGCAGCGCGTGCTCAAGGAAGACGTGAACGATGCCGTGGCGGCCGAGGCGCTGTCGGCGATCGCCAAGGAGGAAGACCTCAACGGGCGCATCCGCCGCAACGTGATGGACACGCGCCGGGCCATCAGTTTCATGATGCGCAGCCGGTTGCTCAACGCCGAGCAGTTCGAAGAAGCGCGCCAGATCATGCGTGACATCGATTCGCTCGACAGCCACACGACCTTCCTGTTCGACAAGATCAACTTCCTGATGAACGCCACGGTCGGCTTCATCAACATCAACCAGAACAAGATCATCAAGCTGTTCTCGGTGGCCAGCGTCGCGCTGCTGCCACCCACGCTGATCGCCAGCATCTACGGCATGAACTTCGATGTCATGCCCGAGTTGAAATGGCACTACGGTTACCCGTTCGCCATCGCGTTGATGGTCGTTTCGGTGGTGGCTCCGTTCGTCTACTTCCGGCGCAAGGGCTGGCTGTGACCCCCATGGCGCCATGCGGGTGCTTTGACGAAAAGTCCGCTCGGTGACTGAGGCCGCCCAGGTTCAAAAGGCCCTGTTCCGCGTGGCGGCGGCCACCACGCTGATGGTGCTGTCATTCGCGATGCTCACGCCGGTGCTGGCGGTTCGGCTGCAAACGGCCGGCGAGAGCGCATCGGCCATCGGCCTGTTTGCGATGCTGCCGTTTCTGAGCATCGCGCTGATGGTGCCGCTGATGCCTTGGGTGTTTGACCGCCTCGGTGTGGCTGCGGCCTATCGATGCGGATTGGGCCTGGAAGGCCTGGCCATCCTGGGCTATGCGCTGACCGATCACTATCGGCTGTGGTGCGTCCTGGCGGTCATCGGCGGCGTCGGAGCGGCCGCGGCCTGGAACGGCACCGAGGCCATGATCGCGCACAACGCCCCGCCCGAGCGGCGCGGTCGCTTCACCGGGCTGTACCAAACCGCGCTGGGCGGGGCGTTGGCGCTGGGCCCGTTTCTGCCGGGGCTGCTGCCGCTGTCGCCTCGAGCGCTGACGGTGCTCGCGGCCCTGATGCCGGTGGCTGGCATTGCCTTCACGCTCGGCGGGCGCGTGGGCACCTTGCGGGTGAGCCATGAGGACGCCGCGCCGGTCGGTCTGTGGGCCACGATCTGCGGCGTGCCCGGCCTCGTGGCGGTGGCGTTTGCCGGTGGGGTGTTCGAGACCGGCCTGGGCGCGATCACCACGGCCTATGGCTCGCAGATCGGCCTGTCGCTGGCGGCGGCGACGTCGCTGGCCGGCGTGATCGGGGTGGGCAGCCTCGCCCTCCAGTACCCCTGTGGCTGGCTGTCGGACCACCTGTCGCCGCGCGGCGTGTTCTGCCTGGCCGGCGCGCTGCTGCTGGCGGCTTCGGCTGCCTTCGGGCTGGCGCCGGCGTGGGTGCCACTGCTGTGGATTTGTGCCTTTGTCTGGGGCGCCGTGGGCGGCGCGCTCTACACGCTGACCATGATCCGCGTGGCGCACGAGTTCGCGGCCTCATCGGCGATGGCCGGCACCGCCGCGATGATCACCGGCTACACCGTGGGCGGCGCCATCGGTCCGTCGTTCAGCGGTCTGATGCTCGACACGTTTGGCGTGCTCGGGCAGTCGGTGTGGCTGAGTGCACTCGGGCTGGCGGTGCTGCTGGTATCGCGCCGTTTTTCGAGGCGGGTCGGGCACGCCTGACAACGCTCGTGCCCGGGACCCCTCGCCCTCAGTCAGGCGACAGGCTCAGCGCCATTTTCCGCGCCAGCGCCCGAGCGCTCAGCCAGGCGCGCTCGAGGCCGACGGGGCGCGATCCAGCCACATCACCCTCGGCATGCCACGCATCGCCACAGGCGCCCAGGCGGAGAGATTCGTTCCAGCCGCAAGGCTCGGTTCTCGCATCGGGCACCTGCGCATAACGCCAGTAGTGGGCTGCGGCATGCACGGTCGGCGCCAGATCCACACCCAGCGATTTCGCCAAAGCCGCCGTCAGCGTTGCGATCACGTCGGCAGGTGCCATGTCGAGGTGATCGGCGCTCCACTGTGGCGTGGCATGCAGCACCCAGCGGCTGGCGATACCGTCCAGCGCGGGCCGGCCGGTGCGCGCATCGTCGCGATGCACCCGAGCGAGCACGCCGGTGGGATCGGAGGCGACCCCACCGGTAGCGGGTGCTGCCCATGCGTTGGCCCACCCCACCATCGCCGTCCAGCACGGCTCGCTGCGCGTGAGCCGCATGGCCTCGGCCAGCGCCGCGTCGGGGGCGAGCAGCGCGGCCGCCTGCTCGGCGGGCACGGCGACGGCCACTGCGTCGAAGTGACCCGCATCGAGCTGCCCGTCGAGCAGGCGCAGTCGCCAGCCGGCCGGAGCGCCGGGTTCCAGCGCAAAGACATGGGTTTCCGCACGCAGACTGGCGCCGGGCAGCAGACCGCTTGCCAGCTGCTGCGCCAAGGCGTTCATCGAGGGCAGACCGATCATCTGAGCCGTGCCCGCGGACGGGTCGGCGGCAACCCAGCCGGCGCGCTGCCAGCCGAGCACCTGGGAGCCAAACGCCGCCGTGACCGCTTCGAAGCCGGGCGCTCCGTGGTCGAAGGGACCGGCCGCGCTGCGCCGCGTGGCACAACGCCCGCCGGGCCCGCGGCTTTTTTCGAACACCGTCACCGTGTGGCCGGCCGCCTGCAGTTCGGCCGCCACGGTGAGCCCGGCGATGCCTGCGCCGATCACGGCGATGCGGCTCATCGGGCTGCCCCTCGGCGGGCGGGTTGCGCAGCCCGCGTTGGCGATGGTGGCGGCCTCACGAATTGGCCTGCCGCTTGAGCCAGCGCATCAGCACCCCCACGCCCGGCAGCTTTTCGTACAGCTCCTCGGCGGCGTCCCAGTAGTCGCGGTGCAACGTGATCAGCCCGTGCTCGCCGAACTTCAGGTGCGATGCGCCGCGCACGGTCTGCAGCTCGCGACTGAAGCGCCGAAAGCGAAAGCAGAAATCCCAGCTCAAGAAGCACTGGTCGCCTTGCACCAGCACGTCTTTCACGACGAAGTACGGCGCGTCGAGCGCCACGTACATGTGGCTGAAGACACGCTGGATGTCGCCGGTGCCGCGCACCTCGTTGAAGGGGTCCTTGAAGACGGCGTCGGCGGCGTAGAACTCGCCCAGCCGCGCCACGTCGGCCGGCGTGAGCGTCTCGAAGGCCTCGACGATGCGGGCCACTCGCACGTCGGTGCAGCGCGGTGCGGGGGATTCGGTCATGACGAGTTCCTACAGCCCGGTGGCCCTGCGGATGATCTTGAAATACAGCCCATCGCCCAGCAGGCCCAGCAACTTCAGGAACCGCGTGAAGCGCTTCGGGAAATGGATCTCGAAGTCGCCTGCCGCCCAGCCGGCCAGCATCGCGCGCGCGGCCTCCTCGGGCGAGATCAGCGCGGGCATCTTGAATTCGTTTTGCGCGGTCAGTGGCGTTTCGACGAAGCCCGGATTGATCACCGACACGCCCAGCCCCAGCGGCTGCACATCGAGGTAGAGCGCTTGCGCCAGGTTGATCAGCGCGGCCTTGGTCGGACCGTAGGCCAGCGCATTGGGCAACCCGCGGTAGCCGGCCACGCTCGACACCAGGCTGATGTGCCCCGAGCGCTGGCCCAGCAGCACCGGCAGCACGGCATCCAGAAGGTAGAGCGCGCCGACGTAGTTGACCTGCTCATGGCGCAGCATCTCATCGAGGTCGAACGCCGTGGCGCGCTGCGGCTTGTAGTAACCGGCGCAGTACAGCGCCAGGTCGATGCGACCGCAGCGTGTCACGATCTGCGCGGCAGCAGCGCGCATGGCTTCGCGATCGGTGGCGTCGAGCGTGATCCCGAGGCTGCCCGGATGGTCGGCCTCGAAGGCCGCCAGGGCGCTCGCGTTGCGCGCCGACACGACCACCGTCGCGCCGGACTCATGCAGCTGCCGGGCGACGGACAGGCCGATGCCGCTAGACGCGCCCACCAGCCACACGACGCGGCCGCGCCACTCGGTGATGCGCGGGTTCAGCGGCATGGATTTCCACGCGCGCTCATGGCTTGTGAAACGCCAGCGTGACTTCGCCCAGGCGCACGCCGAACTTGCTCATCACCGCCTTGTTGAGCATCACGTGCTCGTCGATCAGATACATCCAGTCGTCGAACTGAACCTCATAAGTCTTGCCGTCGACCGGCAGGCGCAGCGTGTAGGCCCACTGGAAGGCGTTGCCAGCGCTTTGGCCCTGCGCTGCGCCGATCACGTCGTCGGCCGTGCCGCTGTAGCGTCCGCCCGGGAGTTGATGCAGCCGCCACACGCGGCGCTGTGTCTCGCCGTCGCTGTAGACGAAGTGCTCGTCGAGCACGCCGTCGTCGCCTTGCCAGCTGCACTTCATGGTGACGACGAAACGGCGCACCACCTTGCCCGAGCGGTCGGTGAACAGCCCGTGCGCGGTGATGTCGCCGTTGAAGTAGGTCTTCAGGTCGAGCACCGGCTTCTCAGTCGCGTAGTCGGCGGCGGTGGGCGAGGCGCAGCTCGCCAGCAAGGCGCTCGCGGCCAGCGTCAGGCACAGGATCAGTCGTCGTTTCATCGGGTCTCCCGCAGGGGTCGGATCAGCAGCGAGTAGAGCAGCGCCGCAGCGGCGAGCTTCAACACGCAAGGCAGCACGCAGTAGGCGGCCGTCAGCGCAGCGAGCGCTTGCGGGCTGCGGCTGTCGGGCGAGTAGCCGAACCACGACAGCGCGGGCAGCGCGATGCCGGCGGCCAGCGCCAGGTTGAGCTTGGTCGCGAAATGCCACCAGCCGAAGTAGGCCCCTTCGGATTGCGCGCCGTGGCCCGCGCGCTGGATCACGCCGGCCAGGATGGCGCTGGGCAATGTCAGGTCCGCGCCCAGCCCGAAGCCGCTGAGCGCGCACACCACGGTGAACGCGGCCACGTCACCCGCGCCCAGAGCGCTGGCCCATACGAACACCACGATCGCCAGCCCCATGCTGGCCAGCCACGCGCGCTCGAGGCCGAAGCGGTGCACCGCGCGCACCCACAGCGGGATCGAGATCGCCCCCACGGCGAAGTAGCTCGCCAGAAACAGCGCTTCGTAGGCGGGCGCTTGCAGCCGGTCGCGAATGAAGAACAGCACCAGCGTGGCCGGCACCGCGCTGGCGATGCCGTTGACCAGGTACACCGCCAGCAGCCGGCGAAACGCCGGCGTGGCAAACGGCAGCGCGAGCGATACCTGCTGTCGCGGGCCGCTGGACGCGATCGGTCGCGCGGCCGTGCGCAGCCACAGCATGCCGGCCACCAGCAGCACGACGAACACGACGGTCGTCACCGCCATCCCGGCCAGCGACGGCATGACGCTGGCGATCAGCACACCGGCCAGCGCCATGCCTTCACGCCAGGCGACGATGCGCGCTTGCTGCCGGGCGTCGCCGCCGAGCCGCGCGCCCCACGACTGATGAGCCACGGTCACCACGCTGTAGCCCATGTAGGTCACGGCGAGCGTGCCGGCGCACCAGGCCAGCAGCGCCGGGGTGCCGCTCACCTGCGGAAAGAACAGCGCGGCGAATCCGACGGCCAGCAGGATGGCTGCCATGGCCATCGCCCACCAGGTGCGCTGCGCCCCGGCGGCCAGCCAGCCATCGGCCGCGCGGCCGATCAGCGGGTCGGCCACCGCATCAAGCAAGCGCGCGCCCAGCAGGACTCCACCCAGCGCCGCCAGCGGCACGCCGAAGTGCGTGGCGTAGTGGTTGGGCAGCACCACATACAAGGGCAGCGCCACGAACGCCAGCGGCAGGCCGAGCGCGCCATAGCCCAGCCCCGCGCGCCAGCCGACCAGCGCGTCCATCACGCGGTGGTCGGCTGGCGCGTTGGCGGAGGCGCCGCCGGTGTTGGCCGAGAGGCTGGCCGGCTCGCTCATGAGCCGCCTGGCGCGCCGGCCAGCAAGGCGGCGCGCAAGCGCGGCTCCGAGGTGTGCGGCGCCAGCCAGATGCCGAAGAACAGCCGCGTGAACTCGGCATCGCGGATCTCGCCGGTGAGCCGGTCATTGACGAAAAAGCGGGTTGCCACGCCAGGCAACTGCACGCCCGTCATGCGGTCACCCTCGTTCACATCGGGAAAGGCCCGCTGCATCGCTGCCAGCCAGCTGCCTTGCCGTGCGCTCGGGATGTCGGCGCCGCGACGCATCTCCTCGATCGAGCGTTCGGCGATCAGCGGGCCGTACAGCGTGCGACCGTATTCCAGCTCGAGCGCCAGCGGCTCCATCGACCAACGTGCCACGTCGAACCCGGGGCCGGTCCACAGCCTGGCGTCGTAGACGTGAAACAGGAAGCGGCGCAGGCGGCCACTGCCAAACAGGCGCGCCGCAGGCAGCTCGCGCAGCACCTCGGGCGGCGGCGTGATGGCGCTGCTGCCTGGCGATGTGGGCGCAGCCGTGGCCCGCGGAAAAGCACTGCACACGAGCGGCGAGGCCAGCAACCCCAGCACGCAGCGACGTGACGCTTCGGACCGCTCAGTCATGCTGCAAGGTGAACTGGATGACGTCGGTGTTGGCCATCGCGAAGGCGGCTTCGCAGTAGGCCAGGTAGAACTCCCAGATGCGCATGAACCGGGTGTCGAAACCCAGCTGGCGAACCGGGCCGTCCTGGCTCAGGAAGCGCTCGCGCCAGCGGCTCAGCGTCTCGGCGTAATCCAGTCCGAAGGCCAGCTCGTTGACCACGCGCAGGCCGGCCGCTCGGGCTGCCTTGCGAAACTCGGTCGGGCTGGGCAGCAGCCCGCCAGGGAAGATGTACTGCTGGATGAAATCGGTCGAGTTGACGTAGCGCTCGAACATGTCGTCGCGGATCACGATGCTTTGCACGCAGGCCTTGCCACCGGGCTTGAGCTGCGCCTTCAGCGTGCTGAAGAAGCTGGGCCAGTACTCGCGCCCGACCGCTTCGAACATCTCGATCGAGGCGATGGCATCGAACGGCCCCTCGCCGGGGCCGACCTGCAAGTCGCGGTAGTCCTGCAGCCGCAGATCGCCGGGCAGTCCCGCTTTGGCGAGCCGCGCCTGGGCCCAGGCGAGCTGCTCGGTCGACAGCGTGACGCCGGTGACGGTGGCGCCGAATTCGCGCGCGGCGCACTCGGCCAGCGCACCCCAGCCGCAGCCGACTTCAAGCACGCGGTCGCCTGCCTTGATCTCGCACTCCACCAGTGCACGGCGCACCTTGGCCCACTGCGCGTCGGCCATCGGGCGGCTGCGGTCGCCCTCGAACCAGGCGCTCGAGTAGTTCATCGTCGGGTCGAGCCACAGCCGGTAGAACTCGTTGCCCAGGTCGTAGTGGGCGTGGATGTTCTTCTTGCTGCCGGCGCGCGAGTTGCGGTTGAGCCAGTGCTTCACGCGGTACAGCAGCGAGCCCCACCAGGTGCCGTAGACCAGCGACTCGACCTCGCTGGCGTTGGCCAGCATCAGCTTGATCAGTGCGGCGGGATCGGGCGAGGTCCAGTCGCCCGCGATGAAGGCTTCGGCAAAGCCGATGTCGCCCGAGCGCAGCGTGGCGCCGCACACGTTCCAGTTGAGCAGCCGCATCGCGGCGCGCGGCGCGCCGTCGCCAGCCTC
Organism: Burkholderiales bacterium 28-67-8; assembly: GCA_002281415.1. Lineage (GTDB taxonomy): Bacteria > Pseudomonadota > Gammaproteobacteria > Burkholderiales > Burkholderiaceae_C > PBB1. The sequence continues at coordinate 30,124 of NCFZ01000014.1, read as the reverse complement.
GCCGAAGTGCATCACGCTGCCGTCAGGCAGTTGCACGTCGAGCGTGCCGTGGCGCAGGCTCTTCATGAGGCGAAACACCGCGCGCGCCGCCGCCGGCGCCGAGGCCGGCAGCGCATGTGAAGTCAGGGCAGAAGAACTCATCTCGACAATTTTGCTGGGAGATCAATAACCGCGGGCGGTGGCGGGCTGTCAGCGCGTCACGAATTCGGCGGGAGGGCGTGGCTTGCGAAAGAAAGGCACGCGCTTGGCGGCCAGTTTCAGCGCCTGCCAATGGATGCGTGCAAGCACGCCCAGCGTCATCAGCGGTGTGCCGAAAAATGCACGCCGCAGCGTGCGCGCTGACAACGGCACGAGGCTGCCGCTCACGCTGGTTTGCAGCAGCGCGCCGTGAGCGTCGGCGTGGTCGATGCGCGCCACGGTGCGGCCCACGCTGTCTTCGATGGCCGTGCTGGCGGGCACTGCCTCGCTGTGCATGAATCGAAAAAGATACTCGCCCGAAGCCTCGCAAAAAGGCGACACGTGAAACACCTTGGTCGCGCGCTGCTCGCCGCCATAGGCCAGCTGCGGCCCGTGCAGCAAGTAGCAATGCCGCTCGCCGAAGGTGTTGTTGACTTCCACCAGCACCGCGCGCAGCGTGCCGTCGCTGCGGTGGCAGTACCAGAAGCTGACCGGCTTGAAGGTGTGGCCCAGCACCCGCGGGTAGCAGTGCAGCCAGACCTCGCCGGTGGCGCCATCGATGCCTTCGCGCTGCAGCAGCTCATCCAGCCACGCCAGGCTGTCGGCGCGTCCATCGCCGTGGTCGCGATCGGCAAAGCTGATCAGAGCGAAGCGGTTGCGCGCCAGCGCCGCGTGAGGGGCTGCGCGCAGCGCACGCATGGGCAGCATCAGGAAGTAGGTCGGGTACACGAAGTGGTTGCGCGCCGGGCGCAGCCGGGTGTGCCGCACCTCGCCAAAGCCGATCAGGGGCGCCGGTCGTCCCGTCGGGGCCGACCACCAGGTGTTCATGCGCTCACCAGCGAGGCCGAGGCCGGATGAACGATCACCGGATCCGGCGTGCCGCTCGGTGTCCAACGCTGGCGCCAGCCCTCGGCCACGGCCATGCCCGACGTCAGCCCGTCCTCGTGGAAGCCGTAGCGCGTCCAGGCCCCGCAAAACCAGGTGTTGGCCTGGCCTTGCAGCGACGGCACGCGCTGTTGCGCGGCGATCGCCGGCGCGTCGAACACCGGGTGCGCGTAGTCGTACTCGCCGTGAACGGTCTCGGGCCGCGGCTCAGTCGTCGGGTTGAGCGACACCACCACCGGCGTTTGAAAGGGCAGCGGCTGCAGCCGGTTGATCAGGTAGTGCAGGCACACCGAGGTCTGCTCTCGCGAGTCGCCGCGCGAGCGTTCGTAGTTCCAGGCCGCCCACGCCACCGGATTGCGCGGCAGCACCGCGGTGTCGGTGTGCAGCACCGCGCGGTTGCGGTGATAGCGGATGGCGCCCAGCACCTCGCGCTCTTCGGGCGAGGCATCGCTCAGCAGCGCCAGCGCCTGGTCGCTGTGGCACGCCAGCACCACGTCGTCAAAGACCTGCAGACCGTCGTCGGTGCCGATGTGCACCTGGTTCGATTCGCGCAGTCTGCGCACGCTGCGCACCGGGGTGTTCAGGCGGGCGTCTGGAATGCGGTGCAGCAGCCGCTCGACGTAGCCGCGAGCCCCGCCTCGCACGGTGAACCAGCGCGGCCGGTTGGTGATCTGGATCAGGCCGTGGTTGTGACAGAACCGGATCATGGTGGCGATCGGAAAGCGCAGCATCTGGTCGGTCGGACACGACCAGATGCAGCCGATCATCGGCAGGAAATACCAGTCGCGAAAGGCCGCGCTGAAGCGGTTTGACTCCAAAAAGTCGCCGATCGACTGCGCCGCTGCGGCATCGGCCTGCCCATCCAGGCCCACTCCGCTCTCGGCCAACGCCGTGGCCAGCCGGTTGAAGCGCACCACGTCGGCGAGCATCTGCCAGAAGGCCGGGCGCACCAGGTTGCGCCGCTGCGCGAACAGGCTGTTGACGCTGCTGCCGCTCCACTCGAGGCCGATGTCGGGCACCTGAACCGAAAACGACATGTCCGACAGCGCCGTGGGCACCTGCAGCTCGCCAAACAGCCGGATCAGCTTCGGGTAGGTGCGCTCGTTGAACACCAGAAAACCGGTGTCCACGCCGTGCGTGCGCCCTTCGAGCGTGATGTCGACGGTGTGCGTGTGGCCCCCGAAATAGTCGCCCGCCTCGAACAGCGTGACGCGCGACTCGGGCGCCAGCGCATGCGCCACCGACAGGCCCGCGATGCCCGAGCCGATGACGGCCACGCGACGTGCTGAATGGCTCATGCGAGCGCCGCCTTGCACGCGGTGGCGACGGGCTGGATCGGCTCGGGTGTCGGCATCACGGCGCAGCCAGCAGTTTTTCGATCGTCTTCACGAACGACGATGACTCGGGGCCGGTGAAGCTGCTGAAACTCTCGACCGTGGCGCCATCTCGGGCGATCACGTACTTGTGGAAGTTCCAGCCTGGCGATGAGCCGGTGATGCGCTCGAGGTCGACGAACAGCGGGTTCACGCCCGGACCGCCGCGCGAGGCCACCCGGGTCTTGGTGAACATCGGGAACTTGACGCCGAAGGTGCCTTCGCAAAAAGTGGCGATCTCGCGATTGCTGCCCGGCTCTTGCGAGCCGAAATCGTTGGATGGAAACCCGAGCACGACCAGGCCGCGATCGCGGTAGCGCGCGTACAGCGCCTCAAGCCCCTTGTACTGAGACGTGAAGCCGCAAAAGCTGGCGGTGTTGACCACCACGACCACCTTGCCGGCGTACTGGCACAGCGACTGCGGCTTCTCGTCTTGCAGCCGCAGCATCTCGCGGTCCAGCAGCGCCGGGCAGCCCGCCCGTGCGCTCAGCGCGCACACCAGCAAACCCAGCAACACCACGCATCGCCGCGTGAGGCTCAAAAAGGGCGAACGGTCAGTCATGTCGAGGTGTTGTCGTATACAAAAGATCATCAAACCCCCGATATTGATACAAAATCAGGTCTCCATGGGCCCACAGCTCAAAAAATCCCCGTGTTTTCCGATCCCGAACGCGCCATCAGGGCACTGCAATGAACGAGCCGGCTCGTGAGCTGAGAAAGCTGACCCTGTCCATCGCCGCCGTCGAGCGCGACACCGGCCTGTCGAAGGACACCTTGCGCATCTGGGAGCGGCGCTACGGCTTCCCGCAGCCCGAGCGAGACGGCGTCGGCGAGCGCGCCTACCCCCTCGAACAGGTCGAGAAACTGCGCATCGTCAAGCGCCTCATGGACAACGGGCATCGCCCCGGGCGCTTGGTGCCGATGTCGATGGACGAGTTGCAAACCCTCAGCGCGAGCACCCTCGATTCGCCGCAGTCGGTCGCCAAGGGCCTGGCCGCGCCCGACCTCAAGCCCTACATCGCCCTGATGCGGTCGCACGATCTCGACGCGCTGCGCCGCCAGCTGATGCTCGCGCAGATGCGGCTGGGTGTGGCGCGTTTCATCATGGAGGTGGTGCTGCCGCTCAACACCATGGTCGGCGATGCGTGGATGCGCGGCCAGCTCGACATCTTCGAGGAGCACGCCTACATCGAGTGCCTGCAATCGGTGCTGCGGTTGGCGCTCAACGGCATTCCTGAGGCGGCGGGCTGTGATCGCCCCCGTGTCTTGCTGACGACCTTTCCCGGCGAGCCTCACGGCCTGGGCCTGCTGCTCGCCGAATGCCTGTTTGCGCTCGAGGGCGCGCGTTGTGTGCCGCTCGGCGTGCAAACGCCGGTGTGGGACATCTCGCTGGCGGCCACCGCCTACCGCTGCGACATCGTGGCGCTGGGTTTCACCGGTTGCATGAACCCCAATCAGGTGGTCGACGGGCTCCAGGAGTTGCGCGGCAAGCTCGCGCCCGCAGTCGAGCTGTGGGTCGGCGGCGCGGCGCCAGTGCTGCATCGGCGCAGCGTCGACGGCGTGACCGCGCTGGGCTTGTTGAGCGACATCCGCGTTGAGCTCGAGCGCTGGCGGCACGGCAGCGCATGACGCCCGATGCGCGCGGGTTCAAGGGCAACAAGGCCGCGCTGCCGCAAAAGCCCTGCGTGCAGTGCGCGCGGCCGATGACCTGGCGACGCGCCTGGGCCAAGAACTGGGCCGACGTGAAGTTCTGCAGCGAGCGCTGCCGCAGCGACGCGCAGCGAACCCGGACGCGTCCGTGAGCAGCCCGATCCGCCGGCTCGTGCTGGTGCTGGGCGACCAGCTCGGTCTGGACAGCCCCTCTCTTGCGGGGCTCGACCCGGCGCACGACCGCGTGCTGATGATCGAAGCGCCCGGAGAGGCGCGCTGGGTGTGGAGCCACAAGGCGCGCATCGCGCTGTTCATCGCGGCCATGCGTCACTGCCGCGACGCGCTGCGCGAGCGCGGGCTGGTGGTCGAGTACATCGGCCTCGAAGACAGCGACGAGCCCACGCTGGTCGGCCGCCTGGCCGAGCAGCTGCGACGGCTGCGCCCCGAGCAGCTGTGTCTGCTGGAGCCCGGCGAGTGGCGGCTGCAGCAAGACATCACGGCCGCGGCGCGAGAGGCCGGGGTGCCGCTGCGCGTGCTCGACGACCCGCACTACCTGTGCTCGCGTGCCGACTTCGCGCGCTGGGCGGCCAGGTACCGCAAGACCGACAAGTCGAGCTTGCGCATGGAGTACTTCTACCGCGACATGCGCAGGCGCCACCGGGTGCTGCTCGACGCCACCGACAGCGACCAGCCCGAAGGCGGGCAGTGGAACTACGACGCCGACAACCGCAAGGGTTACCCGAAAGGCGGGCCGGGGCTGATTCCGCCTCCGGAGTTTTTCGAGCCCGACGCGCTGACCCGCGCGGCGCTGGCCGATGTGGCCCGGCTGTTCGCCGATCACCCCGGTTCGCTCGAGCATTTCGTGTGGCCGGTGACGCGCGAGCAGGCGTTGGGTGCGCTGGACGCCTTCATCGAGACCCGGCTGGTGAACTTCGGCGACTACCAGGACGCCATGTGGGCGGGCACGCCTTTCGGCTGGCACTCGCTGCTGGCCAGCAGCCTGAACCTGCACCTGCTCGACCCGCGCGAGGTGATCGCCGCGGCCGAGCAGGCGTATCGCGCCGGGCGAGCGCCACTCGCCGGCGTCGAGGGCTTCATCCGGCAGATCCTGGGCTGGCGCGAGTTCATCCGCGGCATCTACTGGCTGGACATGCCCGGGCTGGCCGAGGCCAACCACTACGCGCACCAACGTGCGTTGCCGCGCTGGTTCTGGAGCGGCGATACCCGCATGGCCTGCGCGCGCGATGCCATCGAACAAACGCTGCAGTACGGCTACGCCCACCACATCCAGCGGCTGATGGTGACCGGCCTGTTCGCGCTGCTGGCCGAGATCGACCCCAAGCAGGTGGCGGCCTGGTACCTCGCGGTCTATGTCGATGCCGTGGAGTGGGTCGAGTTGCCCAATGTGGCGGGCATGGCGCTGTACGCCGACGGAGGGCGCTTCACCAGCAAGCCGTATGTCGCTTCGGGCGCCTACATCCAGCGCATGAGCAACCACTGCGGGGGCTGCGCCTACGCGCCTGACGCCAAGGCGGTGCAAGCCACCGGCAAGCCGCTGTGCCCCTACACGGTGCTGTACTGGAATTTTCTCGATCGCCATGAGGCCGAACTCGCGGCCAACCCGCGCACGGCGCTGATGGCCCGCAACGTGACCCGGCTCGACGCCGCCGAGCGTGAGCGCCGGCGGGCGGCGGCCGCCGATTTGCTGGGCGACCTCGAAGCGCTGTGAACCGCGGCGCCGCGCCACGGCCTGCGCCCCGAGTGGTCATGTCAACCCGACTAAACTTTGCAACCCGTCAAAAGGCGTTGCCACCATGTCCACCATGCTCTATCCCGAACTCTTCAAGCAGCTCGAAGCCGTGCGCTGGAACATGGACAAGGACATCCCCTGGGACTCCTTCGACGCCAGCGCGCTGACCGAAGAGCAGGCGCAAACCATCAAGATGAACGCGATCACCGAGTGGGCGGCGCTACCGGCCACCGAGATGTTCCTGCGCGACAACCGCGATGACAGCGACTTCTCGGCCTTCATGAGCGTGTGGTTCTTCGAGGAACAAAAGCACTCGCTGGTGCTCATCGAATACCTGCGCCGCTTCCGGCCCGATCTGGTGCCCACCGAAGAAGAGCTGCACGAGGTGCGCTTCGAGTTCGACCCGGCGCCCGCGCTCGAGACGCTGATGCTGCATTTCTCGAATGGCACAGCGAGCCGGTCATCAAGGCCATCTACGAGACCTTGGCGCGCGACGAAGCCCGTCACGGCGGCGCCTACCTGCGCTACATGAAGCGCGCGATGACCAAGTTCGGCGACGAGGCGCGTGCGGCCTTTGCCAAGGTCGGCGTGCTGATGGCCAGCGCCCGGCGCACGGCGCAAGCGCTGCACCCGACCAACCTGCACGTCAACGAAAGCCTGTTTCCGCGTGACACGGTGCAAAGCCGACTGCCCGACCCGGCCTGGCTCGAGGCCTGGCTCGACAGCCAGATCCAGTTCGATTCGGTGTGGGAAGGCAAGGTCGTCGACCGCATCCTGCACAACATGAGCCTGCTCATGGAGCGCAGCTTTGCCACCGTGCAGGAGCTCAACCGCTTCCGCAAGGAAGTCACTGCGGCGGTGGCTGCCAAGGCCGCGGCGCAACCCGCGGTCGCCTGAACTTCGCGAGGGTCCGTTCTGGCCCCTTTCGCCGACAAACTCTGCCCGCCCGCCGAGGTCGAGGCGCGGGTGGCGGCGTTGCCGCAGCCGGTGGTGTTCACCAACGGCGTGTTCGACATCCTGCACCGCGGCCACGTCACCTATCTGGCGCAAGCGCGCGCGATGGGCGCCAGCCTGGTGGTCGGGCTCAACAGCGATGCCTCGGCGCGTGGCCTCGGCAAGGGCCCGGACCGGCCGTTGAACACCGAGCTCGATCGCGCCTGCGTGCTGGCCGCGCTCGAAAGCGTGAGTCTGGTGGTGGTCTTCGACGAGCCCACGCCGGTCGAGTTGATCCGGCGCGTTCGCCCGCACTGGTACGTCAAGGGCGGCGACTACGACATCGAGACGCTGGCCGAGACCGCGCTCGTGCGCAGCTGGGGCGGCCAGGCCCGCGCACTGCCTTTCGTCGACGGCCACTCGACCACCGCGCTGGTCGCCCGCATCCGCCGCTGATCGTCACGCAGCCCGCGCTGCGCCGCTGCGTCAATCGTGAGCGTCGATGGCGCCGAGCGCTTCGCGCACCGAGCGCAGACCCGAATGCGCGGCCTCAGCCAGCGCTGCGAGCACACACCCGACCAGCACGCCGCTGACATGCGCGCCGGGGGCCACCGCGATGTCCCAGCCTGATGGATGGCTGATGACGCCGGCCCAGGGGGCCTCGCCCAGCAGCTTGAGCAGCAGCCCCGCCAGCACCGCCATGCCGATGCGCCGCTGCGTTCGCGACGGGCTCCACAGCAGGTGCGTGGCCACCACCGCCACGCCCGCATGCAGCACGCCCGACAGCCCGCCGTAGTGCTGCAACCCGGGTTGCAGCAGCAGACCGACTTGCACCAGCGGCCAGGCCAGCGCCCAGGCGAGCACGCTGCGCACGGGCACTCTTGCCGCCAGCCCCAAGGCCGCCACGCCGAGCGCGCCCGCCAGATTGGCCAGCAGGTGCCGATCGCTGTAGTGAACGAACGCCGCCGCCCACGCGCGCCACGGTTGCGTGCCCAACAGCGCGGGTTGCCAGTCGAAGCCCACGGACGGGTTGGCGCCGGCCACCGCCCCCTGGCGTTCGAGCGCGTAAGCGATCAGCGAGCCTGCGCACAGCGCGGCCGCCATCGCCACCCAGCACCATGCCGAGGCCGGGCGTGATGCGGTGCGCTGGGGCTCGGTCTTCAACACGGCTGATTCTGGCCCGTGTGCAGGCGCCCGCAAGGCTCAACCGAACACGGCGTGCCACAGCGCCAGCACGGCCGCGCGTTGCGTGGCCATCGACTCCGGCGCGACGTGGGTGGGCTGTTCGTCCAGACGTGCCGCGTGCTGCGCGCGGCGCAGTTCACGGTAGGCATCGGCGGCCGCGTCACCCACCCCGACCGGCAGCAAGCCCGCGGCCTCGGCGCGCTGCAACAGCGCGATGTTGCCCACGTCGGGCTGCAACTCGGGATGCGCACGGCTGTGCGCGAGCACCAGGAACTGCACCGCGAACTCCACGTCAAGCATGCCGCCGGCGCTGTGCTTGACGTCGAACACGGCCGCCGGGGGCTTGTACGCCGCGGCGAGTTTTTCGCGCATGGCGCGCACTTCGGTGCGCAAGGCTTCAGGGTCTCTCGGCGCGGCGAGCACCGCGCGGCGCACGGCCTCGAATGGCGCGGCCAGCGTCGCGTCGCCAGCACACCAGCGCGCGCGGGTCAGCGCCTGGTGTTCCCAGGTCCACGCGGTGTTGCTGCCGCGGCCGAGCTGGTATTTCTCGAAGCTCGCGATCGAGGTCACCAGCAGGCCCGAATGCCCGTTGGGCCGCAGCGCGGTGTCGATGTCGAACAGCTCGCCCGCCGAGGTGCGCAGCGTCAGCCAGCCGATCAGCTTGCGAACAAAGGCCGCATAGACCTCGCTGGCGCGGTCCGGGTCGGGTTCGTCGGCGTCGTCGTAAAGAAACACCACGTCGAGGTCGCTGCCGTAGCCCAGCTCCTTGCCGCCGAGCTTGCCGTAGCCGATGACGGCCACGCGGGGTTGCTCGCGGTGGCGCTGCTTGAGGTGCCGCCAGGCCCAGCGCAAGGCGCACGACAGCGTGGCGTCGGCCAGCGCGGACAAGTCATCGGCCACCTGCTCGACGCCGAGGTGGCCCTCGATGTCGCGCACCAGCGTGCGAAACACCTCGGCGTGGTGGCTGCGCCGCAGGGTGTCGAGCAGGGCTTCTTCATCGACCTCGCCCGAGCGCTGCCAGGCGGTGTAGCGCGACTCCAGGCCCGCGGTGAATTCGGCAGCGTCGAAGCGGCTGTGCAGCAGCAGCTCATCGGCCAGCTCGTCGATGATGCCCGGGTGGCGCATCAGGTAGCGCACCGGCCAGCGCGTGCTGCCCAGCATGCGCAGCAAGCGGTTGTGCACCTCGGGGCGCTCGACGAGCAGCGCGATGTAGCTCTCGCGGCGCAGCAGCGGGTCGAGCCAGTCGATGAAGCGGCTGGCCGCGTCCAACGAACACCGCCCGTCGCGCATCGCCTCGGCGGTGCGCAGCACCAGCCGGGCCAGGCGCGCGCGGGTGTCGTCGCGCAGCAGCCGGATCTTGGGCAGCTCGCACCAGGCTTTGACGCGCGGGGCCAGTTCGTCGGGCAACCGGGCGACAAAGTCGTCGCTGTCGAGCAGCGGAGTGGCCGTGCCACAGCCGCGACAGCCGTTGCCGCTGACCGCCGCCGGGCTCGGCTGGCCTTCGTGCAGCAGCGCATCGAACTCGGTGGCCACGAACTCGCGGGTCTCGCACCACAGGTTGAGCAGTTCGCAGGCATCGGCCGTGCAGTTCAGGCCCAGCGTGCGGGCGATCCAGCGCAGGTCGGCGTCCACGCTGGGCAGCATGTGGGTTTGCTGATCGTCGAGGAACTGGATGCGGTGCTCGAGCCGGCGCAAGAAGATGTAGGCCTCGGCCAGCCGGGCCGCGCTGTCGGGCTTCATCAACCCGCGCTCGGCCAGCCGGGCCAGCGCCTTGAGCGTGGAACGCGTGCGGATCTCAGGGAACTGCCCGCCGCGCACGATCAGCAGCAGCTGCACGATGAACTCGATCTCGCGGATGCCGCCGCGCGAGAGCTTGACGTCGTTGGCGCGCTCGGGGCGGCCGGCCGCGCGCCGCTGCGCCTTGTCGCGCACCTTGCGGTGGAGCTGGCGCAGGCCCTCGAACACGCCGTAGTCGAGGTAGCGCCGGAACACGAACGCGCTAACCATGCTGCGCAGCGCCTGGATCTGCGGCGTGCTGCGGCGATCCAGCGGCGCGACCACGCGGCTTTTCAGCCAGGCAAAGCGCTCCCACTCGCGGCCATGCGACTGCAGGTATTCCTCGAGCATCGGCAGGCTCACCACCGGCGGGCCGGAGTTGCCGTGCGGGCGCAGCGCCAGGTCCATGCGGAACACGAAGCCGTCTTCGGTCGTCTCGCCGATCAGCGTGTACAGCGTGCGCACCACTTGCGAGAAGTATTCGTGCGCACTCAGGGGCTGAGCGCCGTGCGTCTGGCCGCTGTCGTCGTACAGATAGATGAGGTCGATGTCGGACGACACGTTGAGCTCGCGCCCGCCGAGCTTGCCCATGCCCACGACCCAGAACTCGATGCGCTCGCCCGCCTCGTTGAGCGGCGGGCCGTTGCGCGCGTCCTGATCGGTCATCGCCTGCTTCAGCGCCATGTCGAGCGCGGTTTCGGCCAGCTCGGTCATGGACAGGGTGATGTCTTGCATCGGCGCGCCGAGTTCGATGTCGAGCACCGCCAGCCGCTCGAGCACCAGCTGGCGGGTGACGCGCAGGGCGCTGGCCAGCGTGCGTCCGCCGGTCACCAGCTGCCGCACCAGATCACCGATGACCTGCGCGCGCGGCAGGCCTGGCGGCAGCAGCCCGAGCTCGTCGCCATAGCGGCGGCGAATGCGCTGCACGAAGCGGCTGTGGTCGGCGGCTGCCGAGGCCGTGGCGGGGGTCGATGGGCCCATGGTGGTCGCGGGGGCTGTGCTAGATTGCTTCGAGCTGAGCGCGAGTTGCGCGGCGCTGGCCACCAAGCCAACCGACGCGGCCCACGCTCGAGCGCCGGGTCACGACCTGTACCACTGCCCTCGCAGGCGCCCGACATTTCCCATGCCCGTCACCGATACCGATCTGTCCGCAGCCATTCCCGACGCCGAAGTCGAGCAGGAGCGCCGGTGGATGCGTGTGTTGCGGCCGCTGGGACTGGTGCTCATCGCAGCCTGGAGCTTGCTGATCCTGGTGTGGTTGGCATTGCACTGGATCATTCTGCCGCACATCGATCAGTGGCGAGAGCCGATCGAGCGCCGCGCCAGCCAGATGCTCGGGCAGACCGTGCGCATCGGCGAAGTGATCGTCACCTCGAGCGGCTGGGTGCCCGCCGTCGAGTTGCGCAACGTCGACCTGCTCGACGCCCAGGGCGCCCCGGCGCTGCGCCTGCCGCGCGTGGTCGCGGCGCTTTCGGTGCATTCGCTGCTGACGCTGCAGCCGCGCTTCGAGCAGCTGTTCATCGACGGTGCGCACCTCGAGATGCGCCGCGATCAAGCCGGGCACCTGTTCGTCGCCGGCCTCGATGTCAGCGGAGCGGACGGCGGCGAACCAACGCTGGCCAACTGGTTCTTCAAGCAGCATGAGTTCGTGATTCGCGGCGGCACGCTGCGCTGGACCGACGAGATGCACACCGCCGCGCCGTTGTCGCTCACCGACGTGCAACTGGTGGTGCGCAACTCGCTGCGCCGCCACGATTGGCGCATCGACGCCACGCCGCCCGCCGAATGGGGCGAGCGCTTCACGCTGATGGCGCAGTTCACGCAGCCGCTGTTGGCGCCCAGTGGCGACTGGCGGCGCTGGAAGGGCACGCTGTACGCGAACTTGCCGCTGGCCGATGTCGGCACGCTGCGCCAGCATGCGACGTTGCCGTTCGACCTCGATCAAGGCCAGGGCGCGCTGCGCGCGTGGATCAACGTCGACGGCGGGCAACCCGATGCGCTCGTGCTGGATGTGGCACTGCGCGACGTGGCGCTGCGGCTGCGTCCGGGGCTCGATGCGCTGTGGTTCAGCGAGGCCACCGGGCGCGTCACCGGCCGCCACGGCGCCCAAGGCAGCGAGCTGGCGGCGCGTCAGCTCGGCTTTGTGACCGGCGACGGCTTGCGCTGGCCGGCCAGCAACCTGGGCTTGACCTGGCGCCAGCGGCCCGACGGCAGCCTGATCGGCGCAGAGTTCAGCGCCGAGCGGCTCGATCTGGCGCTGATGTCGCGGCTCGCGCAGCGCCTGCCCATCGACCCCGAACTGCGCGAGCGGCTCGACGATCTGGATCCGCAGGGCATCGCCGAGGGTTTGAACGTGCGCTGGGATGACGCGCCGCCGGCCCGCGCCGGCCAACCCGTGGCACGGTCGGGCGGGCTGCCGGCGCACTACCAGTTGCGCGTCGGTTTCAAGGGTCTGGCCCTCAATGCCCGACCCGCGCCGCAGCCCGACCTGGCCGGGCGGCCCGGTGTGCGCCAGCTCGACGTCGAGATCCAGGCCAGCGAAAAGGGCGGCGAAGCGCGCGTGTCGATGGCCAACGGCGCGCTCGACCTGCCCGGCGTTTTCGATGAGCCGGTGCTGCCGCTGGATCGGCTCAACATCCAGCTGGGCTGGCACATCGGCGCCGGCGAGCCGGGTGCACCGCCGCCGGTGAGCGTGCAGATCAAGCAAGCGCAACTGGCCAATGCCGACCTGCAGGCCGATTTGCGCGGCACCTGGTCCACGGGCGGTGCCACGGCCGGCTCTGCGGGCTCGCGCCTGCCCGGCGTGCTCGACATCGACGGCACGCTGTCGCACGTCGTCGGCACGCGCGTGGCGCGCTACCTGCCGCTGAGCGTGGGGCCGAATTCGCGCCACTACGTCGAGCAGGCCGTTCGCGGCGGCCATGTGCCCAGCGCGACCTTCCGAGTCAAGGGCGATCTCGATCAATTTCCGTTTGCCCACGCACGCAACGCCCAGGACGGCGAGTTCAGCATCGTCGCGCAGGTCGAGGACGCGACGCTGGCCTATGTGCCCAGCCGGCCGGCCACCGACACCCAGCCGGCGTTCGTCACGCCCTGGCCGCCGCTCGAGGAACTGGGCGGTGAGCTGCGCTTCGACCGGGTGTCGATGGAAATCCGCAATGCCAAGGGACGCATCCAGGGCATCAAGTTCAGCAACCTGCAAGGCGGCATCAAGAACCTGGAAGACCGCTCGGTGATGCAGCTTGAGGCCGCGGGCCGCGGTGCCACCGCCGATCTGCTGCGCTTCATCAACAGCTCGCCCGTGGCCGGCTGGACCGGCAACTCGCTGGCGCTGTCCACGGGCAGCGGCAACGCCGACCTCAAGCTGTCGATGGCGCTGCCGCTGTCGCGCATCGAGACCTCGACGGTGCGCGGCAGCGTGACGCTGGGCGGCGGCGAGCTGCGCTTGCGCCCCGACGTGCCGCTGCTCAGCGCCACGCGCGGGCGTATCGACTTCACCCAGAAGGGGTTTGCCATCGTGGGCGGCGGCGCGCGCATGCTCGGCGGCGATTTCGCCATCGACGGCGGAGCGCAGCCCGACGGCTCGACGCGCTTCACCGGCCAGGGCACCGCCACCGCCGAAGGCCTGCGCCGCGGCAACGATGCGCTCGGGCCGGTGCTCGCGCGATTGGCCACCTCGTTCACCGGCCAGACGCCGTACCGCATGACGCTGAGCCTGCTGCGCGGCAAGTCCGACTTGCTGGTGACCAGCAACCTGGTCGGTCTGGCGAGCGACCTGCCCGCGCCGTTCCAGAAAGCCGCCGAGGCGCCGCTGCCGCTGCGCTACCAGGTCTCGCCGCTGGCCGATGCCGCTGCCGGCGCGTCCCCGCGCGAGACCTTGCGGCTCGATCTGGGCAGCCTGCTGCAAACGCAGTTCGTGCGTGATGTGTCGGGCGAGACCCCGCGGGTGCTGCGCGGCGGCATCGGCGTGCTCGAGCCCGCGCCGCAGCCCGCCACGGGGGTCGCGGCCGCGCTGAATCTGGCGCATGTGAACCTCGATCCGTGGGAGCGCCTGTTCGACAGCGCCAAGGTGCTGCCCGCGGGTGGCGCGGCCGCCGGCGACGGTGGCGGTGGCGGCTATTTCCCCACCACGATCGCCTTGCGCGCGCAGGAGCTGCAGTGGGGCCGCCGGCGGCTCAACCGGCTGGTGGCCGGCTTGTCGCAGGAAGGCCCGCTGTGGCGCGCCAACGTCGATGCCGAGCAGGTCAGCGGCTACATCGAATACCGCACGCCGCGCGCTGCGGCCGGCTCGGCGGGGCGTGTCTATGCGCGGCTGTCGCGCTTGTCGCTGCCGCGCGATGAGCTGGCCGACGTCGAGAGCCTGCTCGACCCGGTGGCCGTCAGCGTGCCCGCGCTCGACGTCGTGGTCGATGACTTCACCCTGCGCGGCAAGTCGCTCGGCCGCATGGAGATGGAGGCCGTGAACCGAGGTGCCGGTGACGGCCGCCCCGATGCGCCGGCCGTGCGCGAATGGCGCCTGACACGGCTGGCGCTCACCACGCCCGAGGCCCGCCTGTCGGCCAGCGGCAACTGGGCTGCGCTCGGAGCGGCTTCAGGCGGTGCCGCTGCGGGCGGTTCCGGCAACCGCCGCGTGGTGCTCAACTTCAAGCTCGAGCTCGATGACAGCGGCGCGCTGCTCGACCGGCTGGGCTACGGCAAGGTGCTGCGTGGCGGCAAGGGCGCGATGGCCGGTCAGCTGGCCTGGGTCGGCTCGCCGCTGTCGCTCGACTTCCCCAGCCTGTCCGGGCAGGTCAACCTCGCGATGGCCTCGGGCCAGTTTCTGAAGGCCGATCCCGGCGTCGGGCGGCTGCTGGGCGTGCTCAGCCTGCAGGCGCTGCCGCGGCGGTTTCTGCTGGACTTTCGCGATGTGTTCCAGCAGGGCTTCGCGTTCGACGACATCGGCGGTGATCTGCAGATCGCGCAGGGCGTGGCCAAGACCAACAACCTGCGCATGCGCGGGGTGCAAGCCGCCGTGCTGATGGAAGGCCACGCCGACATCGCGCAGGAAACCCAGGACCTGCGCGTGGTCGTGGTGCCCGAGTTCAATGCGGGCACCGCGTCGCTGGCTTACGCGGCCATCAACCCCGCGCTCGGGCTGGGCAGCTTTCTGGCGCAAGCGCTGCTGCGCAAGCCGCTGATGGCCGCCAACACGCGCGAATTCCACGTCACGGGGCCCTGGGCGGACCCGAAGGTCGAGAAGATCGATCGCAAGGGCAGCGACGAGGCGCCCGCCGGCGCGCCGCCTGCAGCGTCGGCCGCGTCCGGGCCGGGCGCCGAGATTCAGCGCGTGCGGCCATGAAGATCGCCGCCTTGCAGATGGTCTCGACGCCGGACGTCGAGCGCAACCTGGCCACCGCCGAGCGGCTGATCGCACAGGCTGCCGATGCGGGTGCTGCCTGGGTGGCGCTGCCCGAGTACTTCTGCCTGATGGGCCGCAGCGACCGCGACAAGCTGGCGATCGCCGAGCCCGCGGGGGTCGGCCCGATCCAGGACATGCTGGCCGGGGCAGCCCGCCGCCATGCGGTGTGGGTGATCGGCGGCACATTGCCGATCCGCAGCGACGACCCCGAGCGGGTGTTCAACAGCTGCTGTGTCTACGCGCCCGACGGCCGGCTGGCGGCGCGCTACGACAAGCTGCACCTGTTTTGCTTCGACAACGGGCGCGAGCGCTACGACGAAGGCCGCGTGCTGCGCGCCGGCAGCGAGCCGGTGGCGTTCAGCGCGCCATCACCCGAGTCGCCCGTGCCGCTGCGCGTGGGGTTGAGCATTTGCTACGACTTGCGGTTTCCCGAGCTGTACCGCTCGCTGATGGCGCAGCCCGGCCAGCCACCGTGCGACCTGATCGCGGTGCCGTCGGCCTTCACCCACACCACGGGCGCGGCGCACTGGGAGCTGCTGCTGCGCGCCCGCGCGGTCGAAAACCAGTGCTACGTGATGGCCCCGGCGCAAGGCGGCCTGCACGACAACGGGCGGCGCACCTGGGGCCACAGCATGGTCATCGACCCGTGGGGCGAGGTGCTCGCGGTACAAGCCGAAGGCGAAGGCGTGGTGCTTGCCGAGCTTGACCCGGCAAGGCTGGCTGCGGTGCGCGAGCAGCTGCCCGCGCTGCGCCATCGTCGGGATGTCCCGCAGCCGACCTGACCGCCAGCGATCAGCGGCGGCCGAACATCATCTGCCGCGTCAGTGCCGACTTCAGCGGCGAAATCGCCTGCAACGCGGCCAGCCCGAGCCCACGGGCTGCTCCTGCGCCGGGCAGCTGCCAGGTGAAGCTGCGCGCGAGGAAATCGGTGGCGATGATGGTCGACCAGCGGTCCGGCGCGCGCTGCCACTCGAGCCCGCGCAGCGCCCGGTCGATGTCGGCGTGCCGCGTGAGTTCGCGCACCAGCACGAAGGCGTCGCGCAAGCCGAGGTTCAGGCCCTGGCCGGCCACCGGATGCAGCGTCTGTGCGGCGTTGCCGATGCGCACCGTGCGCCCCGGTGTGCGCCGTCCGTTGACCTCGGTGCTGTCGATCAGCGTGCGCTCGGCGTTCAGCCCCAGCGGAAAACGCTTCAGCGGCGAGACCGACGTGATGCGCCCGACCTCGGCCGGGAAGATGGTGTTGAGCACCGTGCAGCGCTGCGCGTCGTCGAGTGGCGCCACCGGGTCGTCGCGCACGTCGACACACCACACCAGCGCGGCGCGACCCGGCCCCAGCGGCAGCAGTGCGGCCGGGCCGTGGCGGGTGAAACGCTCGTAGGCCGCGCCGCTGCGCGCGCCATCGAGCGTGACGCGACCCACCCAGGCAACCTGGCCGTAATCGCGGTTGATGGCCTTGCGGGCCTGATCGGCGAACACACCGCCTTCGGCAACCACCGCCAGATCAAAAGCCTCGGCGATGTCGGCATCGACTTCCACGCCACGCCCGCCCGACGCTTCGAGCGGCTTGAGCGAGCGCACCGGCGTCGAATAGCGGTTGATCAGCCGTTCGGGCTCGGCCGCGCTCATGCGCAGCCAGGCCCGCTGCAGCGCGCTGGTGACCGCGCCATACGACAGCACCGCGCCCAGCATCGGCACGCCGACTTCGCCGGCCTCGATGCGCACATGCGGCTCGCCCAGCCACCCGCCCAGGCGCTCACCGAGCAGGCCTTCAAGCGACGGACCCTGCTGCGACACGTGCACTTCGGTGATGGGTTGCGCCAGATCGCCGGGCCACGCGCCCAGCCGCTGCAGCAGCTGCACGCTGCCCAGCGACATGGCCAGCGTGCGCGGGTCGCCCGACACGTCGGCATCGATGGCTCGCGTGTCGAACACGCTGATGTGCCAGTGCGGCAGGCTGCGCGCGGCGTGCAGCGCCAGCGACAGCCCCACCGGCCCGGCGCCAACCACCGCCAGGCGCGGGGCGCGGCGAGCGGTCGAATCGTCAGTCGCTGGCGACATCGGCTTCAAGGCGTTCCCTCGGGTCCGCAGGCTGAGCCGCGCATCCAGGCTTCGATCGCGTCGGGCTCGACCGGCACGCCACGGCTGATGAGCTCGCAGCCGTTGTCCGTGACCACCGCGTCGTCCTCGATGCGAATGCCGATGTTCCAGAACGCTTCGGGCACGCCGGCGGCAGGGCGCACGTACAGCCCCGGCTCCAGCGTCACCACCATGCCCGGACGCAGCACGCGCGACGGCCGCTTGACCACGGTGCCGCCCAAGCCATCGGGCTGCTCGACGGGCGCCTCGTCGAGCGCCATGTAGTCGCCCACGTCGTGCACGTCGCGCCCGAGCCAGTGGCCGGTGCCGTGCATGTAGAACTGGCGGTAGGCCGCGCTCTCGATCACCGCATCGACATCGCCGTGCGCATCTCGCGACAGCAGGCCCACATCGAGCATGCCTTGCGCCAGCACACGCACCGCGGCGTGGTGCGCGTCGCGCTGGCGCAGACCGGGGCGCGTGGCGTCGATGGCCGCTTGCTGCGCGGCCAGCACCAGCTCGTACAGCGTGCGCTGCTGCGCGGTGAAGCGGCCGTTGGCGGGAAAGCAGCGGGTGACGTCACTGGCGTAGCCGTCGAGCTCGCAACCGGCGTCGATCAGGCACAGCTCGCCGCTGCGCAACTCGGTGTGGCCGGCCGCGTGGTGCAGCACGCACGCGTTGGCGCCGGCGGCCACGATGCTCGGGTAGGCGGGGCTTTGCGAGCCCAGCCGACGAAATTCATGCAGCAGTTCGGCCTCGATCTCGTACTCGGCCACCGCCGTGGCGCCGTCGCGAAAGCGCTGCGCGCAGTAGCGCATCGCGCGCAGGTGTGCGCCCGCTGAAATGGCCGCGGCGCGGCGCATGGTCGCCAGCTCGCTCGCGTCCTTGTGCAGCCGCATTTCGGCCACCAGCGGATGCAGGTCGTGCAGCTCGGTCGGGCATTCGATGCCGCTGCGCTCGCGCGAGCGCACGCGGGCCACCCAGCCCGCCACGCGGGTGTGCAACTCAGCGCCGCGGCCGAACGGAAACCAGATTGCGCGCTGGTCGGCCAGCAGCGAGGCCATCGTCTCGTCGAGGGCATCGACCGGCAGCGCCGCATCGACGCCCAGCGCCGCCGGCGCGGCCTCGACACCGAGGCGGCGGCCGTCCCAGATCTCGCGCTCGGGGTGGCTGGGGCGGCAAAACAGCGTGCTGTGCCCGTCGCTGCGCAGCAGCAGCCACGCCTCGGGCTCGTTGAAGCCGCTCAGGTAGTGGAAGTGGCTGTCGTGGCGGTACGGGTGGTCGGTGTCCGAGTTGCGCTGCCGCTCGGGCGCGGTGGGCAGCAAGGCCACGCCGCCGCCTTGCGCTTGCAGCAGCTGCGCCAGATGGGCACGCCGTGCGATGAAGCTGGAGGTCGTCATGAATCGACTATAGCCACGCGTGCCGCATAGGATGCACGGCGACGCGTATCCCTTGCGCTGCCCCGGCCCTCTGGAAAAACGGCGCAAGCCTGATGCGAAGACACCGAATGACAGCAGCCTCAAGGACACGGCCATGACGCCCGCAGAACACGACCTCAGCACCTGGGCCCACGACCACGCCTTCGACAGCGGCAATCGCAGCGGTGAGGCGCGCACGCGCGTGGTGCTGGCGGTCACGCTGATCACCATGGTCGCCGAGATCGTGGGCGGCTGGTGGACCGGCTCGATGGCGCTGCTGGCCGACGGCTGGCACATGGGCACCCACTCGCTGGCACTCGGTGTGGCGGCGGCGGCTTATGCGCTGGCGCGGCGCCACGCGGGCGACCCGCGCTACGCGTTCGGCACCTGGAAGATCGAGGTGCTGGGCGGCTTTGCCAGCGCGCTGGTGCTGGCGCTGGTGGCCGTGGGAATCACGTTCGAGTCGGCGCTGCGGCTGTGGCGCGCCGAGCCGATTGCGGCCGGCACCGCGCTGTGGGTGGCGGTGATCGGGCTGCTGGTCAACTTGCTGTCGGCGTGGCTGCTGCACGGCGCCGACGGGCATGCCGGCGAGGGCGACGACGGTCACGGCCATTCGCATGGCCATCACGGGCACGGCCATGGCCACCACGTACAGCCCGACGCCAAACACCAGCCGCACTCGCGCTCGCAGGGGCACGGCCACGGCCACTCGCACGGCCATGCGCATCACCACGCCCATGGTGACGCCGCGGCTTCGGCCAAACCGACCTCTGGACAAGACCTGAACCTGCGAGCCGCCTACGTCCACGTGCTGGCCGATGCGCTGACCTCGGTGCTGGCGATTGCGGCGCTGTGCGCGGCGCTGTGGCTGGGCTGGTGGTGGCTCGACCCGCTGGTGGGCGTGCTTGGCGCGGTGGTGATCGGCGTGTGGTCGCTCGGGCTGCTGCGCGAGACCGGCGCGGTGCTGCTCGACCGCGAGATGGACCATCCGCTCACGGTGCAGATCCGCGAGGCGATCGAGTCCGATGCCGATGCACGGGTGGCCGATCTGCACCTGTGGCGCGTGGGCCGCCAGCACCATGCTGTGATCGTGTGCGTGGTCGCGGCCGTGCCGCTGTCACCGGCCGATTACCGCGCGCGGCTGGCCGACTATCCCACGCTGGTGCACGTGTCGGTCGAGGTCAACCGCAGCCCGGGCGCGGCCGACACGCCCCCCTGAGGCGCCTCAGGCCGCCGCGTTCAGCGCGTCGAGCTGCGCCGGCGTGCCGACGTTTTCCCACGCGCCACGCCACACCTCGGCGCTGATGCGCCGATCAAGCATGGCCGCGTGCAGCAGTGGCCCGAGCGCGGCGCGGCTGCCGCGGGCCACCGGCGCCAGCAGGCCGGCGCGGCACAAGGCGATGTTGGCGTAGGTCCAGCGCTCGCCGTGGGCTGCGGCCTCGCCGCTGAGCGCAAGGCCCTGCGCATCAAGCCCGAAGTCGCCCGTCGGGTGGTACGGCGGGTTGTCCACCAACCACAGGTGCGCCAGTCGCTCACCCTCGGCAAAGCGGCGCGCCACCGCGGCGTCGAAGCGAAAGCCGGGCATGTAGATGTCGCCCGAGACCACCCAGAACGCGTCGTCCCCGCAGGTACCTGTCGCATCGCACAGCAGCGGCAGCGCCTTGGCGATGCCGCCGGCGGTCTCGAGCGCACCGCCGTGGTCGCGGCCTTCCAGCGAATAGGCAATCGACAGGCCGAAGCGCGAGCCATCGCCCAGCGTGTCGACCAACTGCTGCTCCAGCCAGGCGCCGTTGACGACCACCTCGCGCACGCCATCGCGCGCGAGCGCCTCGAGGTGCCACTCGATCAGCGGTTTGCCGTGAACCTTCAGCAAGGGCTTGGGCGTGGCATCGGTCAGCGGGCGCATCCGCTCGCCGCGGCCGGCGGCCAGCACGATGGCTTTGAGGGGGCGAATTTCGGCGCTTGCTGTCGGGTGGGACATGCCGCAGATTATCGAGCGCGGCCTAAAATCAGGGGTTTTCCACACTCGTCAACTCAGGGATCCGCATGGCTGCCAACGTGTCAGAAACAAACACTTCCCTGATGGCCAATGCCATTCGTGCGCTGGCGATGGACGCCGTGCAGCAGGCCAACTCGGGTCACCCGGGTGCGCCCATGGGCATGGCCGAGATGGCCGTGGCGCTGTGGGGCCGGCACCTCAAGCACAACCCGGGCAATCCGAACTGGTCCGACCGTGACCGCTTCGTGCTGAGCAACGGCCATGCGTCGATGCTGATCTATTCGGTGCTGCACCTCACCGGCTACGACCTGCCGATGAGCGAGTTGCGCAATTTCCGGCAGATGCACAGCAAGACGCCGGGCCACCCCGAAGTTGGCGTGACGCCGGGCATCGAGACCACCACCGGTCCGCTCGGCCAGGGCTTCACCAACGCGGTTGGCATGGCGCTGGCTGAAAAGCAGCTGGCCGCCGAATTCAACCGCCCCGGTCACACCATCGTCGACCACCACACCTACGTGTTCCTGGGCGACGGCTGCCTGATGGAAGGCATCAGTCATGAGGCCTGCGCGCTGGCTGGCGCGTGGCGGCTCAACAAGCTGATCGCGCTGTACGACGACAACGGCATCAGCATCGACGGAGCCGTGGCGCCGTGGTTCATCGACGACACGCCCAAGCGCTTTGCGGCTTGCGGCTGGAACGTGATCGCCAACGTCGACGGCCACGATGCCGATGCGGTCGATGCCGCCATCGCCAAGGCCCGTCAGGCCGACAAGCCCACGCTGATCTGCTGCAAGACGGCCATCGGCAAGGGCTCGCCCAACCGCGCCGGCTCGGCCAAGGCGCACGGCGAGGCGCTGGGCCATGAAGAAATCAAGCTCACCCGCGAGGCACTCGGCTGGGGCCATGAGCCCTTCGTGATCCCCGAAGAAGCCTACGAGCAGTGGGACGCACGCCACACCGGCCTGGCCGCCGAGACGAAGTGGGTCGATGCCTTCGAGGCCTACGGCAAGGCGCACCCCGAATTGGCGCTCGAGTACGTGCGCCGCGTCGCGGGCGACCTGCCCAAGAACTTCGCCCAGGTGGCCGTCGATGCCGCGCTGGCCGCGCACACGCAGTGCGCCACGGTGGCCAGCCGCAAGGCCAGCCAGATGGCGCTCGAGTCGTTCACCCAGGCGCTGCCCGAGCTGCTCGGCGGCAGTGCCGATCTGACCGGCTCGGTGTTCACCAACACCAGCCACACCCCGGCGCTGCGTTTTGGCACCGATGGCGCGAGCAACGGCGGGCGCCACATCAACTACGGCGTGCGCGAATTCGGCATGGCCGCGGTGATGAACGGCGTGGCGCTGCACGGCGGGTTCATTCCCTACGGCGGCACCTTCCTGACCTTCAGCGACTACAGCCGCAATGCGCTGCGCATGGCCGCGCTGATGAAGCTGCGCGTGGTGCATGTCTTCACGCACGACAGCATCGGCCTCGGCGAAGACGGCCCGACCCACCAGTCGGTGGAGCACACCGCGTCGCTGCGGCTGATTCCGGGCCTCGATGTCTGGCGTCCGGCCGACACCGCCGAGACGGCGATCGCCTGGGCCTGCGCGCTCGAAAACCGCCAGCGCCCGACCGCGCTGATCCTGTCGCGCCACAACCTGCCGTACGCGCCCAAGAGCGGCCTGGACGACATCTCCAAGGGCGGCTACGTGCTGGCCGAGCCGAGCGAGGTCGGGCTGAAGAAAAAGCCGCAGGCGGTGATCATCGCCACCGGCTCCGAGGTCAGCCTGGCGCTGCACGCGCAGCAGCTGCTGGCCGCCAGGAAGGTGGCCGTGCGCGTGGTCTCGATGCCGTCGACGTCGGTCTTCGATCGCCAGTCCCGCGCTTATCAGTCCAGCGTGATGCTGTGCAACTCGAAGGGCCGCGGCGTGCCGCGCATCGCCGTCGAGATGGGTGTGACCGACGGCTGGTGGAAGTACGGCTGCGCCGCGGTCGTGGGCATCGACACCTACGGCGAGTCAGCCCCTGCGCCGGTGCTGTTCAAGCACTTCGGCTTCACCGCCGAGAACGTGGCGGCCACGGTGCTGCGCGCGCTGCGCGGCTGATGCCGCGTCTGCAAAGAATTCAAAACTGAGGAAACTCCCATGACCATCAAGGTAGGCATCAACGGCTTCGGCCGCATCGGACGCATGGTGTTCCGCGCTGCGGTTCAAAACTTCCCCGGCATCGAGATCGTCGGCATCAACGACCTGCTCGAGCCCGAGTACCTCGCGTACATGCTGCAGTACGACAGCGTGCACGGCCGCTTCAAGGGCGACATCGCGATCGACGGCACCACGCTGATCGTCAACGGCAAGCGCATCCGCCTGACCGCGGTGAAAGACCCGTCCGAACTCAAGTGGAACGAGATCGGCGCCGACGTGGTGGTCGAGGCCACCGGCCTGTTCCTCACCAAGGACACCTGCCAGAAGCACATCGACGCCGGTGCCAAGAAGGTCATCCAGAGCGCGCCCAGCAAGGACGACACGCCGATGTTCGTCTACGGCGTCAACGACAAGACCTACGCCGGCCAGACCATCATCAGCAACGCCAGCTGCACCACCAACTGCCTGGCCCCGGTGGCCAAGGTGCTCAACGACACCTTCGGCATCAAGCGCGGCCTGATGACCACGGTGCACGCGGCCACCGCCACGCAAAAGACGGTGGACGGCCCGAGCAACAAGGACTGGCGCGGTGGTCGCGGCATCCTCGAGAACATCATCCCCAGCAGCACCGGTGCGGCCAAGGCGGTGGGCGTGGTGATTCCCGAGCTCAACAGGAAGATCACCGGCATGGCGTTTCGCGTGCCGACCAGCGATGTGTCGGTGGTCGACCTGACTGTCGAGCTCGACAAGCCGGCCTCCTACGCCGACATCTGCGCCGCCATGAAGGCTGCCAGCCAGGGCGCCATGAAGGGCGTGCTGGGCTACACCGAGGACAAGGTGGTCTCCACCGACTTCCGCGGCGAGCCGATGACCAGCGTGTTCGACGCCGATGCCGGCATCGCGCTCGACTCGACCTTCGTGAAGGTCGTGGCCTGGTACGACAACGAGTGGGGCTACTCGAACAAGGTGCTCGAGATGGTGCAGGTGCTCGCCCGCTGAGCGTCGCGCGCCACGGCGCTGCCCAGCGGTGTGGCGCCATCCATCCGGCGCTTTCCTGCAGGCGTTGATTGCTGTCACCGGCTCGTGCCGGTGCGGCCCCTAAAGTGCTCTGATGAGTTGCATACGCTCGGTGTGGGTGGGGTTGGCGGTGGCCTGTGCCGCTGCCAGCGCAGCATGTCAGGGCACGCCGCCCGCCGAGCCGGGCCTGCGCGTGTTGGTGCGGCTGGCCGGTGACTCCGCAGCGGGGGCTACCGCTGACATGCCGCCCGCCGCCATCGAGCAGCGCGCCAGCGCGAGTGCCGGTGTGTCGGCGAAGTACGTGGCCCCCAGCGGCGCCCGATGGCACGCGCTGATCCTCCAGTGCGCGGCTTCTGATTGCGATGCGGCGCTGCAGCGTCTGAGCGCCGATACCGCCCGGTTTTCGGCGGTCCAGCGCGACGAGCGTCGCCGACACTGAGCGTCGTCCGCTCTTGGCCTTGCCGGAACCCACCATGCGACTTCTGAAGCCTGTCTCCCGCCATGCCCTGGCGCTGTGTGGTCTGGCGCTTTGGTTCGCCAGCGGCGGTGTGCTTGCTCAAGTCAGCCCCGAGATGGCGCGCGTGATCGTCAAGCTCAAGTCGCCGCCTGTCACGACAGATTCGCCCGGCGCCGTGGCCCAGCCCTCGCAGATGCAGGGCCTGGCGCACCGGCTCGGCATGACCATGCGCGAGCGCGCCGGCCCCATCGAGCGCACGCACGTGGTCACGGCGCACGGGCTTGATTCGCGCCAGCTGGCCACGCGGCTCGCGCGCGACAGCGAGGTCGAGTACGCCGTGCCTGACGAGCGCCGCCACCGCTTGTCGGCGCCTGACGATCCGCGCTACGCCACCGGTCTGGCCACGCCCGGCCCCGCATCGGGCCAGTGGTACCTGCGTGCGCCGCTGGACGAGGTGCAGTCGTCGATCAACGCCGAGGGCGCCTGGGCCGTTTTGGGCGGCCAGTCACGGCGCATCGTGGTGGCGGTGCTCGACTCCGGGGTGCGCTTCGATCACCCCGATCTGAGGCGGTTCGACGAGGGCGGCAACCTGCTCCCCGGCTATGACTTCGTCACCGATCCGTTCCTCGACAACGACGGCACGCCCGGTCGCGACAGTGATGCGTCCGACCCCGGCGACTGGGTCAGCCAGGCCGACGTGAACGGCCCGGCCAACACGGTGGGCTGCACGCTGGCTGATGTCGCGCCCAGCTCGTGGCACGGCACGCAAACCGCCGGCCTGATCGGCGCCATCACCAACAACGCGCGCGGCATGGCCGGCCTGACGGGCCCGGGTGGCAACGTGCTGGTGCTGCCGGTGCGGGTGCTGGGCAAGTGCGGCGGGTTCGACTCGGACATCATCCCGGCGATGCGCTGGGCCGCAGGTCTGAGCGTGCCCGGTGTCCCGGCCAACCCCAACCCGGCGCGCGTCATCAACCTGAGCCTGGGCGGCGCAGGGCCTTGTGGCCGCGCCTATCAGGACGCCATCCGCGAGATCAATCAGGCCGGCGTGGTGGTGGTGGCTGCCGCCGGCAACACCAACGGTGGCGCGGTCAACGCGCCGGCCAACTGCCCCGGCGTGATCGGCGTGGCCGGGCTGCGCCAGCTGGGCTCCAAGGTCGGCTACTCGGATCTGGGCCCGGAGATCGCGCTGAGTGCGCCGGCCGGCAACTGCGTTAATCTGGATGGCGAGTGCCTGTACCCGCTGCTGACCACCACCAACAGCGGCACGACCACCCCGGTGGCCGCCGAGGACGCCTACACCGATGGCATCAACGCCACGGCCGGCACCAGCTTTTCGGCCCCCCTGGTGGCCGGTACCGCCGCGCTGATGCTGGCGGTGCAGCCCTCATTCAACCCCGACGAGGTGCGCCAGCTGCTGCGCACGTCGGCTCGGGCGTTCCCCACCACCGGCGATGCGCCCGGCGTGGGCCTGTGCCAGGCGCCGACGGTCGACGCCAACGGCTTTGCGGTCGAGCAGTTCGAGTGCTACTGCACTACCTCGACATGCGGCGCGGGCATGCTCGACGCCGGCGCGGCCGTGGCGCTGGCACGCACCACCGAGCCGGTCAGCGTGAGCGGTGGCGGTGCGCTCGGTGGGGCTTGGCTGCTGGCGCTGGGTCTGGCGGTGTGTGCGGTGGCGCGCACCCGGCGCGAAGCCTGAGGCGCCCTGCCGCTTGACGTGCGGCGTCGGCTCAGGCGGTCCAGCCGATCAGGGCTGAACGCAGGCCGTGAAGGGCTTGCCCGGAGTGTTCAGGCTCAGGGATTCGAGCGTGGTGGCCTCTTGCGGCGTGGCGGCATCGATCCGCAGGCGGTGCGAGGTCGACGGTGGCGTCACCTCCACGATGTGGCCGGTGTGGATGCCGCGCGCCGCAAATCGCGTGAGCGCCTCCTGGGCCGCAGCCAGCGTGTCGAACTGCCCCAGCGACAAGGTTTCATCGGCGCCGCTGGCGGCTTTCACCGCCTGGAAGGCGATGCCCAGGCGGTTGAGCTCTGTGATCTTCTTCACCTGCGCCTCGGGCGGCGCCGCGCGGCCCACCGCGATCACCCAGACGCCAGACCTGTCGGTGCTGAGCCGGCTCCAGCGCCCGGCCACCGCGCTGGCTGCCGGGCTGGCGGCCAGCGCGGCTTCGGCAGCAGCCACTTCGGTGACATCGAAGGGGCCGGCCTCGAGGCAGCGCGTGGCCGGTGGCGCTGAGGCTGCCACTGCCACTTGTGCCGGCAGCAGGCGCACGGCTTCAGGGCGCACCTGCTGGCCGAGCCGTTGCGGTTCGCGCTCGGCGTGGGCCGGAGCACCCACCACCGCATCGAGCCAGCCCTGCGTCCACGCGAAGAAGGTTGCGTTGGCCAGCAGCAAGGCGATCACCAGCGTTCTCAACATGCGCTTTCCCCTGCGGCGGGCGAGACCCGCACGCTCACCTCGCCCGAGATCACTTCGCGCAGGCCGTCGGGCGTGAGCACCCGCAGCGCGCCATTGCCGGCCACGCCGTCAGCCACACCGGTCAGGCCCGCTGCGGCTGAAGCGCCCGGCGCGTCGGCGTGCAGGCCGACACCGGCTTGCACCGTGCAGCCGCGCAGCACATCGCGGCGGGCAAAGCGTTCGGCGAAGGTGGCAAAGCCGCCGCGCGAGAACTGCTGCAAGGCTTCGACCAGTGGCAAGGCCACGCGGTGCAGCACGCCGGGCGCCGAGGCCTCGGCATCCAGTTCGTGCAGGCAGGCAAAGCCGCTGGCGGCCTGAGAGGCGTCGAGCGCCATCGGCAGCACATTGAGGCCCACGCCCACCACCGCCAGCCGCAGCGCACCCGCAGGCACGGTCTCGATCAGCAACCCGCCGAGCTTGCGTCCGGCGCCCGGCTCACCGCGCGGCGGCATCAGCCACAGGTCGTTGGGCCACTTGATGCCGATCCAGGGGCGCCCTGTGGCGGCTCCGCTGGCATCGCGGCCGGCGGTGGGGTCGAGTGCTTCGGCCAGCGCCACGCCCACGGCCAGCGAAAAGCCCGACCAGTCGGTCGGCCCCAGCGCCATGGCCAGCGAGAACGTCAGCGATGCACCCGGCGCGGCCTGCCAGCCGCGGCCTTGCCGTCCGCGGCCGTGGGTCTGGTGCTCGGCCACCAGCAGGCACGGCTGGTAGTCGGCGTCGCGGCGTCCGAAGGACACGCCCTCCGGGCGACGGCGCAGCGCGTCCAGATCGACCTCGCCCGACAACCGGTTGGCCACGCGGGCACGCTCGAGCAGCGCGGTGTTGGTCGAGCCGATCTGCGCGAGCACCTCGACGCCCAGGTTGGGCACGCATTGCGACAGCTGGTGGTACAGCCGCTCGGCGTTCCACTCGAGCGCGTGACCGGTCGTCTCGCTCATGGCTTCTTGCGCCCGAGCATCGTGCCGCGGCAGCTCGCGGCGCCGCAGCAGCAGGCGTACTGTTTCTTCAGCTTGGCGGTGATCCGCTCGTCAAGCACCAGGCCGTAGTCGTAGAACAACTCGTCGCCCGGGTTCAGCGGGTGCAGCGCGCGGATGAACACCCGTCCGTCGGTCTCGTCGGCGATGCAGTTGGGCTCGCACGCATGGTTGATCCAGCGCGAACTGTTGCCACCATGATTGGCATCAATCACCCGTCCGCCCTCGAGGCTGAAATAGAAGGTGTGGTTCGGGTCGCTCGGGTCGTGCGGATGGCGGCGCAGCGCCTCGGGCCAGTCGATGACCTCGCCGGTGTATTCGATGATCAGCTCACCTGCGGCGATCTCGGTCAACGCGAACACACCACGGCCGTGCACCGTGCTGCGCCTGACCTGAACGCGACGACGCGGCGAAGGGCGGGGGGTCTTGAGCGCGACCACTTGCTTCATCGGCGTCTTTGGGTACATTGAATTGGTGGGTGCGCGCGTGTGTGTGCGTGCCTGGGCGTGCGTGTGTGCGCGCGAGTCGACAGATTGTAGAGACGCGTGTGGCCTGCGATGGGCCACACGATCCTGTAGCGGTAGAGCCTTTCCCTGCGAAAAGAAACATGACCAAGACCTTGATCATTGCCGAGAAGCCCAGCGTGGCCCAGGACATCGTGCGTGCGCTCACGCCGGTGGCCGGCAAGTTCGACAAGCAAGCCGATCACTTCGAAAACGACCGCTATGTCGTCACCTCCGCCGTGGGTCACCTGGTGGAGATCAAGGCCTGGCGCCCATCGACAAGGCCAAGTCGCGGCTCGCCGCGGTCGTCAAGCTGGTCAAGCGCAAGGACGTGACGGCACTCATCAACGCATGTGACGCGGGCCGCGAAGGCGAGTTGATCTTCCGGCTGATCGTTCAGTACGCCGGCGTCAACGAGAAGAAGACCGTGGCGCCCAAGCCCATCCAGCGACTGTGGCTGCAAAGCATGACGCCGCAGGCGATCCGCGACGGCTTCGACAAGCTGCGCAGCGACGCCGACATGCTCGGCCTGTCCGACGCCGCACGCAGCCGCAGCGAGGCCGACTGGCTGGTCGGCATCAACGGCACGCGCGCCATGACCGCGTTCAATTCGCGCGACGGCGGCTTCTTCCTGACCACCGTGGGCCGCGTGCAGACCCCCACGCTGAGCGTGGTCGTCGAGCGCGAGGAAAAGATCCGCAAGCACGTGTCGCGCCCCTACTGGGAGATCAAGGCGAGCTTTGCCGCCACGGCCGGTGAATACGAAGGCAAGTGGTTCGACACCGCCTGGAAGAAGAACCCCGACGACGCCGAGCTGCGCGCCGACCGGGTGTGGGACGAGGCCGATGCGCAGGCCATCGCGCAAGCCGTGCGCGGCCAGCCCGCCAGCGTCACCGAAGAAGCCAAGCCCAGCTCACAAAGCGCGCCCACGCTGTACGACCTGACCACCTTGCAGCGCGAGGCCAATTCGCGCTTCGGCTTCAGCGCCAAGACCACGCTGTCCATCGCGCAGGCGCTGTACGAAAAGCACAAGGTGCTGACCTACCCGCGAACCGACAGCAAGGCGCTGCCCGAGGACTACCTGCCGGTGGTCAAGGAAACCATGGCGATGCTCGCTGACGAGGAGTTGCCCGGCCCGCTTCGCGCGCTGTCGGGCCACGCCCGCAAGGCGCTCAACGACGGGCTGGTCAAGCCCAACAAGCGCATCTTCGACAACGCCAAGGTGTCGGATCACTTCGCCATCATCCCGACCCTGCAGGCGCCCAAGAGCCTCACCGAGATCGAGGCCAAGCTCTACGACATGGTGGTCAAGCGCTTCCTGGCGGTGTTCTATCCGCCGGCCGAGTTCATGGTCACCACCCGCATCTCGACCGTGGCCGCGGCGGGCAAGAAGTTCAGCTTCCAGACCAACGGCAAGGTGATGGTCAAGCCGGGCTGGCTGGCGGTGTACGGCCGCGAGGCGCAGGAAGACGACGCCAATCTGGTGTCGGTGCAACCCGGCGAGCTGGTGCAAACCGAAAGCGTCGACGTCAACCCGCTCAAGACCAAGCCGCCTGCGCGCTACACCGAGGCCACCTTGCTCAGCGCCATGGAAGGCGCGGGCAAGCTGATCGATGACGACGAGCTGCGCGAGGCGATGGCCGAGAAGGGCCTGGGCACGCCAGCTACCCGCGCGCAGACCATCGAAGGGCTGATCCTCGAGAAGTACATGGTGCGCGAGGGCCGCGAGCTGATCCCCACTGCCAAGGCCTTCCAGCTGATGACGCTGCTGCGCGGGTTGCAGGTCGAAGAACTCACCAAGCCCGAACTCACCGGCAACTGGGAGTTCCAGCTCGCCGAGATGGAAAAGGGCAAGCTCAGCCGCGAGACCTTCATGGCCGGCATCGCCGCCATGACCGAGCGCGTGGTCGCCAAGGCCAAGGAATACGACCGCGACACCATCCCCGGCGACTACGCCACGCTGGCC